>CAIMSP010000161.1 GCA_903844215.1 uncultured beta proteobacterium | reverse complement strand
CCAGCTTGCCATCGGTCAGTTTGTTCAGCAGCACCGCGCCACTGGCCAGCTTGATGCCGATAGGGCTGTTGCTCTTGACGGTGTTGATGATGTTGAGCAGGTCGATGGCGTCGCTCAAGGATTGAGTGTCGCCATTGTCCAGGGGCGTGAGCAGATTCTCCAGGGCCGAGCGCGGCATGGCCTCGCTGCTGACCAGGGCGCCGCTGTCGCTATAGCTGTCCTTGAAATTGATCGCCTGGCCGTTCACGAACCTCGTTCCTGTTTCGATGCGGCTGGCGCCGTTTTCGTCAAAGAGGTAATCGGTGTGGACGTTGCCGACGGTCTTGCCCGCAGCATCGGTGGTCACGGTGTCGGTGGCGCCGCCAGCCCCCAGCGTGGTGACGCTCTTTTGGAACAGGCTGCCGTCGGGGTTGGTGGTGGTGCTGGTGCCGGCGCCGTTGGGTTTGCTAATGGTGGCAATGGTGGAACGGTTGGCTAAGGTTTGTATGCTGGATGTTTGGACGAGTTGCCCTGCACCATCTGTTGAAGTCGTCACGCTGATGCCGGCGCTATTGATCTGAGTAGCGTCATAACGGGTGATCTGCCCATTGACTTCGGTAACAATCCCAAATTTCCCGATGTACTGGACAACGCTGCCGCCATTGCCGTCTGGCACGATGACCTGCGCAGCATAGTCAATCACCTGGGATCCAACTCTGACGCCTCCCGGCCAGTTAGCTGGATTGTCATCAACAACAGTGGATGCCCTTACCACAACCCCATTCGGGTATGCCCAGGTTTTCCAGACATCACCGGTGGTCATAACTGGGTCGCCACTGACAATTGCGTCAAGCAACTTGGTAAGCGGGTCGGCGGGTACTCCCGCGGCATCGAGCCCCGGCATACCGGTAAACGGATCGCCTTGAACCAATACACCTGGGAACAGCAGATCGTGCAGTGCTTTGTCAATGAACGTGAGCGCCTCTGCCACGCTTTTACCGGCGGTTTTCAATGCCTCCATGGCGGCGTTGATGGCATCCCTTGCCCGGCTGCCCAAGGGATAGACATCAATGGTGACGGGCAGTCCGCTTTGGGGACTTACGAAAGGATCCAGAAAGCGGTCAATGAAATGCGAGGGCAAGGTAAAGCTTGGCTCCAACACGGGCCAAGCCCAGCCAGGCAAGACAGTCGAGCTCTCGAAACCCTGCTCGGAATATGCCAGGGTCGTCCCCGGCATTTTGCTGCCCACTATCACGGATACCGGATCCAAGTACATCACATGATTGGTGATGTTGCTGTAGTCGCCAGGGGGAATTAGGTTACCCGCACCGTAGGCGTTGAAAGTCTGCGCATCGAGCTGGGGATTTTCTGCGGCGAGCATTTGCGTGATCGAGCCGCCAAGGGAGTGACCGACAAGAGTCAGATCGTTGGGGTTGCCACCTGCGAGTTCGATCAACTTTTTCGCATCTTGCAAAGCAGCTCTCGCCGATTGCAGTTGGTCAGGCAACTGGCCAATACCCATCTGCCAATCGGCCTGCCCGTCATTCAATTTGAATTCCGTGCCACGGCTAGCGAACTCGTATTTACCCGTGGCGGTGTTTTGAAACAGGGCGCCCTGGTAGCCGTCTGGGTTTTCTGTGTAGGGCTTTATGACTTTCCAGACGGTTCCGTCAGGTGAAGTAAATGTCGCACCACGACTGTTTTTGTCTAGGTCATAGACCTTCTTTGCCAAGAAGGTGTCATTGATGTTGTAGCTCATGATTCAGTGACCCTTTTTTGTCTGTGTGTCGTCGGGCGTTAATGTGAAGTTCAACTCTGCATTGCGGGTTGCTTTGTCCCAAACGTTTGGGCCGGCGTCATCGGCATGGATACAGGTTAGGTGGCCGGATGGATTTGGACTAGAAAGGCATTTGACCTCCTTGAACCTTGTACCCAACCCGACCATTAGCCTCGACTGTGAACCCGCGACTTGCACCCGGTACCCGAAACCACTGTGCTGCCAGCCCGCAATACCCGGCAGGTAATGGTCTCGGAAGAAGGTGACTTCGTAATGGGTCGGATCAACTTTCTTGGGGCGGACTTCCTGGTGGCCGCCCTGGCATGGAACACCCGCGTCCCTTAAGCCCCAGCCGCAAATCTGAGCCATCCATGGCGCGGTGCTGCGCGCGTCATGATCGAACACCAGATCAAGCCCCTTGTCAAAAGGAAACGTCCCGCTGATGGTGATCGGGTCTTGCGGGTGCGGATTGATTGTGGGAGTGAGGATCCAGCCCCAGACCAAACCGATCAATTTGAAGATCAGGTAGATGCCACACAACGCCGTGATGACCGGGTGCCTTCGCAGGAACTTGAACAAGGTCCGTAGACCTTGACGCAGGCGGGTGACGGGAGTGCGCAATGGCGGTGGCACTTCCTCCGGTGAGCCTTCGGCCGCGCCGGTTGTAGATGTGTCGTTCACGATTGTGCCCCCATGGAAACGTCGCTGACCGTCGCATTGAACGTGAGCGCCGCGCCACGCCAACAGCGTTCCTGATCGTGCCGCATGTCGCTCAGAATCAACGTGTAGCCGGTATTCATCGGCTGCATCCTGGCGTTGGTACAGCCGATGTCTCCGCTTAAGGGGTTGGAGAGCAGCTCGCCGCCGTTGTCCACGCTCTGGTTGAAGTTTTGGTCCAGCACCAGCATGCCGTCGCCGGAAAATTCCTCAGTAGGAATTTCATGGACACAGCTAGAGCGCTGGTGTACGCGCGCAACAACGAGGAAGTGTTCATTCATGTTCTTCATCCGGCGATCCTTCAATTCCTGGCGTTGATAGTCTTCGTCTGCAAGGAGCGTGGTCCTTTCAAGTCGGCCCACATGTGCCATTTGCCGTGCTGGCTGGCGCGTGTGGGCCACGGGCTCAATTCGCGCGTCGCAAATCCTTCAAATCCGCCAGCGCCTGTTCTTCGGTTTTGGCGGCGGCGCCGGATAGGATGCCCAAGCCCAGCAGCCAGCCCTTGGAGGAGTCGTATTCGACGAAGTAGCTTTTGCTGTCAAACGAAGTAAAGTCGATACGTTTTTGCTAGTAAAGTCGCAACTATCTTCGGTTTTCGTCGTCGGTAGTCAATTTTCTATTTGAAATCAAGGGTTTGGAAATTAATTGAAGTAAACATGCAACTGTTTTCAGTCTTTGTACGTCGAGCGTTTGCCAAATCCGGCGGATTGACCATCACTCCGCGCAGCAAGTAGGCGCCTTTGGCTTGCATGAATCGAGCGATCCGCATCCACATCCACGCCGACAGACGCAAGTCCTCATTGAGCCAATCCTGTACCTGTTTGTAGCGCAGACTTCGATGCGCACTTTGGTCGCGCGGCGTCAGGTTTGCCAGCCAAGCGGTCAGACCAAGGGCCGGCGTCGAGATTGAATCCGCCGGGGCCAATGCGCGAGTTCGGCCCAGCCAACTGATGGTCCATCCCAAGGCCGCCACTGTTTCGCACCCAATAGAGTCCGTCGACACGGCCAGGTTACTGTCGAGCAGGTGCTGCCAGCGCCCATGATCACACTCCAGGGCGGTGTCTGCAAAGAACTGGCGCCGCGCGCGCACAACCTGATGCTCGTAGCTGACGAATTCTTCAGCAAAATGAGGCCACTGCTCGCGTCCAAATTCCAGTCCACGGTGAGTCGTTGGCAACGAGCGTCGCTCGGTGTTGGCCAAGCGGTCATGCCGGCGCCGCGCCAGCAATTGCTTCGGCAACGGGGGTGGCACGTCAAACAAGCGATTGACCAGCGTCAACAAGGGTGTTCCAGCGGCAGCCCGTGAACTGCATTTGATGGCCGGGGTAAATCGCCCGGTGGTGTAATCGCGACGCGGTTGATGCTCCTCATCGGCGACATGCTGGACGTACAGGCCCCACCTCTTAAGAACTCGAACATCACGGCGACCCAGCGCAACGCATCGCCCTGCGGGTTTTCCCAGACTGGGTATCCACAACTTACCACAGTGAGAGCACGTCAGCGGTGTGGACGCTAGGTCATGGCCCAGCACAAAGGGAATCGCCGATTTACAGCGCGCGCATCCAACCCTCAGTGGCAAGCCATGCAGTGGGCAGCGTTCAATGGTAAGCCACTGAAACCACGCCGCATGGAATCCCAGTTTCAAGCAAGCAGCGCAGTACCGAAGCTCGGTTGCAGCTTGTCCCAGAATTGGCGGCAGGTTCCCGCAAAACCCCTGTAGCACGTCAGCGGCAGACGCATTCAAGACCGTGGCCATGGATTGCAAGTCCCACGGATTTGCCTGTCTCAGGTCGCGTGCCCCAGACTCAATGTCAGGGCGGTGTGCTCCAAAGAGGGAGCTGAGTTCCAAGACCGACAAGCGGTTGCAGTAGGAGAACTTGGACAGTCGAATCCACATCGATTCACCGGCGCTGCTCCACTCAGGTCGCGCGGTATAGCGCCAGTTGTCCTCAGGTGCGCGCGGTGGCGGCGGCGCCACTTGGGTCAACTGTGTCGTCGTCAAATCCAAGTTCGCGCCCATGAAAGTTCAGTGATTGGTGATGGACATGACCATAGAGCGCGTGGCCTTGCGGGCCATTACGTAGCGGCTGCGCTCCACCATCTGCGCCCAAAACCCCGCATCGAACGTGAGCGTAGGAGAGTCACATTCGGCGCTGATAAGAAGTGCCGCCTCGATGGCCGACGTGAAATATTTCATCGGGATTTCCACTGGCCCTTCAAGCCTGGCCGTGATGTGGGCATCCTCAAATGCCTTCCATAGCCGCGCGCCAGACTCGCCCAGCCGAAGTCCAGTGCTGTAAGCTTGGGGAACATGGAACCGCGTGTAGTTCCAGCCCGACTCGGCCGGGTACTCACCCTGATCGTAGGCCGCCATCACGGCCGCACACTCGCCGCCGGTGGCAATTCCCTTGAATGCCAGCTCCTCGACCATGAAGCGCGCAACAATCTGGTCTTTATCCTGAGCCTGCAGAACGGACTTCTGCGCGAGCAGCTGGGTTTGACCGACCAGAAAAGTGAACAATCGCAGTTCATGGTTCTCCAGCTCGTCATGCACGTCGCGCAGCCACTCATACTCGATTTCGCGCAGGTTCTGGGCTTCGTCGATGAACAGGACGACACGGTCATCGCCGCGCTGGTCGGCGACTTGACGCAGTTTGTGAACCAAACGGCCGCGCAGCGCTGGCTTAGACGCGCTGGACTGAGCAGGATGTTTGACCGCGTTCAGCAAGGTGGCAAAGAAGCTGTTCTCTGAAGGTGCCTGCGAGCGGGTGCAGCGCATTTTGTAGACGGACAGCTTGGGAAAGCGTTGCTCAAGGTCTCGGCGCACAAACTCGATGGCGTAGCTTTTCCCCATGCGCGGTCGGCCATGGATCAAGGCGCCGCTGATGTACAGGAACAAACAATCGTCAATCAGTGCCCGAAACGCCGCAATAGAGGGTGTCGGTACGCGGTAGGTCCGCCGTCGCAGGGGGTGTTCGTCCAGTGGCGTTGGACGTTGAATTTCCATGGACATGGCGGCATTCCCTTAGCGGTTCTGCATTTTGAGATCGCCCAGGTCGACGGGGGTGACAGTTGATGTTACGGGCGGTGTCTGGGCGGAACGGTGAACATCCATTTGCCCGCGCGCCGACACCAGTGCGTCGACCTGGCCAAGTTGCAGCGCAACAGTACCCTGCTTGAGACCACGTCGACCCCTGCGTCGTTGTGCCTGGGCAAGTATCTGCACCGGGTCTTGCTCGCCTGCAAACTTGAGTTTGCCAACTCGGCGCTCGCGCAAAATGTATTTACGCAGGCGCAGCGTGTGTCGACTGTAACGCCAGCCCTCCAGCACCGCCAAGCGGCCCAGATCGGCACCGTTGGTCAGATAGGCCCAAGCCTCGCGCATGTCCCCAGGATGGATGTACACGCGGATTTTTTTGCCAACCAGGCCTTGCGTGCGTTGCAGAACTTCGTTGCTGTAGCGAGCGCCATATAGGCTGATGTAGGGCGGTACACCGCGGGCCACATTCCCACGCACGGTTGACAGGTGTACGGACTGCAATTGATGTAGACGCGAGCGCAGATGTTCGGCCAGTGTCCGCACGGGGCGGCGTTGCTGCTCGACGGCCGATTGCAACGCCTCCAGCGGTGTACGCCCGTTCAGGCCATCGTGGGCACTTGCGTGGTAGTTTCCGATGCACACGTCCAACAATTCTTCCAGTTCAGGCAGCGTGATGAGCAGTGGAACTGCCACGGCCCGACCTTTTTCAGCGACCGGGTCCTTTGGGCTACGCCCGGTTGTGCCGTGAACCTTCCTGGACATCCGGTCTGTAAGCGTGCCAAAAAAACGCTCAATAAAGGGGCGCCCCGTGGGCTCGCCAACTGGTCCAGCCTTTATGCGACATCCGATGAATCGGCAGATTGGTTCGAACGCGTCTTCAGTCAAATGGGAGGCTGCATTGTCCAGCTTGAGGACGTCCCAGCACGCGTAAGCCAGTTCGGGCAGCACGTCAGCGACAAAGCCAGCACCGGGAAAATAGTGCATGCCGGGGATCAAGAACTCCTGGCGCCTGTGTCTCGGAGTTAGTGCATCCTGCAAAGTGGCCAGTACATCATGGTGGTCGTACTGGGGTGCCGGAACCAAATGCCATCCGATGACAACGCGCGTGCACACGTCAATCAGCGTGATCACGAACAAGCGCTCGCTCTCCATGTCAATGCTCACGCCAGAGGCGTCGGTATATCGGACGCGCACGCGCAGATCGAGCTTGTGGCCGTCAAGTTCTGCCACTGAAAACGGCCGACCGGAGGCAATCCAGGAATCATCGCTTCCGGATGTCGGGCGAATCGGCAATCTCATCTCCAGCCGCTTGCGCATCCAGACCGCCAATGACCGGTAGCCCATCTCATTCTGGTTAAACGGGTAATCGACAGTCGTCAGCCCGGCCTCGCGGCAAGCGGCGAGTAGTTTGAACTGCAGGTCGCGCAGACCAAAGATGCGTCCATTCTCGGACAGACCAAGCACGTCTGAGCTGATCTCGCGCTCAACAATTCGCAGGAGCTGTGGGATTCGATCAAATAGCTGCCCCATCGCACCCGTTAGACCGCCAGGCTCGGCTCTGCGCAGCGCCGGCGCGATGCGCCGATAACCCTTGGCACGCGTGTGCGGTATGAGTGCGCGCAGTCCCTGGATGCGGCCGTCGGCGTGTGGCGTCAGACACCGTTCGATCAGTCGCTGTAACGTGCCGCGATTCACCCCGAAATCGCGCTCTATCTGCGCCAAAGGTGCTCCACGCAAGTAGGCATGGACCGCGTTTTCACGCAACTGGTAGGTCGCTCGACGCTGAGTGTCTAGGGCACTAGGATCAACACCCGGCCACATCGCGGGGTCGAGCAACGATTCAGGGATCTCATTGCGGCGCATGGCTCCCCACTGACGAAAGACGCAAGAATCGCGTATCAAGATCCCAGGGCCTGGTGAGTAGGTCGCGGCTGAAAAGTCGCCCAGCGTGCAACTGGGCGATCACAGCGGTTCGCACAAGTACGCCATCGTCGCGAGCGAAGTGCCGCTGAGCTTCATCGAAACTGGACTCTCGGGTAAAGAACTCCAGAACCTGTTTTCCAAGATGATCCAGATTGAGCGAACTGGTGGCGCTCAGGTACGGCATAAGGGACAGCCAATTCTGGATCCAAACGCGGTGGCAATCGAGATCCTTGGCGGTGACGCACTGCACGGCGATTTCCTGCTGTTGGCAGGGATCACGGTCTGGCAATGCAGACGCCGAATCATCTGAAACGAGCCATACCGGCTGGTCGCGCAGCACCCAAAAATCCAGTGCAGGGCGTGGACCGCACTCAGCTGGCCAGGAGGGTCGCTCGCAATATCGAGTCACTGACGGATTGGCCTCCAGCATCACCCACAGGTGGAGCTGTCCCTGGCTGGTCAACAGGACTGGGCGCCTGAGTTTAGGCGCCCAGACATGGTGGAGCGTTTGCTTGGGCAAACGGTGCAGGGGGAGCGCAACAGGTTCAAACACGGCATGAGTGATGTGCACAGAAGTCGCGACTTTACTTCAAATTCCTCTATAGTTGCAACTTTAATGCAATCGATGTTGAAGTAATTCCGCAAACGCGACCCGTTGCGGAACAGCCTTTCTCCTCGGGGAAGGCAAACCTACAGGGGTTGCATCTTTACTTCGATTGACATTTGCCAGCTTCAGCCTGAATATCAAAGGTCTTCGGCCCAAAGTAACCCTCCATCACGCCTATTGAGTGCTTCCCTGCGTCCAGTGGGAGCACGAGGTAGGTGGCGTTGGACAACTCGCCCAGCGACTGCCCAGAGGGCACGGCCACAACCTGGTACTTGCCGGCCATGGCGTATAGCGCCGACTTGCGGTACAGATAAAGTTGCGCCTTGCCCGGTTGCGGGGCCTCGACTCGACTGAAGCTTGGGCCACTGGCGGTGGCGCAGCCGCCCAGCGCGAGCGCGCCCAGCAGGCTCAGGCCGAGGAGGGTGCGCCGGGTTGCGGCGTGAAGCTTGGACAAGTTGTACATGGGATTTCCTTGGTAAAAATGGATTCGGATGACAATGAAACTGAATGGCTGTTCGTGCGGACTCGACTACGGCGGATCGGTCCCGATGCTGCGCACATAGTTCTCACCCGTCTTCTGATAGCCCAGCTTGCGCGCAAAGCGGCCGACGCGATCCGTCTCCACACCGCTGTTGATGCCGAAGTTGATTTCCACCACGGCGCGGTTCTTGCACCACTGCTCAAAGGCCTTGAGCAGGCGCAGCCCGTAGCCGCCCATGCGGTGCTGCGGCAGCACGTCGTAATGCATGATGCTGGCGGTGAGTTGCTGGCTGAACAGGTGGCGCTCCAGCACCGCAAGCAGCCCGCCCACGACGGCGCCCTGGGCGTTGGCTGCCACCAATAGGACGTAGCGGTCCTGCCCCTTGGTGAGGGCTGCCTCCAGCGCGTGGCGCACTTGCTCGCCGTCAAAGCGTAGTGCGCGAAAGCGCGTGATGGCGTGCATTTGTCGCCCCAGTTCCACCAGGGCGGGCACGTCTTGCAATGTGGCAAAGCGAATAGGCATGGTTCAAGTTCCGTGTTCTGTCGTCGCGGGTGTTGGCGTCTTCGCCTCGGGCGGCACCATGTGCAACTGCCGCGCGCCGCTGGGGCTCAAATGCACCACCTCGTCCACGCGCAGCGACTTGGGCAGCGCGTGGGTGATGAACAGCATCGTCACCTTGCCCTTGAGCGCGTTGATGGTCTTGGCAAAGTGCTCGGCGGTCTCAGCGTCGAGCGCGCTCGTGGCTTCGTCAAAGATCAGCACCTTGGGCCGCTTGAGCAAGGCGCGGGCGATCGCCAGGCGCTGCTTTTGTCCGCCCGAGATCCCCGCGCCGCGCTCGCCGATGGGCGTTTGATAGCCCTGCGGCAGGGCTTCGATGGTGGCGTGGATTTCGGCCATCTGGCAGGCCTGCGTGATCTGCTCGAAACTGGCGTGCGGATTCGCCATCAGCAAGTTGTCGTAGATGGTGCCGCTGAACAGCATGGTCTCTTGCGGCACCACGCCGAAGGTGGCGCGCAACTCGTTCGCGCTCAGATGGCGGATGTCGATGCCGTCGAGTTTGATTTGGCCTTGCGTGGGCACATAAAAGCCCAGCAGCAGTTTGGCCAGCGTGCTCTTGCCCGAGCCGCTGGGGCCCATCAACGCGATGGTCTTGCCCGGTGCGATGCTGATGGATAAGTCCTGGTACAGATAGGGCAGGTCGTCGGCGTAGCGAAACGCCAGGCGCTCGACCTCGATGTGGCCCGCGCCCGCGCTGCGTCGGCTCGGGGCGATGCTGTAGGGTTCGGCCGGTGCGTTCATCACGTCGCCCAGTCGCTCCACCGCCAGGCTGGCCTGCTGGAACTGCTGCCACAGGCCGACCATGCGCATCAGCGGCTGGCTCAGCTTGCCGGCAAACATCTGAAACGCCACCAGCATGCCGATGGTGAAGACGCTGGCCGCGCCGGTGCTGTCGGTGGCCGGGTGCATCACGATCCAGGCACCCACCAGCAGGATCGACAGCGTCATGGCCTGCTCCAGCGTGGAGGCGATGACGTTGTAGGTGTTGCCGATCTGCTTGGTCCTGAAACCCGAGTGCAGGTAGCTGGCCAGGTAGCCCGAGTACTTGGCCTGGAGCTGGGGTTCGAACTGCAGGCTCTTGACGGTTTCAAAGCCGGCGATGTATTCGGTGAGGAAGGCCTGGTTGCGCGCGCCCAGCAGGAACTGTTCGTTCAGCCGCGTCTGAAACACCGGCGCCACCAGCGCCGACAGCAGCGTGATGAGGGCCAGCACGGCCAGCGCCATGCAGGTGAGCATGACCGAGTAATAGAACATGATGGCCACGGCCACCAGCAGGAAGGGGACGTCCAGGATCAGCGTGACCGCCGCCGAGCTGACGAACTCGCGTATCGTTTCCACGCCGTGCAGGCGTGCCGCCACGACCCCTGTGGGGCGGTGTTGAAAGTAGCGCGGCGGCAGCCTGAACAGGTGCTCGAACACGGTGGCGGCGAGCACCGCGTCCACGCGGTTCCCGGTGTGCAGCACCAGGTATTGGCGCACCCAGGTGAGGGTGGCGCTGGCCAGCATGAAGATGCCCATGCCGACGGCCACGGCGATCAAGGTGCTGTCGGTGCGGTGCACCACCACCTTGTCGATGATGGCCTGGGTGAACAGCGGCAAGCCCAGCGCCAGCAGTTGCAGCACCAGGCTGGCCCAGAGCACGTCGCGCCAGACGGCCTTGTGCTTGAGCAACTCGGGCACAAACCAGGCAAAGCCGAAGTGGCCTGGCGCTTGGCTGCCGGGTGCCGACGCTGAGGGCGCATCGGGGTCGCTCACGGCCTCGGGCTGGGCTTGCAGCAGCAGCGTTTGGCCGAGGTAGCGGGCGCCAAAAGTGTCGAGCGCTTCGGTGCTGGGCTGGTTGCTGCCGGCCGCGATCCAGGTGAGGTCTTGCGCGGTGGTGCTGATCAGCAGGCCCAGCGCCAGGTGCGGGCCCGCGTCCTGGTCTGTCTGCACCGCCTTGAGCAGCATGAACGCCGGTGCGCGGGCGCGGCCCAGTTCGCTCACTGGTAAATCGGCCAGCCGGGCCTGAAAGCCCAGCGCCCTGGCGGCGGCGATCAGGGTGCTGCGGTCGTAAGGTGGCGCGAATTGTTTGAGCAGCAAACCCGCGTCAAAGGGCTTGCCGTGCAAGGCACAGGCCGAGCCCAACGCCCAGGCCAAATCCCGCGCGCTGATTTCATCCCCAGCAGTGGTCCCCGGTGGGGATGAGTTCGTTGTGATCACATAAATAGTTTGCCATGAATTTTGTGAATTAATGCTCAATATTGATGACTTTCAATTAAGTGAAACCCTTGAATCACCTCGTCTCACGACGCGGACGCACCCTGTCCCCGACCCGGGAGGACAAAGCTATGATCTGCGCCGTGACCATTTCGTCACTTTTGGAGGTATCCAAATGAGAGTTCGATCGATTGCTTTGACCACGTTGGCGGCCGTGTTGATGTTCGGGGCCGGCTCCCATGTGAGCGCGCAGGCTGCGGGCGGCGCATCCACGCTGAGCGCGCTGTCGGCGATGCCCTTGGCCTCGGTGGTGGTGGGCACGAGTGCCGTGGCACAGGCGGTGGTGGCCGTGCCTGTGGCCTTTTCAACGGCGGGTGCGGTGCTGGTGATCAAGAGCGTCGAGCTCTCGGGGCGCGGCACGGTGTATGTGCTGGAGCGGGTGTCCGATGGCGCGCGCGTCAGCATCGAGGTCGCGGGCAAAGTGGCTTCGGATGTGGCAACGGCGGTGGGCACGACGGTGACGGTGGGGCTGATCAGCGCTGGCGTGGTGCTGTCGGTGGCGGGCAAGGTGATCGCCTTTATCCCGAATGAAATCGGCCGCGCCCTGATGCACAACGAGCGCGTCACGCCATGAGACCCGGCGCGTGGGGCGGTGTGGCGGCTTTGACGGCTGCGCTGTGGCTTGGCACGCCAGCGGCGCATGCCGGTCGCGCCTGTGCCGAACCCCAGGCGCTGAAACCGCAAACCATCGCCAGCGCGCTGGGCCTGGCAACGCGCACGCTGAACGCGCTTGACGCCAGTGGCGCCAAGGTGGTGATGCTGGCGCGTGCCGGCCAGGACCTGAGCAAGTACGGGCTGCGCTACTCGCATTTCGGCTGGGCCTACCGGCAAGACGACGGGCAGGGCGGCCACGTGTGGCGCGTGCTGCAAAAACTCAATCAGTGCGGCACGGCCGAGGCGGCCATCTACCGACAGGGGCTGGGCGAGTTCTTTCTGGATGACCTGTGGCAGTACGAAGCGGCCTGGGTCGTGCCCAAGGCGCAGGTGCAGGAGCAATTGCTGGCGCTGCTGGCCAACGAGCAGCGCGCGGTGCAACTGCAGCACAAAGCCTACAGCATGGTGAGCTACGTCTGGGGGCTCAAATACCAGCAATCGAATCAGTGGGCGATCGAGACCTTGGCGCTGGCCATGACGCCCAGCGCCGACGACCGCTGGGGCCGACCGCAGGCCCAGTCCTGGCTGCGCGAGCAGGGCTACCAGCCCGGCGTGCTCAACATCGGTGCGCTGACCCGGCTGGGTGCGCGCGTCTCCGCGGCGAATGTGGCCTTCGATGATCATCCCAACGAGAAGCGCTTTAGCGACCGCATCGAAACCGTGACGGTGGATTCGGTCTTTACCTGGATGATCCGTGCCGGGCTGGCGGATGCGCCGGTCGTCACTTTGCGCTGATGCCCCGTCGGGGCGATGGCGCCCCTGTGCTAAATGCGAATGATTCGCATCGAGCTACAATAGCCCCACATCACCCGCGCCGCCACTGTGGCGGCGTCTGACTTTCATGCCAGGGCGCGCAGCGCCCCGAGGCCTGAGGGTTCGTTCTTTCACGCTGATCCAAGGAGTCTGTTTTGCGTTCTTCTGCCGCGTCCCCCGCTGTGAGCCACGACCTGTGCTTGCTGCCGATTGCGCTCGATCAGGCCGAGCTCACGACCGCCTACGCGGTGCACGAGGTGACGGGACCGGATGGAAGCGGCGCCGACTGGCCGCAGCGCCTGGAAGAGATTGGTTTTCTGCCCGGCGAGCGCGTCAGCGTGATGGCGCGCGGCCAGCCCGGCAACGATCCGCTGGCGGTGCGTGTGGGCCACTCGACCTTTGCGCTGCGCCGCGCTGAAGCGGCCTGCGTGCAGGTGCTGCCCTGGATTCAGGGCGAGGCGGCGCGATGAAGGAAGCCGTGATTCACCTGCATCCGGCCGGGCCGCTGCTGGCGCTGGTGGGCAACCCCAACTGCGGCAAGACGGCGCTGTTCAACCTGCTCACCGGCAGCCGCCAGAAGGTGGCCAATTACGCCGGTGTCACGGTCGAGCGCAAGGAGGGCAAGCTCCTCACCCACGCCGGCAAGATGCTGCGCGTACTCGATCTGCCCGGCGCCTATTCGCTCTATCCGCGCTCGCCCGACGAGCGCGTGACCTGCGATGTGTTGGCGGGCCGGGCCCGGGGCGAGAAGCGCCCGGACCTGGTGGTGTGCGTGGTCGATGCGACCAATCTGCGGCGCAATCTGCGCCTGGTGCTGGCGGTCAAGCGGCTGGGCCTGCCCTGCGTGCTGGTGCTCAACATGACCGACGTGGCCGAGCGCCGCGGCATCCGCATCGACGCCGAGCGGCTGTCCCAGGTGCTGGGCCTGCCGGTGGTGCGCAGCGTGGGCGTGACGCGCAACGGCGACGCCGCGCTGCGCGTGCTGCTCGACGACCCCGCCATCTGGCGCCGCGCCGATCCCGGCCCCGAGCATGCGCACGAGGTGACGGCGCACGCCGACCATCAGTCGGTGCGCGCGATCCTGCAGCAGTTGCAACTGGACGAGGCCGTGCCGCAAACCCTGGGCGACCGCATCGACGCCGTGGTGCTGCATCCGCTGCTCGGACCGCTGCTGCTGACGGCGCTGCTGTTCCTGATGTTCCAGGCGGTTTTCTCCTGGTCGGAAGCGCCGCGCAACTTCATTCAGGCGGCGTCGGACTGGCTCGGCTCCAGCCTGGGCACCTTGCTGCCCGAGGGCTGGATCCGCAGCCTGATCGTGGACGGCGTGATCGCCGGCGCCGGCGGCGTGCTGGTGTTTCTGCCGCAGATCCTGATCCTGTTCTTCTTCATCCTGGTGCTGGAAGAGTCGGGCTATTTGCCGCGCGCCGCGTTCCTGTTGGACCGGCTCATGGGCAGCGTGGGCCTGTCGGGGCGCTCCTTCATTCCCTTGCTGTCGAGCTTTGCCTGCGCCATCCCCGGCATCATGGCCACGCGCACCATCGCCGACCCGCGCGACCGACTGGTGACGATCATGATCGCGCCGCTGATGACCTGCTCGGCGCGCCTGCCGGTGTATGCGCTGCTGATTGGCGCCTTCATCCCGCAGCGTCAGCTCTGGGGCATGGTGCAGCAGCAGGGTCTGGTGCTGTTCGCGCTCTACCTGGCGGGCATCGCCGGCGCCATGGCCGTGGCCTGGCTGCTCAAGCGCTTCACGCGCTCGGGCCAGCAGGTGCGTCCGCTGATGATGGAGCTGCCGCAGTACCACTGGCCCACGCCGCGCAACGTGGCGCTGGGCTTGTGGCAGCGCGTGGAAATTTTTCTGCGCCGCGTCGGCGGCATCATCCTCACGCTCACGGTGCTGCTGTGGTTTTTGGCGAGCTTTCCCGGCCCGCCTGCGGGCGCCACCGGTGCGGCCATCGAGTACAGCCTGGCCGGCATGCTCGGCCACGCGCTGGCCGTGGTGTTCGCGCCGATTGGTTTTAACTGGCAGATCAGCATCGCCCTGGTGCCGGGACTGGCCGCGCGCGAGGTGGCCGTGAGCGCGCTGGCCACCGTGTACGCGCTGTCGGCCACGGGTGGTGGTGCGGCGCAAGCGCTGGCACCGATGATCGCCCAGAGCTGGAGTCTGGCCACGGCGCTGTCGCTGCTGGCCTGGTTCGTGTTTGCGCCGCAATGCATGGCCACGCTGGCCGCCGTGAAGCGCGAAACCGGTGGCTGGAAGATGCCGCTCATCATGGCCGCCTACCTGTTCGCCCTGGCCTATCTGGCCGCCTTCATCACCTACCGCGTGGCGCTGGCGCTGGCGCTCTGAGGGCGCTGGCCCCGCCGCGCCATGGCGCAAGAATGACGGGCGCAGCGCCAGGCTGAGGTAACATGGCCGGGCATACCGAAAGGCCTTTATGAGCGATTTGACCGCAGCCCAAAAAGACAAGCTGATGAGCGACCTGAGGCTCGTCATCAGCGACGCCGAACAACTGCTGCGCATGAGCGCCAGCGATGCCGGCGACGGCGTGGCCGAGCTGCGCGGCCGGCTGCTCGAGCGCATGAGCGAGGCCACGACCGACCTGGCGCAACTGCAGGACATCGCCATTGAAAGCGTGCAGGCCGCAGGGCTTGCGGCCGATGAGTATGTGCACAAGAACCCCTGGCAATCGGTGGGCATCGCCGCCGGCCTGGGCCTGGTCTTGGGCTTGCTCATGAGCCGGCGCTGAAACCGCAGCCGACACCATGATCCCGCCCGCGCCTGCCACCGGTTTGCTGGCCTCGCTGCGCCGCCTGCTGGGCACGGTGCTGGAAATGGCCCAGGTCAAACTGGAAATTTTCGGCAACGAACTGGAGCTGGAAAAGCGCCGCCTGATGGATGGTCTGTGGTGGGGCGCCGTGGCGCTGGTGCTGCTGGCCTTGGGCCTGGTGCTGTTGTGCGGTTTTGTCGTGCTGCTGTTTTGGGATGCTTATCGACTGGCCGCCGTGGGCGCGCTGACGCTGCTGTTTCTGGCGGGCGCCGGGCTGGCCTGGCTGCACGCCAGGCGCCGGCTGCGCAGCCCGGGTGGCCTGTTTGCCGCCAGCCTGGCGGAACTGCAGCGCGATCAGTCCGCGCTGGCGGCACGAGGCCAAAATGAACCAGGATGAGCTGCTGGCGCGCCAGCAAGTGCTGCTCGCGCGCGGCCACGCGTTGCGCCGCCAACTGACGCTGGATGCCGCCGCCCTGAAGCCGCCAGCGGCCCTGGGAGCCGGCCTGGCCTGGCTTGAGCGCCACCCGCTGCTCAGCCTGGGCGCCGTGGCGGCGCTGGTGTGGTGGCGCCCCCGGGGCGCGCTGCGCTGCGCCACGCGCGCCTGGTCGGTGTGGCAGACCTATCAACGCCTGATCCGCTCCTGAAGAAAGCCCCGCCACGCGCCATGGACCCGAAAACAAAAAGCCACAAGGCCTACATCGTGTTCGCCGCCTGCTTCATGCTGGCTGCGATTTTCATTCTGCAGTCGTTCCTGTTCGGGCTGCTTTGGGGGGTGGTGATGGCGGTGTCCATTTGGCCCTTGTACGAGCATGTGGCCCAGGGCTCGGGTCGTCTGAGTCGCTTGTCGGAAGGCGCGCGCGCAGGGCTGATGGCACTGCTGGTGGCGGTGGTGTTTGTCGGCCCGACCGCCTATGGCATTTACGAGTTGGCCAATGCCTACGCCGCCGGATCGAACTACCTGGCGCAAAGCTCGGCCCAGGGCGCGGGCGTGGCGCCGTCGTTTTTTTCCTACCTGCCGTTCGGCGCCAAGATGTCGGCCTTTTGGCTGGAGAACATCAGCAACAGCTCGGGCGTGGTGGATGTGCTGAACAAGCTCAGCAACGGAAAATTGTTGTCCTTCGTGCCACTGCTGTGGAGCCAGGCCATGGACAAGATCCTGGCGATGACGGTGATGCTGGTGTCGCTGTTTTTCATGCTCAAGCACGGCAAGTCGGTTCAGTCCAGGTACGCCGGCGTGCTGGCCTACTGGGTGGAGGAGCGCAGCGTGCGCTACGTCGATTCGGCCATCGAGGCGCTGCGCGGCACCATCAACGGCGTCGTCCTGGTGGGCGCGTTCGAAGGCGTGTTGTTGGCGCTGCCGCTGGTTCTGGGCGGCGTCCAGGCGGGTCTGTTGATCGGTCTGGCGGCCGGCCTGCTGGGGGTGATTCCGATGCTGATGCCGCTGCTGGTCCTGCCCTGCCTGGCCTATCTCTACCTCTCGGGCCAGACCACCTGGGCCATCGTGGGCGCGATTGACCTGGCCCTGGTCTGGTTTGTCTTCGAGAACATCGTCAAGCCCCAGGTCATTGGCAAAAGGGTGCGGCTCAATTCCCTGCTCATTCTGATGGCCATGGTCGGCGGTCTGCAGACCCTGGGCCTGGTCGGCTTGTTTCTCGGCCCGGCCTTTGTGGCCGTGGCGATGGAGCTGGCGCGCGATCTTTTCTGGACGCAGGGGGGCGATGCGTCGTAGCATCTGGGCGCGCCACACCACTTCAAAACAGGAGTACCACCGCATGCAACGCCACCTCATCAAATACCTCGTGCCGCTGGCCATCGGCGCTTCGCTGCTGGCCCTGGGCGGCTGCGCCAGCGCCCCCGAGCTGCGGGTGAATCTGGATCGGGCCACGGACTTCGCCAAGTACCGCAGCTTTGGTTTTGTCAGCCCGCTGGGCACGGATCGCGGCGACATCCAAAGCCTGGTGTCGCAGTCGCTGATCGCCGCCACGCAGCGCGAATTGGAAGCGCGTGGTCTGCGCCTGGACACCAGCGCGCCGCAGTTGCTGATCAACTTCAATGCCGCAATGAGTGACAAGCTCAGGGTCGCGAGCACACCGGCGTCCACGGGCTACCTCGGACGCGGCTACTACGGCTACCGCAGCTACTCGGCCTGGCCGCTGTACGCGGATCAGACCATCGTGTCGCAGTACACCGAGGGCACGCTCAACATCGATGTGATCGATGCGGCGCGCAAGCAACTGGTGTGGGAAGCGGTGGTGACGAACAGCGTGACGCAGCGCGATTTGAACGACGTGTCCGCCGCGCTCAACCTCGCCGTGACAACGGCCTTCGCCCGGTTCCCGATCGCAGCCCCAGGCAAGTGAGGGCGGCTGCGGCCGGCGTCGCGCCTTGGAACCGGGTCGGTCAGAACGGTCGGCCCAGGTAAACGTAGAAACTGCTGGCGCCACTGCGGGCGCGACCGTAGCCCACATACAGGGGACCGATCGGACTGTCGGCGGCGGCAAAGGCCGCAGCCGAGAGCATCAAGCCCTGGTTGTTTCCAGGAACCAACTGGTTGCCGACCTTGCCGGCTTCGAGCGACAGCCCGCCATAGGCCCCTTCGAGCATGCTGCCACGCATGATGCGGCGGTAAGCCAGCAGGCGCGCGAAGCGCACCTCCTCGCCAAAGAACTGCCCCGATGCATAGCCTGACTGGCGCAGAAATCCGCCCCACAGGAACTGGTCATAGGTGGGCAGTGGCTGGGAGCCGCTGCGGCCACTGAACGAGGCGTTGACGTTGAAGGTGTTCTCGCCAAAGGAGTACGCCGAGGTGGCGCTGGCGGACCACTTGACGTAGTTGTCCTGGGCGCCCAGCGGCTTGCTGGAGTCCAGCAGATTGAGCTCGGCCGCGCTGCCCGAGCGCGGGAAGTTCGCGCTGTCCAGGCGGTCCAGCCGCCATCGCAGGCGCAGTCCGCCTTGCTGAATGCGCGATGACGCGGGCGACAGGCTGGGTGGGCCGATTTGCAGTTCCGGCAGCATCGCGCCGCGCACCAGACCCAGGCGCAGTTCACTGGAGCGGCCCAGCTGGGCTCCCAGGTCCAGGCCCGCCAGGCGCGTTCCGACCTGAAACCGCGCGTAGCGATATTCACCCTGGTACAGGTTGAAGCTGCTGTTGCCAAGGACCAGCCGGGGCGCGACAAAGAAATTGCCCTCGGCGTTGAGCGGCTGATAGAACTCGGTGCTCAAGGAGGGGTCCTGCCCCACCTGCAAGTCGCTGCGCCACTCGGCGCCCCGCGAATTCATCCAGGTCTGGCGGTAGCTGGCAAGCAGGTTGAAGTAGGCGTCGCCGGTGAAGTCGCTGGACACACCGATGCCAAAGCGAATGAAGTCCGGGCCCCAGGATTTCTCCACCGCGTCCACGGCCAGCACGCGTCGGCCCGGCTGGTCCAGCAGCCGGTAGTTCACATGTTCGAAGTAGCCCGTGCCGTAGAGCCGGCGCATGTCCAGGTCGAGTGTCGGCTGGTCCAGCGTGGCGCCGGCCTGGGTCTGCAGCACCGAGCGCAGCGCCTGCGGATTGACCCGATGCAACTGCTCGAAGCGGATCTCGTCCACGGGCTTCACGTCGGGCGCCAGCGCCAGCAGTTGGCGCTCGCGCAGTTGCGCGTATTCGGCCTCGGGCAGGGAGAGCTGCGTGAGGCGGGCCGCGAGCTTGCGCGCGGCGGCTTCCCCGGCCGGCGTGATTTTCGCCAGGTGGTCAAAGTCGCCGGTCGAGAAGTCGCCCAGTTCGGGTGAAATCAGGATGTCGGCGGGCGTGAGCGTGGCCAGCGAAGTCTGCACGTTCTGCTCGGTCAGGATGCTCAACATCTGCGAGCTCACGGCGACGATCGAATTCAAGGCCTCGCGCTTGAGCAGCGGCGTGCCCACATTCACCGCGATGATGATGTCGGCGCCCATGGCGCGCGCGGTCTGGATCGGCAGGTTGCTGGTGAGCATGCCGTCCACCAGCATCATCCCGCCAAACTCGGCCGGCGCCACCGCGCCCGGCACCGACATGCTGGCGCGCATCACGTTGGCCAGCTCGCCCTCGCTGAAGACCACGGCCTTGCCGCTCACCAGATCGGTTGCCACGGCGCGAAACGGAATCTGCAGTTGATCGAATTGGTGGTAGCCCGGGGCTTTGGACAGTTGGCGCAGAAACGATTCAAGCTGCACCCCCGTGACCACGCCTTTGGGCAGCTTCAAGCCATCGCGCCCAATCCCCAGCTCGGGGCCAAACAGCAGCGTGTTGTCGTCCAGCTTGCGGCGCATGTTGACTTCGGTGCGCGGCGGATTTTCCTTGTACAGCGTCTCGGTGGTGATTTGCCCGACGATGCTCTGCATCTCCGCCACCGTGGTGCCGGTGGCGTAGGCCGCGCCCACCAGCGCGCCCATGCTGGTGGCGGCGATGCAGTCGATGGGCACGCGGTATTCTTCGAGCACCTTGAGCACGCCCACATGCGCCGCGCCGCGTGCCCCGCCACCCGAGAGCACCAGGCAGATCCTGGGTCGCGCCGAGGGGCTGCGCGCCGGCTCGGCGTTTTGCGCGCTGGCGGGCAAGGCGCTGGCGGCGAGCCAGAGCGCCAGCGCGGCGCACCGCGCCGGGCCTGAGGAGCGAGACTTTAGGGTCGATGAATGCATGCGGCGTCCCAGTTGACTGTTGGCGTGAGCGTTGGCTTGAACGAGGGCGCTGGTTGCCGCCGCGGGCGTGGGGTCAGATCAGTCATAGCGCAGCGTCAGGATCAGGTCCACCTTGCTTTGTTCACCGGTCTGCGCGCGCAGCGTGAAGTTGCGCGAGAGCTGGTAGAAAATCGAAAAAGTTCCCATGGCGCTGCTCACGCCGTGCTCGTACGCGACGTAAAAATTGCGCGACAAATGTTTCCCCAGGGTGACCGTGGTGTCGGACGCATTGGCACCGATGGCGTTGCTGCCCGTGCTCGTGCTGCCAGCGGTGCTGGTGGCACTGCTGCCCAGGCTCAATTCATCCAGGCCCAGGCTCTGTGCCAGGCCGCCCGACGCGCCCAGTCCGCGGTCGCCGAGCAGCGAAAAGGCCGCCTGTTGCAGCACCGCGGCTTCGCTGCCACCGGCGGCGGACGCGCGCCCCAGCACCAGCCAGGAGAGTTTTTCTGCGTCGGGCAAATCCGGGTCGGCGTACAACTGCACGATCGGCGCCAAGGCGCTGCCCATGATGCGGATGCCCACGCGTTGCTGCAGGTTCGGGCGAATCGCCAGAACGTCCAGCGTCGGGTTGTCATACGGTCCGTCAAAGCGCAACACGCCCTTTTCGATCTTCAGATTTTGGCCGCGCGCCTGGTAACTCCCGCCCAGCGTGCGCAACTCGCCGTTGAGCCGTGGCAGGCGTTCGTGCTCGACGCGGCGCAGTTCGAGCTTGCCACCGAGTCGGGTGCTGATGCCGTGGCCGCGCAACTCGAAGTGTTCGCCCAGGTCCAGCGCGAGAAGGATGTCGGGCGTCACGCCCAGCGGTGTTGCCAGCGGGCTCGAAGGCGTCGCGCTGCGCGGCGCACCGATGGCGCGCACCACCACGTCGCGATCCAGCGCGGGCGTGCTGTCCTCGGGCAGCACAAACAGCGCCTGATCGGCCTTGAGGCCGCCGCGCAGCGTGAGGCGCGCATCCGCCAAGCGGGCGCTGAGCTGGCCCGACAGCACCAGGCGCCGGTCGGCGGCGGCGCTCACGCGCAAGGCATCGGCCTGGATCTCCAGCGCCATGCGCAAGCGCGAGCCCAGCGCGCTCGATGCGTTGGCGGCTGGCAGCCAGTCCACGGCGCCCTTGACCGACAACTGGCCGCCGCTGCGCCCGGCGCCACCGATGCTGAATTCAAGAATCTCCAGACGCGAGCCGTCCACGCGGGCGCGCAAGCGGCCTTGGCTGAGCTCGATACCGTCGGCCACCGAGCTCAAGCCCAGGTCTTGCGCCCGCAGCGTGGCTTGCCACTGCGGACTGGCGCGCGTGCCGCTGAGTTCGGCCTGGGCGTCCATCGTGCCGCGCAAGCGCCAGCCCGGCGGCGCCAGCCGCGACCAGCGCGCCAGTGGCGGCAGCGTGGCCTGCAGCGACCCCAGCAGCGGCGCGTCCACGGGCCAGCTCCACTGCTCGCCTTGATGCAGCAGCCGGGTGCTGAAGTCGGCCTGCGCCTGGCCCGCGTTCTGGCTGTCCCAACGCAGGCTCGCCGTCACCTTCGCGTCCTCGACCTGGAGCGTCAGCCGCGCCTGCGTCAAGCCGGCCTGCAGGCTGCCCAGCGTGGCCTCGTCGGTCTGCAGCAGCAAGTCGCCGCTGCGGCGCTCCAGGCTGGCGTTGATGTGCAGCGACTCATCCTGCGAGGCCCGCCAAGCGCCGTCGAACAAGGCGTCGCCCTTGAATCCGACCTGGTTCATGCTGGCGCCACCGAGCAAGTCGATCCAGGCCAATGGCAGTCCCTGCAGTTGGCCCTGGGTCTGCCAGCGGCGGCGCTCGCCTTGGCGCGACCAGCTCGCAGGCTGCCAGTTCAGCAGCGCCGCGCCGCTCAGCGGCGAGCTCACATGCACGCTGCCCGGCGCGACCGTGAGCGCGCTCGAACTGGCGCTGTGGCGCCAGCGCAGCGCCACGCTCTGGTCGAGTTGCAGCACCCAGTTGCCCGGGACTTGGCTGTCCTGCACGCTCAGGCGCGCTGTCTCCAGCGCCGCCTGCCAGACGCCGTCGCTCAGCTGGCCGCCCTGGGCCTGAGCGCTGAGCTCGAAGTGGCGGCTGGCGTGGTCCAGCTGTGCCTGGACCTTGAGCGCCAACGCCGCCAGCGTTCCTGAAACTTCGGCCTGCAGTTCGCGCCAACGCCAGCCGGGCTGGGCCTCGTCCTGGAGCGAGCCCCACTGCAACTGCGTGGCCTGCGCCCTGGCTTGGATCTGCAGCTCGCGTCCCTGTGCCTGCCAGCCGCCATGCCATTGGCCGCTGAGTCGGCCAGCGCCTTGCACTTTGGCGCCCTGCAGGGCGGCCGCGCCGCCTGGCCAGCGTGCCAGCCACTGCGTCAGTTGGGCGGCGTCCTGCACCTCGAGCTGGAGTTCGCCCTGGCCACTGGCGCTGGCGATCTGTCCCTGCAGGTGGGCCTTGGCGCCGGGCAGCGTCAAGGCGAGGTCGCCCTGGGCCGCGCGGCTGTCGCTGCGCAGCATCAGCTGGCCCTGAAGCTGGGCCTCATCGGTGTTCAGTTGCAGCGTTTCAAACGTCAGCGCGGGGGCCAGCCACAGGCCTTTGGCGTGCAGCGACTTCAGGCGCAGGCCGGCGCGTGCGCCTGGCCCCGGCGGCTTGGCCGTCGCCTGCAGATCGGCGTCAAAGGCCAGGCCGGCGCTGGTTTGGCGCGCATCGATGCGGCCGTTCACGCGCGTGCCCGCCAGTCGGGAGTCGATGGCGGCGGGATTGATGGCCTCCAGTGTCGCCTGGCCCTGCCAGTCCATGGCCTTGGGCGCGCTGGCACCGGCCAGGCTGGCCTGAGCCTGCACGCGGCCCCCGCCAGCACGGGCTTGCAGCGATTGCAGCGTCCACTGCCCCTGGCTGAAATTCAGTTCGCTTTGCAAGCTGTCCAGCGGCAGGCGTTGCAGGTCCCATGGGCCCGGGAGCGCATTGCTGAGCTCGATTTTGGCGCCCCAGCCGGCGGCCGTGGGGCGCACGCGGGCCGTGCCGTCGAGCCGGGTTTGCGGCGCCTTGGGCCACAGCGCCGCCAGGTCCAGACTCTGCCAATGCAGGTCGGCGTGGCGGATCGGCTGAGCCTGCCACGGACGGATCTGCGCCGCAGCGCGGGCCTGCATCGCCGCCCCCTGGGCGTGCTCGGGCGCCAGCCGCGCCAGCAATTCCAGCGCGGCGTCGCTGCCGCCGAGTTGGCCACTCAGCTCGGCCTGGGCGGTGGCCAGCAGGGTCTGGCCGCTGTGGGGCAAGGTCGTTTGAACCGACCCCTTGAGCTGTGCCGACAGGGCCATCGGCGCGCTCGCCTGCAAGCGGGCGTTCACGCTGTATTCGCCCAGCGCCAGGCGCAGCCGGCCCGAGTCGAGCACGTGCTCTTGGCCGTCAAACCGGTAATGGCCGACGACCTCGGTCAGCTCCAGGCCGCTGGGCCCCAGCCACTCCAGCGCGGCCAGAGCGAAGCGCAGATCGACCCGAAGCGGCAGCCGCAGTTGGGTCGGCGCCGGGGTCGGGGTGGCGGCGCGCCGGTCGTCGATGCGCAGCCGGCCGACCTCCAGTCGCTCGACCCGCAGCTCTGACTCCAGCAGCGCCGGGGCCGACCAGGCTGCGACCAGGTCGCTGGCTTCGACCCGCAGCTCGCCCTGTTGCCAGCGCAGCCAGGCGATGCTGCCGCCCGAGCGCAGCGAGCCTTTGACGTCCCGGACCTCCAGCGTTTGACCCGCAGGAAGAAAGCGCGCCGCCTGGTTCAGCGTCGCAGCCAGCGAGTTGTCGCTGCCGCTCCAAAGCCAGAGCGCACCGGCTGCGCCCAGCAGCGCGCTGAGCAAGCCGACGAAGCTGACCAGCAGGACGCGCAGCGCCTTCATCAGAACGTGAACCCCAGGTTCATGTGCAAGCGGAATTGTCGGACCGCGACGCCGTAGGCCAGGTCCAGTTGCAGCGGCCCGATCGGACTTCTCCAGCGCGCGCCGGCTCCGACGCCGACCTGGGTGCGCAGTGCGGACGCGGTGTTCGCGACGGCGGCGGCGTCCAGGAACAGATCGGTCTCCCACTCGCTCAGCTTGTCGTCCATGACGATGGGACGCTGCCATTCCAGGCTGCCCATGGCCAGGTAGCGCCCGGCCGTGGTCTGCCCGTCGGGCAGTTTGACGCCGATGCTCTGGTAGGCGTAGCCGCGCACCGTGGTGGAGCCGCCGCTCAGGAACATCTGCGTGCTGG
This sequence comes from uncultured beta proteobacterium, assembly GCA_903844215.1. GTDB lineage: Bacteria > Pseudomonadota > Gammaproteobacteria > Burkholderiales > Burkholderiaceae_C > CAIKVZ01. Next base: position 29,343 of record CAIMSP010000161.1, on the reverse strand, counting down.
GCAGCGCGGCACTGCTGCGCGCCAGCACCGCGCCGCCTTGGGCGCGCAGCGCCAGCCGAGACGAGCGAGCCGATGCCGGGGTGTCGAGCGCGACCAGTGGCAGATAGCTCAGCCATCGGGCCACGACGCGGCCGTAGGGGTCGGGCGGGCCCCTGAGCGTGCTGCCACCACCCAGTTCCAGACCCAGACCCCAGCCGCCCGACGGAAAGATCAGGCTGTCGAAGTGGCGCAGCGTGTAGCTGTCGTTGGCGCTGAGCGATTCGGCGCGCAGCTCGGGTGTGCTGGCGCTGGCCGCCGTGATGGAGCGGTCGAATTGCAGGTAGTAGTAGCGCGCCACGCGCACATTGTCCTGGTTGCGCCCCAGGCGCAACTGCTCGCTGCTGACCTCGAAACTGCCCATGGGCTCGATCTGAAATTTGAGCGCCGTGATCCAGCGCCAGTTGTCGTCGTCGGGCGGCGCGGTGAGCTCGCTGCCGATGGAACGCGTGTCGCGCTCGATCGAGAGTTTGCTGATGGCGCGCCAGTCGATGCCGGGCACCTGGTTGTGCGTGTGTTCGGCCGTCACCCGCATCCCGGTGTCGGTGCTGGCGCCAACCCCAAGAAGGAGCTTTTGCAGTTTGGCTTCGCGCACCTGCATCCGCACCGTCGCTGCAGCCGGGTCGCTGGCGAGGTCCAGCGTCAGGGCGGCCGAGTCAAAGTAGCCGCTGGCGATGAGCCGCTGCTGCGCCAGCGCCAGCTCGGCCTGGGCGTAGTCGGTTCCGATCGGGACCTGCGCCAGTCGCCGCACCAGATCTGCCGCGTGGTGCTGGGCGCCGCTGATGGCAACGCGGCCGATCCGGTACGCCGGCCCGGACTCGAGCGTGACCTGGAGGCGCACGCTGTGGCGCTCGGGATCGACATCGGCCAGCGTCTGCCCCAGGCGCGCGCCGGCGTAGCGTTGGCTCGTGAGCTGGCCCAAGGCCTGGCGCTTGGCGTTGTCCCAGGCGGTCTGGCTGAAGCGCGCGCCGACGCCGAGCGACCAATCGCGCGCGATCCCTTGGCGCTGCGGCTGCGCCTTGTCGTCGGATTGGATCGGGCCGTGGAACTCGAACTTCACTTCCGTCACCCGGGCTGGCTCGCCCGGCGCCACGCTCAGTTGCAGCACGCGCGGCGCACCGGGTGCGCCCTGTGCTCGGGTTTCGAGCCGGATCTCGGGCGAGAAGAAACCCAGCGTGGCCAGCAGCGCGCGGGCGTCGCGCAGCGCCGCCGCGCTCAGGCGTTGCAGCTCGATCTCGCTCAGGTCCTCAAGCGCACGGTAGCGCAGCAAATCCAGGTGCTTTTCCAGCAGGCTGCGAACCTCGTCGGGCGCCTCGATTTGAAGTTCAAACGCGGGCTGGGACTTGCTGGCTGCGGGGTCATCGGCTGGGCCGCTCTGGGCCCACAGCGATTCGGCGGCGGCGCACAGCAGCAGCCCGCACAGGAGCCCTTTCCACAATGAGCGCTTCCTTTGTGTCGGCATGCCGGCATTTTGCCAGTGCTCAAGGAAATTGAAGCAGCGCGCGTGCAAAGGCGCCGACGCGGCTTGGCGCTGGGCCCTTCAGGCCCGATCCCCAAGGCCCGGCTGCCGACCCGAGTCGGCCAGTCCGGTTAGGCGCCCGTCAAGCGCTGCCACGCTTCCTGGTATTTGGCTGCGGTCTTGGCCACCACGTCGGCGGGCAGTCGCGGTGCCGGCGGGGTCTTGTCCCAGGGCTGCGTCTCCAGCCAGTCGCGCACGAACTGTTTGTCAAAGCTGGGCGGGTTGCTGCCTTCCACGTAGCTCTCGGCCGGCCAGAAGCGCGACGAGTCGGGCGTGAGCACTTCATCCATCAGCGTCAGCGTTCCATCCGCGTCCAGACCGAATTCGAACTTGGTGTCGGCGATGATGATGCCCTTGGTGAGCGCGATCGCGGCGGCGGCCTGGTAGATCTCGATGCTCAAGTCGCGGATCTGCGCGGCCAGCGCCGGGCCGACGATCTGCACGACTTGGTCGTAGTCGATGTTTTCGTCGTGCTCGCCCATCTCGGCCTTGGCCGCAGGCGTGAAGATCGGTTCTGGCAGCTTGCTGGCGTTCTTCAATCCTGGCGGCAGCGCCACGCCGCACACCGACTGGCTCTGCTGGTACTCCTTCCAGCCGCTGCCGGCCAGATAGCCGCGCACCACGGCTTCCACGGGAATGGGTTTGAGGCGTTTGACCAGCATGGAGCGGCCCCGCACCTGCGCCAGGTCGGCCGCGCTCACCACGCTCTCGGGCGCTTCGCCGGTGAGGTGGTTCGGGCACAGGCGCCCGAGCTGGTCGAACCAGAACAGCGCCATCTGCGTGAGCAAGGCGCCCTTGCCCGGAATGGGCTCGCCCATGATCACGTCAAAGGCGCTGAGGCGGTCGCTGGCGACCATCAACAGTCGGTCCTCGCCCACGGCGTAGTTGTCGCGCACTTTGCCGCGCGCCAGCAGGGGAAGAGAGGTGAGGGTGGAGGTGTGCAGGGCAGAAGTCATGATCGTGCGGCCAAAAGAAAAAGGGCCTGCTGAAAATTCAACAAGCCCCCGATTATCGCAACAGCGCTGGCCGCCTTCGCGGCGGCGCGGCGCAAGCGCGTTACTGCACCAGTTGCGCGAGCTCGCCACGGGCGTAGCGCTGGGCCACGATCTGCAGGCTGTTGGCCTTGATCTTGGCGCCCTGGCCTTCGCAGCCGAACTCGAGGTAGCGCTGCTTGCACAGCGCCTTGGCGGCTTCGCGCGCCGGCTTGAGCCAGTCGCGGGCGTCGAACTTGTCCGGGTTCTCGAACATGTATTTGCGCACGGCGGCCGTCATGGCCAGGCGGATGTCGGTGTCGATGTTGATCTTGCGCACGCCGAACTGGATCGCCTTCTGGATTTCTTCCACCGGCACGCCGTAGGTTTCCTTCATGTTGCCGCCGAACTGGCGAATGATGGCCAGCGACTCCTGCGGCACGCTGGAAGAGCCGTGCATCACCAGGTGGGTGTTCGGGATGCGGCGGTTGATCTCCTTGACGCGGTCGATCGCCAGGATGTCGCCTGTGGGCTTGCGCGTGAACTTGTACGCGCCGTGGCTGGTGCCGATGGCGATGGCCAGCGCGTCGAGCTGCGTGCGCTGGACGAAATCGGCGGCCTGCTCGGGGTTGGTGAGCAACTGTTCACGCGTCATGGTGGCGTCCGTGCCGTGGCCGTCTTCCTTGTCGCCCTTCATGGTTTCCAGCGACCCCAGGCAGCCGAGTTCGCCTTCGACGGTGACGCCGGTGGCGTGCGCCATCTCCACGACTTTGCGCGTGACTTCGACGTTGTACTCGTAGCTGGCGATGGTCTTGCCGTCGCCTTCCAAGCTGCCGTCCATCATCACCGAGGAGAAGCCCAGGGCGATCGCGCCCCGGCACACGTCCGGGTTTTGCCCGTGGTCCTGGTGCATCACCAGCGGGATGTGCGGATAGGTCTCGATCGCCGCCTGAATCAGGTGTTTGATGAAGGCTTCACCGGCGTATTTGCGTGCGCCGGCGCTGGCTTGCAGGATCACCGGAGCGCCGACTTCATCGGCTGCAGCCATGACGGCCTGGACCTGCTCCAGGTTGTTGACGTTGAAAGCCGGGATGCCGTAGCCGTTGACAGCGGCGTGGTCCAGCAGTTCGCGCATAGAGACGAGAGCCATGGTGAAACCTTTGAAAAAAAGTGGAAGAGGAAGCCTTTGGAAAACAAACAATTTTACGGCGCCGGGCTCGGGCCGCGGCGCGGGTCGATCCATCCGCGCCTCAATGCACGCGGCAGATCTTCAGCATGTTGGTGCCGCCGGGCGCGCCCATGGGCTCGCCGCAGGTGATGGCATAGACGTCGCCGGTCTGCACCACGCCCAGGTGCTTGATGTGGCGTTCGGCCTGGGCCAGCGCCGTGTCGCGCACGGCGCTGGTGTCCATCAGCAGCGCGTGCACATTGCGGTACAGCGTCATGCGCCGCTGCGTCGTCAGATTCGAGGTCAGCGCGTAGATTGGCACGTGGATCAGATAGCGGCTCATCCACAGCGGCGTGGAGCCGCTGTCAGTGAGCGCCACGATGGCCTTGGCGTCTAGGTGATGCGCGGTGAACAGGGCGCCCAGCGCGATCGCCTGGTCGATGCGGGTGAAGGCGCGGCCCCTGAAGTCGGCGTCCAACGTCAACTCTTCGGCGGCTTCTGCGGCCTCGCAGATCTTGGCCATCTCGAGTACCGTTTCGAGCGGGTATTTGCCGGCGGCGGTTTCGGCCGAAAGCATCACGGCGTCCGTGCCGTCGAGCACGGCATTGGCCACGTCGCTCACCTCGGCGCGTGTGGGCACGGGGTTGGCGATCATCGACTCCATCATCTGCGTGGCCGTGATCACGAAGCGGTCGTGCTCGCGTGCCAGCTTGATCATGCGTTTTTGCAGCGCCGGCACAACGGCGTTGCCCACTTCCACGGCCAGGTCGCCGCGCGCCACCATGATGCCGTCGCTGGCCAGCAGAATCTCTTCCAGCTTGGGAATGGCTTCGGCGCGCTCGATCTTGGCGATCAGTCCCGGCTTGTGATTGAACTCGGCGCCGGCCACGTTGCACAACTGGCGCGCCATCTCCATGTCGGTGGCGTTCTTGGGAAAGCTCACGGCCACGTAGTCGGCCTGGAACGACATCGCGGTCTTGATGTCATCCATGTCCTTGGCTGTGAGCGCTGGCGCGGTGAGTCCGCCGCCTTGCTTGTTGATGCCCTTGTTGTTGGACAGCACGCCGCCGACCTTGACCGTGGTGAACACGGCGGCGCCCTTGACCGAATCGACCGTGATGACGATCAGCCCGTCGTTCAGCAGCAGCACGTCGCCGGCCTTGACTTCGCTGGGCAGCGTCTTGTAGTCCAGGCCCACGGCATCGATGTCGCCCAACTCGGTGCGCGCGGCGTCGAGCACAAATTTCTGGCCTGGCTCGAGCATGACCTTGCCGTTGGCAAACTTGCCCACGCGGATCTTGGGGCCCTGCAGATCGGCCATGATGGCCACCTCGCGCCCGGCCCGCGTTGCCGCAGCGCGCACCGCTGTGGCGCGGTCAATGTGGTCCTGGGCCGTGCCGTGGCTGAAGTTCATGCGCACCACGTCCACGCCGGCGCGAATCAACTGCTCGAGCATCGCGGGGTCGCTGGAGGCGGGGCCGAGGGTGGCAACAATCTTGGTGGCGCGACGGGTCATGGGAGGTCTCCTGGTTATTTTGTTTCGCTCAATTGCTAATTTTTACACGAAACCGGTTACATGCCTGCAACAAGCAGGTTTGCTGCACCGCGCTACCAGGCCAGCAGCAGATGCAGCGGCAAATAGACCGCCATGCCCACCAGAATGGTGCCCAGAACGGCTTGGCCGGCGCCCTTGCGCCAGAAGAAATACGCCACCCCTGCGGCCGCGGCGAACAAACGTGCGTCCTGCCAGGTGCTGATCAGGGCGCCTTGCGCCATCACGATTTCCGGGACGATGACGGCGGACAATGCGGCAATCGGTGCGTATTGCAGGCCGCGCTGGGCCCAGCGTGGCAGCTGCCAGTCGCTGCTGGAGATGAAGAAGAAGGAGCGCGTCAGCACCGTGACCAGCGCCATGCCGACGATCACACCCAGGGTCCAGTAGTCGGTGACGTTCATGGCTTGGGGCGCGCGGCCTTGAGCGTGGTTTCTGCCAGCAGGCACAGCGTCACCGCCGCCGCGATCGACACCACGATGTTCAGGTGGAACGGCAGCGCGAAGGCCGCCACCGCCGCCGCCCCGGCCACGCCGGCCGAGACCATGCGCAGCGAGCTCGAAGCGAGCGAGCTGGCCACGCCCAACAGCGCCAGAATGCCGGCAAAGCCCAGGCCCCAGCGCGTGGGAACCGAATGCGCCAGCGCAATCCCGAGCAGACTGGCCGCCTGCCAGCTGAACCAATTCAACGCCATGCCGCCGCACAGGTAGGCCACTTGTGCGCTGCGCTCTGGCGCTGCGGCGCACGGGTGCGGATAGCGCCGCGTGAACATCACATAACTCAGGTCGGCCGTGAGGTAGCCCGTGAGCAGGCGGCGCCACAGACTGAGGTGCATCAGGTAGGGCCGCAGGTGGGCGCTGAAGACGACAAAGCGCAGGTTCACGCAAAAGGCCGTGGCCAGAATCACGACCGCCGGCGCACCCGCTGCCAGCAGCGGAATGGCCGCGAGTTGCGAACTGCCGGCAAACACCAGCAGCGTCATGGCCACGGACTCGAGCACGCTCATGCCGGAGTTGACCATGGCCACGCCGGTCATCAGTCCCCAGGCGGCCAGGCCGGGTGACACCGCCGCCATTTCCTTTGCGCCCAGGGCAAACTGCGGATGGCGCACCAGGCGCCGCAGGCCGCTCATGCGGATCCCAACCGCGTGCCAGGCGCGAGCGCAAACCCGCGCAAAAATTCAGCCGCTCCCAGGCGTTTGCTGCCCGGTCGCTGCAACTCGGTGAGGTTGACGCAGCCGTCGCGCGCGCTCACCAGCACCCCATCCGCGTCGGCGCGCAGCACCGTGCCGCCAACGGCCGCGCCCGGCAGCGAAGCCTGCGCGGTCGCGTCCCAGATCTTCACGCTCTCGCCCAGCATGGTGGTGGACGCGCCCGGGAACGGGTTAAAGGCATGGATGCGGCGTGCGATGAGGTCGGCGGGCTGCGTCCAGTCCAGCAGCGCTTCGTGTTTTTCAATCTTGTGCGCGTACGTCACGCCCGCTTCGGGCTGGGGCACGGCGCTCAGGCGTGCTGCGCCTTGCAGTCGAGCCAGCGTCTGCACGATCATGCGCGCGCCCAGGCTGGCCAGGCGATCGTGCAGTGCGGCGGTGGTGTCGGTCGGCGCCAGCGTAATCGCCTCGACCGCCAGCATGGCACCCGTGTCCAGGCCGGCGTCCATCTGCATGAGTGTGATGCCGGTTTGCGCGTCGCCCGCTTCGATCGCCCGGTGAATGGGCGCGGCGCCGCGCCAGCGCGGCAGCAGCGAGGCGTGGATGTTCAGGCAGCCCAGACGCGGCAGATCCAGCACCCATTGCGGCAGGATCAGGCCGTAGGCCGCGACCACCATGACATCGGGTCGCGCCGCCAGCAGGGCTTGCTGGGCAGCGACGGCGTCCTCAGGGTACTTGCCGTCGAGCCGCAGGCTTCGCGGCTGCGCCAAGGCCAGTGCCTGGTCCAGCGCAAACTGCTTCACCGCCGACGCCTGCAATTTCATGCCCCGCCCGGCGGGGCGGTCCGGCTGCGTCAACACCAGGCAGATCTCGTGTCCGGCGCCATGCAGCGCCGCCAAGGCAGCGCTGGCAAAGGCGGGTGTTCCCGCGAAGGCGACCCTCAACGCGACTCCTCACGCGCCAATTTGAGCATCTTGGTCTTGATCCGGTTGCGCTTGAGCGGCGACAGGTATTGCACGAACACCTTGCCCAGCAGATGGTCCATCTCGTGCTGAATGCACACCGCCAACACGCCGTCGGCCTCGATGGTGCGCCGCTGTCCGCTGCGGTCCAGTGCGCTGGCCTTGATGGCCGAAGCGCGCTCGACGCCGTCGTAAATTCCGGGAACGGACAAACAGCCTTCCTCGTTCAGGTGCATCTCCTCGCTGGCCCACACAATCTCCGGATTGATCAGCACCAGCGGTTGATCGCGCTCCTGGGAGATGTCGATCACCACCAGTCGTTCGTGCACGTCCACCTGGCTCGCCGCCAAGCCGATGCCGTTGGCGTCATACATGGTTTCAAGCATGTCGTCGATCAACCGATGGATGCGGGCGTCCACGGCCTGCACCGGTTTGGCGACCTTGTGCAGCCGGGGGTCGGGGTAGAGGAGAATGGGTATGAGGGCCATGGGATTGCGAGCTTAGTTGTCGCTATTTTCGCGACTTTCGATTATTTGGTTACAGACCAAAGTCAATTATCGTTGCTCAATCAAGGGCTTGAGTGCAGAATCGCACGTGATTTATCAAGTTCCCCGACCGGTTTTTGGCTCTGCAACAGGCTGACCGGCAACTGGCCCAGGGAGGCTTTTCTCAATGCAGCAAGACATGCCCGACTTCACGTTTTCCAAAATTCGCAGTTCCTTTGCCACCGCCGTCGCCCTTAGCCTGGCGCTGGTGGGCAGCGCGCAAGCGCAAAATTTTCCGATCACTGAAGGTCAAAAGGCGACTGCTTCGCAGGTCGCGCAAAGCGGTGTGCCGCTGAGCGAACTCGCGCCCAACGCGCCGGACAGCTACACGGTCAAGGCCGGCGACACGCTCTGGGCGATATCGGGCTTGTTCCTCAAGTCGCCCTGGCGCTGGCCCGAACTCTGGGGCATGAACTACAAGGATATCGTCAATCCGCACCTGATCTACCCCGGTCAGCAGTTGTTCCTGGAAAAGAAAAATGGTCTCGCGACGCTGACGACGCGCTCGCCCATGGCACCGCAAGACGGTGCGGCGCCGACGGAAACGGTGCGCGTGTCGCCGCGCAACCGCTATGAAAACCTGAGCGTGGGCGCCCTGCCAACGCTGCAGCCGCACTTGATCGAACCCTTTTTGGTGGAGCCCAACATCGTCGGTGAAGACGAGCTGCAGTTGGCCCCGCGCATCGTGGCCGCGCAGGAGGGCCGGGTGCTGCTCAGTCGAGGCGATCGCGCCTACGTTCGTGGTCCCGCCGGCGCGCCGCTGACCGAGCCCGCCACTGGCGCGCTGCCACGCTTTCGGGTGTTTCGCAACGCGACGCCGCTGTTTGATCCGGATGGCCGCGCGGTGCTCGGTTACCAGGCCACCTACGTCGGCAAGGCGCAGCTCGTGCGCGGTGAAATCGCGCCCGTGGCCGACCAGGACGGCGCGGGTTCCACTTGGCTTGGGCGTCTGTTGGGCGGAGCTGGCAGCAAGTCGGAGCAGCAGGGTCAGAGCGCCGGGCTGCCAACTGCGGCCTCCGTCGATATCGTCGAGACCAAGGAAGAGATGCGCGTGGGCGACCGCCTGCTGCCCGAGCCCGAGCGCCAGATTCGCAACTTCGTGCCGCGTGCGCCCGAAGGCAAGGTCGAGGGACGCATCATTTCGGTCTATGGAAGCAGCGTCACCAACGCGGCGCAGAATCAGGTGGTCGTGCTCAATCGCGGCAGCAGCGACGGCTTGAAGAGCGGGGACGTGTTGGCCATTCTCAAGGAAGGCCCGACGCTGAAAGACCGGACCGACCCGAAGCTGTCGGAGGTGAAAATTCCAAACGAACGCAATGGTTTGCTGATGGTGTTTCGTCCCTTCGAGAAGTTGTCCTACGCGCTGATTCTTGAAATCACCGACGGCGTGAAGGTGGGCGATCGGGTCACGAACCCCCGATAACGCCGACCCGCCGCCAATCGATTGGCAGGAATGAGCATTGTTCCCAGGGCAAGAGCATGGAACGCGACGAACTCGGTGCCTGGCTGAGGCTGACGCAGACCCCCGGCGTCGGTAACCAGTCCGCGCGCAAGCTGTTGGCGGCGTTCGGTGCGCCCCAAGCCGTCTTTTCCCAAACCCGAGTGGCATTGCAGCAGGTTGTGAGCCCCGCGCTGGCCGATGCGCTGCTGTGCGAACCCGCCGACATCGACCGTCAACTCGCGCCAACCTGGGATTGGCTGCGTGGCGCCGACCAACCTGGCGTGCAGCGAGGGATTGCCGTGTTGGGCGATGCGCTGTACCCGCCGAGTCTGTTGTCGATGGACGATCCGCCGCTGCTTTTGTACCTGATGGGCCAGTTGTCAGCGTCCGCCGCGCAAGCCCTTGCGCCCTGCATCGCCATCGTGGGCAGCCGCAATCCCACCCCACAGGGGCTGGTCAATGCCAAAAATTTTGCGCTCGCCTGCGCCGATGCCGGACTCGGCGTGGTTTCCGGTTTGGCCCTGGGCGTGGACGCTGCGGCGCACGAAGGCGCCTTGGCCGCCGAGCCCGGCGTCGCTCCCTGGGCCACGATCGCCGTCGTTGGCACCGGGCTGGATCGGGTCTATCCGAGCAAGCATCTGGCGCTGGCACACCGCATCGCGCAGCGCGGACTGCTGATCAGCGAATATCCGCTGGGCACGCCGCCCTTGGCCGCCAATTTTCCCAAGCGCAACCGCATCATTGCCGGACTGTCATTGGGCACCCTGGTGGTGGAGGCGGCGCTGAAATCGGGCTCGCTGATCACGGCGCGCCTGGCCGCAGAGCAGGGCAAGGAGGTGTTTGCCATACCCGGCTCGATCCATGCCATGCAATCCCATGGCTGTCACGCCTTGATCCGCGAGGGCGCGAAATTGGTGGAAACGGCGCAGGACATTCTGGAAGAACTGGCGTTGCCGATGGCGCGCAATCCTGCCGCGGGCTTGCGTCAGGGAGAACTGACTGCGACGGCGGATGCAGCGTCAAGCCCACTGCTGCAGGCGCTGGGCCACGACCCGGTGAGTCTGGATGCGCTGGTGGCGCGCACCGGCGTCGATGCGGCGGCGCTGCTGGCTCAATTGCTGGAACTGGAACTCGGCGGTGAGGTGTCGCGCCTGCCGGGCGGCTTGTTCCAGCGCTTCCACGCTGCTAGCTATTGACTTCGCGCCCCCGCGTCTCGGGCAGCGCCAGCATGGCCAGGGCACTGATGATGCCGGTTCCCACCAGGTACCAGGCCGGCGCCATCGGGTCGCCGGTGACGGCGATGAGCCAGGTCACGACCATCTGGGTCGAGCCGCCAAACAAGGCCACGCCCAGGGCATAGGCGATCGACAGACCGGTGGAACGAATCGCGATCGGCAGCAGTTCGGGAATGGCCACCAGGGACGCGGCAGCGCTGATAAAGGTCAGTGCCGCCAGCAGGGACGTCACCGCGATGAGCGCGCTCGTCGTGCGCACCTCGAGCAGCCACATGAAGGCCGGGTAGGCCAAAACGATCGCCAGAATGCGCGGAATCAGCATCACCGGCTTGCGCCCGAAACGGTCCGAGAGCCAGCCGCCCACCAGCGAAAAGATCACGGTCGAAACGCCCAGTGCCACGACCGACACCAGGGCCACGCTCGGCGGGAACTTCAGGGTGTTGATGGCGTAGGTCGTCATGTACATGCCGACGTAGGTGGGCACGGTGCCACCCAGAATGATCAGTATCGAGAGCAGGATGACGCGGGCATTCTGCCGCAGCAAGGCCATCAAGCCAGGTGTGTCATGCGCCTCGCTGCTGGCACGGGGATGCATGGTCTCGGGCATGTGCCGACGCAGATAGATCGCCACCGGAATCAGCAGCAGCCCGGCCGCGAACGGAATGCGCCAGCCCCAGGCCGCCAGATCGGCCGGCGCCATCAGCTTGCTCAGCGTCACGCCCATCACGCCCGCGAGCAGAATCGCCAAGCCCTGGCTGACAAACTGCCAACTGCCGTACAGGCCGCGCTTTTCTGGTGGGGCAATCTCGATCAGAAACGAGGTGGAAGGCCCGACCTCGCCGCCCAAGGCCAGGCCTTGCACCAAGCGGCACAGCACCACCAGGATGGGCGCTGCGATGCCGATGCTTTCATAGGTCGGCGTCAGCGCCAGGCCCAGCGTTCCGAGCGTGATCAACAGAATGGTCAGCATCATCGCCGGCTTGCGTCCGGCACGGTCGCCATAGGCGCCGATCAGGATGCCGCCCAGCGGCCGCGTCACAAAGCCCACGCCAAAGACGGTCACCGACAGCAAGAGACTGGTGAACTCGGAGGCCGCTGGAAAGAACGCCTTGCCAATGAAGACCGCAAAGAAGGCGTAGGTGCCGAAGTCGTAAAACTCAAGCGCGTTGCCGGCTACGGCCGCGACCACCACTTTGCGCGTGATGGCGGCTGCCGCCGGCGCCGCGGGCGGCGCAACCGAATCAGTGGAATGCGTCATGTTTTGTCTCTCTCGTGGTGGGTATTCTTACTTGCACAATTTGGCCAAATCATGGCCGCCGAACGCCTGCAGCATCGCGGCACGCGACTGGCTGACGATTTTTTCTTTCCAGTCCAAGGTGTCGACGTAGAACGCGTCACGCAAGTCTTTTTTGATCTGCGCGGCCTGGGTTGCATCGGCCAGCGGATGGCGGTTCAGCCACTGTTCGGCGCGCAAGGCCTGCACCACCTTGAGCGCGGGAAGCGTGCCGAACTCGATCGCCATGGCGGTGATCTCGGCTTCAGGGCATTCGTCATACGCGGCCAACCACATCAGCCCCTGCAGCGGTGCCGACACCGATGAGCCGTCGTCCAGCGACGTGACCGGCGTCGCACCGTCGCCGCTCCACCAGGCGCGTGCACGCGCCAAGCCGGCCTGATCGCTGCTTTTGCCGGCATAGCCACGCTCGCCGTGACCGCAGGGCCCCAGACCGGTGTGCAAATCGATCCATGCCAGTTGACGGACTCCCGCCGCGTGTTCGCGCAGCACCTGGCGCAGCGCCAGGTTGCTCCAGGCCGGCGCGACTCCACCGTAGAAGAGGCCATCCGCAAACTCATATTGCCCACTCGTCAGCGCCGTCTGAAACGCTTTCATGCCATGGCTTGCAATGTACCAGGCCAGCGCCAAGACGTTCATCGGGCCAGGCGGCCATGAGTCGGGTAGCAGCAGTTCCTGCAGCTTGCCATAAGCCTGGTTCACGGGCAGGGGTTGCGAGAAGTCCTGAAAGTTGCGGTTCAGGTCCACGTTCTCGTGCGTCACGCGGCGCGTGTGGGAAAAGCCGTAGGGGTTGATGGCGTGCAGGTACAGCAGCGCCACACCCGCAGCGGCGCATTGCGCGCGCAACGCCTCGTCGTGCAGCGCAAACACCTGCACCCCCGAGCCGCAATAGCCCTCGACGCCGTGACAGGCGCTGCTGACGATGAGCAGTTTGTCGGCGTCGGGCGCGCCGTCACGCACCACGTCCAGCGCCAAGCTTTCACCATCGCGTCCGGGCAGGGGGTGCGGGTAGGACGTGACGGCAAGCCCGGCCTTGGCAGCGGCAGCCAGAAAGCGGCCGCGTGCCTGGGCGTAGCTGGATGAAAAGGCATCTGCGACTTGCATCACGAAATCAACTCCCAAGTTCTTCTTGCGACCATCCGTTGCACGCTGAGCGGTGTTCGATGCCCCTCATTCTGGGAAAGTGAAGCCTGGGGCACCATCGACCAAATGGTGGATGGCGCATTCTCTGCGCCGTGCGCGCGCCCGCATGGCGCTGCGCGCTTCACGCAGACAAGTGCTGCGTGAAGAAGGCCAAGCTGCGCTCCCAAGCGAGTTGCGCACAGGCGGCGTCATAGACCTCGGGTCGGGTCTGGTTGAAGAAGGCGTGCTCGGCGTCGTACCGATGGATCTCGGGTGCGGCGCCCGCAGCCAGCATGGCGGCCTCCAGGGCATTCGCCTGGTCCGGACCCCAGTGTTTGTCGCGGTTCGCAAAGTGTCCCTGGAACGGAATTTTGATCAGCGCCGGATCGGCAAATGTCGCGGGGGGTATGCCGTAAAAACACACGGCGCCAGACAGGGCGGGAAGGTGCACGGCGGCCGCGATGGTCAAGGCGCCACCCATGCAAAAACCGGTGACGCCGACCTTGGCGCAGCGTGCGCGCAAAAATGTCACGGCACCGGCCAGGTCCTGATGCGTGGCGTCGGCGAAGTCCAGTCCCGTCATCATGTGACTGGCTTCGTCCGCCGTGCTGGCCACACGGCCTCGGTACAGGTCCGGCGCCAGCGCAGAAAACCCCGCCTGGGCCAACCGATCGACGACGCTGCAGACCTGATCGTTCAGCCCCCACCATTCCTGGATCACCACAATGCCGGGGCGGCCCGCGCCCGCGTCGGAAAAATAGCCGCGCGTGGATGCGCCGTCGGGGCGCGTGAAATCGAGTGTCTGGCCCATCTTTGGATCCTGGTGCTGGTGGCTGGAGTGCGCACTGTACTACTGCGCACTCCAGCACAGGCGCAGAGGATCAACTATTTGTTTGCCGACCCCGCTGCCTGAACAAGGCAGCGGTCAAAATGCAGGCATATCAAGCCGGTGCCCACTTTCACGCGATAGGAGACGCAGATGCCCACCACGATTGAACGCAGAACCAGTCCTCTGCAGGTACACCAGTTGGTGCGTCGCACCGTCGCCCTGGTCTTGGCCGGGGGTCGAGGTTCGCGCCTGAAACAGTTGACCGATCAGCGCGCCAAGCCGGCCGTGTACTTTGGCGGCAAGTTCCGCATCATCGACTTTGCACTGTCGAACTGCCTGAACTCAGGCATCCGGCGCATGGCCGTGGTGACGCAGTACAAGTCGCATTCGCTCATGCGCCACATGCAACGCGGCTGGAGCTTTTTGCGCGCCGAACTCAACGAGATGGTGGACTTGTTGCCGGCGCAACAGCGCACCGGCGAGGAGCACTGGTACCGCGGCACGGCCGACGCGATCTTCCAGAACCTGGACATCATCCGCTCCAGCCGGCCCGAGTACATCGTGATCCTGGCCGGCGACCACATCTACAAGATGGACTACTCGCTGATGATCAAGGACCACGTCGAAAATGGCGCGGGCTGTACCGTCGGCTGCATTGAGGTGCCGCGCGCAGAAGCCAGCGCCTTTGGCGTGATGGCTTTGGGCGAGCAGCGCAAGATCACGGCGTTTCTGGAAAAGCCTGCCGATCCACCGCCCATGCCGGGCCACACCGATGTCTCGCTGGCCAGCATGGGCATCTACGTCTTTGATGCCGAGTACCTTTACCAGTTGCTCGAAGAGGATCTGTTGAATCCGCAATCGAGTCACGACTTCGGCAAGGATGTGATCCCGCGCTGCGTGGCTGAAGGGCGTGCGCTGGCCCACCCCTTTGGCATGAGCTGCGTGTCGCGCGTGACAAGCAAACAGCCCTATTGGCGCGACGTCGGAACCATCGACGCCTTCTGGGCGGCGAACCTCGATCTGGCTTCGACCTCGCCCGAACTCGACATTTATGACACCGACTGGCCGATCTGGACCTATCAGCGCCAGCTGCCACCGGCCAAGTTCGTGCCCGACAAGAACGGCGCCACGGGTGTCGCAGTGAACACGCTGATCTCGGGCGGCTGCATCGTGTCCGGGTCGCATGTGGCGCAATCGGTGCTGTTCTCGGAAGTGCGCGTGCATTCCTTCTGCCACCTGGAGCAGGCCGTGCTGCTGCCCAACGTGACCGTGAATCGGCATTGCCGTTTGCGCCGGGTCGTGGTGGACCGCAACTGCGTGCTGCCCGAGGGCCTGGTTGTGGGTGAGGATGCGGTGCTGGACGCGCAGCGCTTCGAACGCACCGAGACCGGGGTCGTGCTGATCACCAAAGACATGTTGAAAAATCTGTGATGCAGGAAAAAGCCATGAAGCTGCTGCAAGTCAGCGCCGAGATATTTCCCTTGCTCAAGACCGGTGGTCTGGCCGACATTGCCGGCGCCTTGCCGGCCGCGCTGCGGCAAGCGGGCTGCGATGTGCGCGTGCTGTTGCCGGGCTTTGCACCCATCCTGCAGGACTTGCAGGACGCGAGCTTGGTGGCGCACTTGGTCACCCCCTGGGGCGAGTCGGTCACGCTGCGCCAGGGGCGACTGGCCACACTGGACTTGCTCGCCTATGTGATCGATGCGCCGGCGTTGTACCTGCGAAACGGCGGTCCGTACGAGGACGCGCAACGCCAGCCCTACGCCGACAACTGCCGTCGATTTGCCCTCCTGGGATGGATGGCCGGCCAGCTCGGCCAAGGGCTGGACGCGCAGTGGACGCCGCAAGTGGTGCACGCCCACGACTGGCATGCCGCCCTGGCCCCGGCCTATTTGGCGTTCTCGCGCGAGCGTCAGGCGCAGCGCGTGGCCAGCGTCTACACCGTCCACAATCTGGCCTACCAAGGTGTTTTTGCGCCGCAGAATTTTCACGATCTGGGTCTTCCCGACGCCGCGTTCTCGATTCATGGCCTGGAGTTCTATGGCCAGCTTTCGTTCATGAAGGCAGGGCTGTTTTATGCCGACAGAATCACCACCGTCAGTCCCACTTACGCGCAGGAAATCCAGACGCCTGAACAGGGCTGTGGTCTGGATGGCTTGCTGCGTGCACGCCGCGACATGCTCTCGGGAATTCTGAATGCCGTGGACGATTCGGTATGGAACCCGGCGACGGACCCATTGATTCCCTTTGCCTACGACGCAAACAACATCGCGGGCAAGGCGCGCTGCAAAGCCGCGCTGCAGGCCGAAATGGGCCTGGCCGAGCAGGCGCACGCGCCGCTGTTTGGCGTGGTGAGTCGGCTTACCGAACAAAAGGGCCTGCACTTGGTGCTGGGCGCGATCGACGAACTCATCGGGCGCGGCGGCCAGTTGGTGGTTTTGGGCAGTGGCGAGGCCTGGCTCGAAGCCGCGCTGCGCGAACGGGCCCAGCGTGACCCTTTGGCGCTGGCCGTGCGCCTGGGTTATGACGAGGCCTTGGCGCACCGCATCTTTGCCGCGACCGATGTGACGCTCGTGCCCTCGCGCTTCGAGCCCTGCGGTCTGACGCAGATGTACGGCCTCAAATACGCCAGTCTGCCCCTGGTGCGCCGGGTCGGTGGCCTGGCCGATACCGTGGTGGACAGCACGCTGGAAGACCTGGCCGAGCAGCGCGCCAACGGCTTTGTTTTCGACGACTTCTGCGCCGGCGGTTTCAGTCAAGCCCTGCGCCGCGCCTTCGCTCTCTACGCCCGTCCCGAAGAATGGAGCGCAGTGGCGCAACGCGCGATGCAGCAAGACTTTGGCTGGAAGGCCGGAGCCGAAAAATACCTTGCCCTTTACCGCCAGGTGGCAAGCCCGATGGGCGCATGAAAGCAAGGCCGATGTGAGGAAGATTCGCCGTCCCATGCGCGCGCCGACCGGCGCATGGGGCACAATTTGTGCTGTCCCTGAACCCCATTGCAACTACAAAAATGACTGACCCCATCACCATTGCCCCGCGCGACAAGGCCGAAATT
The DNA here is from genome assembly GCA_903844215.1 of uncultured beta proteobacterium. GTDB lineage: Bacteria > Pseudomonadota > Gammaproteobacteria > Burkholderiales > Burkholderiaceae_C > CAIKVZ01. Next base: position 12,464 of record CAIMSP010000161.1, on the reverse strand, counting down.
CTGGCGCAAGCCCTGCCCTATATCCGCAAGTTCCATGGCAAGACCATGGTCATCAAGTACGGTGGCAACGCCATGACCGACCCGGCCCTGCAGGCGGATTTCGCCGAAGATGTGGTGCTGCTCAAACTCGTCGGCATCAATCCGGTGGTGGTGCATGGCGGCGGGCCGCAAATCGAGACGGCGCTGAACCGGCTGGGGAAAAAGGGCCGTTTCGTGCAGGGGATGCGCGTCACAGACGCCGAGACCATGGAGGTGGTGGAGTGGGTGCTCGCTGGCGAGGTGCAGCAAGACATCGTTGGCCTCATCAATCAGGCCGGTGGCAAGGCCGTGGGCTTGACGGGGCGTGACGGCGGGCTGATCCGGGCGCAAAAACTCAAACTGCGGGATATGGATGACCCGGCGGTCGAGCACGACGTGGGGCAGGTGGGCGATATCGTGGCGATCGATCCGAGCGTGGTCAAGGCCTTGCAGGACGACGCCTTCATCCCGGTCATCAGTCCGATCGGTTTTGGCGAGAACAACGAGAGTTACAACATCAACGCCGATGTCGTGGCGGGCAGACTGGCCACGGTGTTGAAGGCGGAAAAGCTGCTGTTGTTGACCAATACCCCGGGAGTCTTGGACAAGTCGGGCAAGCTTCTGACGGATCTGACGGCGCGCGAAATTGACGCCATGTTCGCCGACGGCAGCATCCACGGCGGCATGCTGCCGAAGATTTCCTCGGCCTTGGACGCGGCCAGGGGCGGTGTCAATTCGGTGCACATCATCGACGGACGGGTGCCGCACGCACTGCTGCTGGAAATCCTGACGGAGCAGGCTTACGGGACCATGATTCGCTCGCACTGAGGGCATGGCCGATCGGCCCCAGGACGAAAATTTCCCCTTGCGCCAGAATTTTCATATAATCCTGGGCTTCGCAGCGTTTTTGGCCCCGCGGCGAAGTTGTGCCAGGGCGAGAGCCGGACGCGCAAAACCCACCTAAGAGATTCCCATAAGAGGAACACCGACCGTGGAAAAGGGCTGAACCAAGTGGCCTTCAGTGTTGGAGGCTGCGCAAACCCTCTAGAAAAGAGAAAACTCATGAAAACCTTCAGCGCAAAACCCGCTGACGTGGTGCACGAGTGGTTTGTGGTTGACGCGACCGATAAGGTCCTCGGACGAGTAGCCAGCGAAGTTGCTCTCCGTTTGCGCGGCAAACACAAGGCCATTTATACGCCTCACGTCGATACGGGCGACTTCATTGTCGTCGTCAACGCAGCCCAACTTCGCGTCACTGGCGCCAAGTCGCTGGACAAGATTTACTACAGCCACTCCGGCTATCCCGGCGGCATTTCTGCCACCAACTTCAAGGACATGCAAGCCAAGCATCCCGGACGCGCTTTGGAAAAAGCCGTCAAGGGCATGTTGCCCAAGGGCCCCCTGGGCTACGCCATGATCAAGAAGCTCAAGGTGTACGGTGGTGCAGAGCACCCGCATACCGCCCAGCAACCCAAAGTGTTGGCAATCTAAGGAGCCTTGAAATGATTGGTGAATGGAACAATGGAACCGGCCGTCGCAAATCCAGCGTCGCCCGCGTTTTCCTGAAAAAAGGCAGCGGCAAGATCACGGTCAACGGCAAGGACATCGAAAACTTTTTCGGTCGCCAAACCTCGATCATGATTTGCAAGCAGCCCCTGGTTTTGACGAATCACACCGAAACCTTTGACGTCATGGTCAATGTGCACGGTGGCGGTGAGTCCGGTCAGGCCGGCGCTGTGCGCCACGGCATCACCCGCGCCCTGATTGACTACGACGCGGTGCTCAAGCCCGAGTTGAGCAAGGCCGGCTTCGTCACGCGCGACGCTCGCGAAGTGGAACGTAAGAAGGTTGGCCTGCACGGCGCGCGCCGCCGCAAGCAGTTCAGCAAGCGCTAAACCGCGCCTCGAATTGGCGAGCCGGTTTTTCCGGTTCGGCTCCATCCCGCTCAGACCCCGGTCTTGGCGGGATTTTTTTTGTCCATCAGGCTCACCGGCCGTTGGTCAGGTCTGCACCTTTGTGCCGGGGGATGCGAAACCTCATGCGCGGACTTGGATATTCGATCTATCATGACGCGGATGCAGTTCAAGGCTGCCGCTGCGCCCATCTTTCTCCAAGGCGCGGCAAGCAACGGCGCAGCAGCGCACACAAGGTATGGAAGCAGCCCAAAAAATCAGAGACGCAGTGGACCAGGTGACGGCGCGGCGCGAGCGCTGCATTCTCGACCCCCTGCTTGCCCGCGCGGTGGCGCAGGTCAAACGGTTCCAGGCCCGTCGCTTCGCCGCAAGCTACGCCGATCTGTTGGCGGCCGGGCCCTATCGTGCGGCGGCGCAGTTCTTTTTGGATGAACTGTATGGCGACCAGGATTTCTCTCGGCGTGATCAGCAATTTGCGCGAATCGCCGGTGCGCTGCAGCGCATTTTCCCGAAAGAAGTGGTGGCGACGGCGGTCGCCCTGGCCGATTTGCATGCGCTCACCGAGCAATTGGATTTCGAGATGGCTCAGGCTTGGCTGGCCGTCCCTGGCGCCGAGGGCTCTGGCGAGGCCAGCAGGTACGCCTCTTGCTGGCGCAGCGTGGCCCACCGCGATGACCGCGCCGCGCAACTCGAGGGGGTGCTTGAATTGGGGCGGGAACTAGAAAAGCTCACCCGCGCGCCAGGCCTGAGCCTGCTGCTGCGGATGATGCGCGGCCCCGCCTCGGCGGCGGGCCTGGGCGATCTGCAGCGCTTTCTGGAGTCCGGTTTTGCGACGTTTGCTGCGCTGTCCCGCAAGAAAGGTATGACCAGCGAATTTCTTGCCATCATCGAACAGCGTGAGGCGCACTGGATAGCGCAACTCTTTGACGCCGATCCCTTGGTTTGTACGGCGCAATTGGAGCGCGCATTAGGACAAGCCCGATAGCGCCGGTGGCCCTGGTGGCGGCACAATCGCCGTTCCACTAAGGACAGGGACCATGGAAAAATACTGGCTCAAGAGTTACCCCGAAGGCGTGCCGCACGAGATTGACCCCGGCCCCTGTCAATCGCTGACACATCTGCTGGAAGAATCATTCAAGCGCAATGCGGACAAGCCCTTTTCGGTTTGCATGAACCGGTGGATGTCTTATCGCCAGCTCGATGCCTATTCGGCCGCTTTGGGTGCGTGGCTGCAGGGACTGGGGCTGGAGCCGGGGGCGCGCGTGGCCATCATGTTGCCCAATGTGCCGCAGTTCGCGGTCACCATGGCGGGCATCCTGCGCGCCGGCTACACCTGCGTCAACGTCAACCCGCTGTACACGCCCAGGGAACTTGAACACCAGTTGCGCGATTCCGGTGCCTGTGCCATCGTCATTCTGGAAAACTTTGCGCACACGCTGGAAGAAGTGATCGAGCGCACGTCCATCAAACACGTGGTGATGGCCTCCATGGGTGAGCTGTTGGGCTTCTGGTATGGCCGATGGATCACCTTTGCGGTGCGCCATCTTGCCAAGATGGTCCCGGCCTACAAGCTGCCCCTGAGCCAGGGGCGCAGCGTGACGCCGTTCGCCAGCGTGTTGGCGCAAGGCAAGGGCATGCCGCTCAAGTCCGGATCAAGCTCGCTGGATTCGATCGCGTTTCTTCAATACACCGGTGGCACCACCGGCTTGTCCAAAGGCGCCATCCTGACCCACCGCAATGTGGTGGCTGCGGTTCTCCAGGCCGAGGCCTGGTTCACCCCCGCCATGGGCCGGGTCGGAGACGTCAGCAAGATCAACAGCATCGCCGCACTGCCGTTGTATCACATCTTTGCACTGACGCTGTGCCTGCTGGCCATTCGCCAAGGGTCCCATCTGACGCTCATCCCCAATCCGCGCGACTTCGGCAAGTTCGTCGAAGTCTTGAAACAGCGCCCGTTTCACATGCTGCCGGCGGTCAACACCCTGTTCAATGCCTTGCTGCAGCACCCTCAATTCAAGTCCGTCGATTTCTCCAGCCTGTGCGTCTCCCAAGCGGGCGGCATGGCCGCGTCCGAAGGGACGGCACAGCACTGGCTGAAAACCACGGGCAGCCCGATGATCGAGGGCTGGGGCATGAGCGAAACCTGCGCCATTGGCACCAACAATCCGGTCACCAACTCGCAGTTCACCGGCAGCATCGGCCTGCCCCTGCCCAGCATCGACATCGCCATCAAGGACGACGACGGAAACTCGCTGCCACAGGGGGAGTCCGGTGAGATCTGCATCCGCGGTCCGAATGTGATGACCGGCTACTACCAGCAAGAGGAGGAGACGCGCAAGGCGTTCACTGCAGACGGCTTCATGCGCACCGGCGACATCGGCGTCATGGACGAGAGGGGCTACACGAAGATCGTGGACCGCAAGAAGGACATGATCAATGTCAGCGGTTTCAACGTCTATCCGAATGAGTTGGAAAACATCATTTCCCTTTGCCCGGGCGTGGTGGAGTGCGCCGCTGTGGGCGTGCCGGACGACAAGCAGGGCGAGGCCATCAAGATCTTCCTGGTGAAGAACGACCCCACCCTCACCGAGGACGATGTGGCGAAATACTGCCGCCAGAACCTGACCGGCTACAAGCACCCCAAATACATCGAATTCCGGGACGAATTGCCCAAGACGAATGTTGGAAAAATTCTGCGGCGCGAACTGCGCAGCGGCAAGTGAAGCCGGCGTGCTCGAGCATGCTTGGCGCCAATCGCGCTGCGCCTGATGGACGCTGATGCCATTTTGCCGTCGGGGGTCACGCTGCTCGAACGTGGTTGGTTGTCGTCCAACAACATCCTGCTGCAGGACAAGAACCAGTCGGTGCTGGTGGACAGCGGCTACTGCACACACGCCGCGCAAACGCTGCTGCTGCTGGAGCAGCATTTGGGTGATCAAGTTCTGGACCAACTGATCAATACCCATCTGCACAGCGACCATTGCGGCGGCAACGCCGCCTTGCAGCAGCGCTATCCGAGCATGACGACAAGGATTCCGCCGGGCCAATCGGCCCATGTCGTTCCGTGGGAAGCGGCCGCCTTGAGCTACAAAACGACCGGACAGGAGTGCCCTCCGTTCTGCTTCAATGCGGTGCTCGAACCGGGGCGGGAACTGGAACTGGCCGACGTTCTGTGGCAGGTTCACGCCGCACCGGGGCACGACCCGCATGCGGTGATGCTGTTCGAGCCGCGCTCGCGCACCCTGATTTCCGGTGACGCCTTGTGGGAGAAAGGCTTCGGCGTGGTGTTCCCGGAGTTGGAAGGAATGAGTGCGTTCGACCAAGTCGGCGCCACGCTGGATGTGATTCAGACGCTCGAACCGCGCATCGTCATTCCGGGACACGGCAGAGCCTTTGCCGGCGTTGGCGCGTCGCTCACCTGGGCCCGAAAACGGCTGGAAGGCTTTGCCAGCAACCCGAGTAAACACGCCCAGTATGCGGCCAAGGTGCTGCTCAAGTTCAAGCTGCTGGAAGTTCAGCGCATCCGCATGGACGGCATGCTCGGCTGGTGCCGATCGACGCCGTACCTCGGACTGGTGCAGCAGCGCTATTTTTCCGAAATGGCCTTGGAACCATGGATAGAGACCTTGATCCTTGACCTGGTGCGTTCCGGCTCGGCCACTCGCGACGGCGGCGTCGTGTCCAACGCCTGATTCAGTTCAAGGTCACGCGCACGAACTTGCGTTTTCCGACCTGCAGCAGGTAAGCGCCGCGTCCCAGCTTGAGTCCCTTGTCGCTCACGACGCCCGAGTCCACGCGCACCCCACCGCCATCGATCAATCGATTGCCTTCGCCACTGGACGCCACCAGGCCGGCCATTTTCAGCAGGGCAGCGATGCCCATCGAAGAAGTGCCCTCGGCCAAAGGCAGGAGCAACTCGGGGACCTGCTCCGGGACGCCGCCTTTGCTGCGATTGATGAAATCCTGCTCGGCGGCGTCTGCGGCAGCCGACGAATGAAAGCGCGCCGTAATCTCCTTGGCCAACGCCACCTTGGCGTCCTTGGGGTTGCGCCCGGCCTGCACCTGCGCCTTGAGGGCGGCGATGGCCGCTTCGCTCTGGAAGCTGAGCAGCGTGAACCAACGCCACATCAGATCATCGGAAATGCTCAGTACCTTGGCAAACATGGTGTTGGCGTCTTCTGAGATGCCGATGTAGTTGTTCTTGCTCTTGCTCATCTTTTCGATGCCATCCAAGCCCTCAAGCAAGGGCATCGTCAAGATGCACTGTGGCTCCTGGCCGTACTCTGCCTGTAAGTGACGGCCCACCAACAGGTTGAACTTCTGGTCGGTTCCGCCCAGTTCCAGGTCGCTTTTGAGCGCCACCGAGTCGTAGCCTTGCATCAGCGGATAGAGGAACTCGTGCACGGAGATGCTGCGGCCTTCCTTGAAGCGCTTGTTGAAGTCGTCGCGCTCCATCATGCGCGCCACGTTGTATTTGGCCGCGAGTTGAATCATGCCGCGCGCGCCAAGAGGGTCACTCCATTCGCTGTTGTAGCGAATCTCGGTCCGACTGGGATCCAGCACCATGCTCGCCTGCCGGTAATAGGTCTCGGCATTGGCCTTGATTTGCTCGGCGGTCAGCGCTGGACGCGTCGCGTTGCGTCCGGAGGGGTCGCCGATCAGGCTGGTGAAGTCACCGATCAGGAAGATCACTTGGTGCCCCAAGTCCTGAAGCTGGCGCATCTTGTTCAGCACCACCGTATGTCCCAGATGAATATCGGGCGCCGTCGGGTCCAACCCCAGCTTGATGCGCAGTGGCTTGCCGGTCGCCTCGGATCGAGCCAATTTCTTTAACCAATCATCTTGCGGAAGCAACTCCTCGCAGCCGCGCAAGCTCACCGCCATCGCTTCCAGGACACGCTCAGTTACAGAAAATGGGATGTCAGTTGCTTGATTCATAAGGGTTTCTTCAGATGTGTCGGGAGCGGACACCGTTATACTGGCCGCAGTCGCAGCGTCAGATTTTAGTTGGCGCTTCCTTGGTTGCCCTGGCGCTGTTTCTTGAATCTGTCGGATTCCAGTTGAGACCACCTGCGGTGACCGCCTCAATGCACCGGGAATTCCTGCTTTGAATGAACTATTCCAGGCCCTTAAGACGGGCTTCGTCTCTCTATTGAAACGCCATCCTCAGCGGATTGCGGCAACGCTGGCTGTGCTGTTGCTGGGTGCTGCAAGTGGCGCGTTTGCCGTCGCCTCGTTTGCGCCGGACGCGGCCAAGTTGCCGGTGCAGCAGGTGCTGGAACTCGTGACTGCCTTGCCGCTACAGGCTCAGGAAGAGCAACTGACGAGTCAGGCCGTGAATCTGTTTCGCTCGGAAACGACGCGTGCCACGGACACGGCCGAGAGCCTGCTTAAACGGCTTGGTATCGACGACGCACAGGCGGCTGACTTCCTGCGTCACGATGCCCTCACCCGAAAGAACGTCCTAGGGCGCGCGGGGCGAACCGTCACGGCTCAAGCCAATGGCTCGAACGCGTTGCTCCGGTTGACCGTCAGATGGAACTCCGAGGACGAAGGGCAATTCAATCGCTTGGTGATTGAGCGCGCGGGCAACCGCTTTGCGGCGCATGTGGAAACGGCGGCCTTGTCTGCTTCCACGCGACTTGCCAGCGGCGTCATCCGTTCCTCCTTGTTTGCCGCCACGGACGATGCCCGCATTCCGGATTCAGTCGCCACGCAACTGGCGGAAATTTTTTCCGGCGATATCGACTTTCACCGTGCCCTGCGCAAGGGCGACCGTTTCTCCCTCGTGTACGAAGCCCTGGAAGCAGATGGCGAACCGATGCGATCGGGGCGCGTGTTGAGTGCCGAGTTTGTCAACAACGGCAAGACGTTTCAGGCGATGTGGTTTCAGGAGCCCGGTCAAAAGGGCGGCTACTACACGCTCGATGGCCAATCGTTGCGCCGCGCCTACCTCGCATCGCCGGTGCAGTTCTCGCGCATTACCAGCGGCTTCAAGATGCGCTTTCATCCGATCCTGCAGAAGTGGCAGGCACATCAGGGCGTGGATTACGCTGCACCCACGGGAACGCCCGTGCGCAGCGTGGGCGACGGCGTGGTGGATTTTGCCGGGGTGCAAAACGGGTTCGGGAACGTGGTCATGGTGAAGCACCGCAACAACCAGACGACGGTCTATGCGCACCTGAGCAAGGTGGCGGTCAAGCGCGGACAAAACATTGCGCAGGGCCAGAACCTGGGCGCGGTCGGTGCCACGGGCTGGGCCACGGGCCCGCACTTGCACTTTGAATTTCGCGTCAACGGCAAGTACCAGAACCCGATGACCGTTGCGCGCCAAAGTGAAACCACGCCGGTCTCGGCTTCGGCCCGGCCTGCGTTTGCCGCGCTGGCCGCCGGGACACGGTTGCAATTGGCGACGACTTCGACGATGCAGGTCGCCAGCGCTCAGTAGGCCTGAAGCGTCAGGCTCCTTGGCGCGAGTCATACCGCAAGCACCGCACCCATGCCGGAGCTTTACATTGGCCTGATGTCGGGCACGTCGATGGATGGCGTGGACGCTGCACTGGTTGATTTCTCCGCCAGCAAGCCCCGTGTTGTGCAGCACGCCAGCGCGGCGTTCGTTGACGCACTGCGTTCGGAGTTCCTGTCCCTGAACACCTCGGGAACCGACGAATTGCATCGAGCCGCCTTGGCGGCCAACGCCTTGGCGCGACTCTACGCTGGTGTGGTGCATGAACTTCTCTCGATCAGTGGCACCCCTCGGGCTGAGGTGCGGGCGATTGGCGCCCATGGCCAGACCGTGCGCCATCGTCCTCAGTGTTTTGACGGTTGCGGCTATACGCTTCAGCTGAACAATCCGGCGCTGCTGGCGGAACTGACGGGCATCGATGTAGTTGCCGACTTTCGCAGTCGTGATGTCGCCGCCGGCGGACAGGGCGCACCCCTGGTGCCGGCGTTTCACCTCGAAATGTTTGGCCAGTCTGGCCAAAGCATCGCCGTCTTGAATCTTGGTGGGATATCGAATGTCAGCGTGTTGGACGCGCGCAGACCGGGACCGTCGTTGGTCACCGGTTTTGACTGTGGCCCGGGAAACGCTTTGATGGACTACTGGTGCCAGCGTTTCACGGGAGAAAAATTTGACGCCGGTGGCCAGTGGGCGGCAACGGGTCAAGTGCTTCCCCAGTTGCTGGAGCTTTTGGCCAGCGACCCGTTCTTCGCGAAGCCACCACCCAAGAGCACCGGCCGGGACCTGTTCAATCCCCAGTGGCTTCAGGACCAACTTGAATCACTTCCGCAAGCGCGGGCGCAGGACGTTCAGGCCACCTTGACGGAACTCACGGCCATGAGCTGCTGCGCGGCCGTAGCGCAATTCGCACCCGAATGCACGACCTTGATTGTTTGCGGTGGAGGGGCCCTGAATGCGCAGTTGATGCATCGACTGCGTGTCCGGATTCCGGCGGTTCGAGTGGAGTCTTCGGCTCTGCACGGTCTGGCGCCGCAACAGGTCGAAGCCACGGCGTTCGCCTGGCTCGCACGAAAGACGGTGCGCCGAGAAAGCGGCAATTTGCGCGGCGTGACCGGCGCCTCAGGCGAGAGAATCTTGGGCGCCGTCTACCCGGCTTGAGCGGGCAGACGGGGTTAAATCAGCCGGAAAAGCTGGATCCGCAGCCGCAAGTCGTGGTCGCGTTCGGGTTTTTGATGACGAACTGCGCGCCCTGCAGGTCTTCCTTGTAGTCGATCTCGGCACCGACGAGGTATTGATAGCTCATGGCATCGATCAGCAGCGACACGCCGTTCTTGGTCATGGTCGTGTCGTCCTCGTTCGTCACCTCATCAAAGGTGAATCCGTACTGAAATCCCGAGCAGCCACCGCCTTGAACGAACACCCGCAGTTTCAGTTCAGGGTTTCCTTCTTCGGCGATCAAGTCAGCCACCTTTGCGGCCGCGCTGTCTGTGAAAAGGATGGGGGCGGGCATCTCGGTCGGAAGGTTCTCAGCGACTGCATTCATGTGTGACTCCTAATGGGATATGGCAAATGGTACTGTAAAACACAGAAAATCCCGTCTAAGCGTTGTTTGCCGCCAATTTCAGTGTGGGCTTTTCCTCGCTCATCAATTGCGCCACCAGGCGGCCGTGAATGACCGCACCCAAGTGCATCTCCAGCCCCGTGTAGTACACATCGCCTTCGATGCGCGCCTTGGGCTGAACCTCCAGCAAGCTGCGCGCATGCACGGTCCCGGTCACGCGCCCGTTCACGATCACGTGGTCCGCATGGATCTCGCCGGTCAAACTCGCCGTTTCGGAAATCACCAAGATGCTGGGCCGCTCGGTCGCCGCCACCACGTCGCCAAAGACAGCGCCGTCGATGCGCAAACCATCGGTGAATGAGAGATTGCCGTGGATTTCAGTTCCATGAGCAATCAAACTTTTGATCGGTGGCGGCTTCTTCTTTGCAAACATGGGAACTCCTGTTTCATTGGACCTAGAGCTTGACGGTTTGGGTTGCCCGCACGGACGCGCCCTCGAGGATGCGCGCAGACGCGATTTTGAGCAGCACGTCGGCCGGAAGTTGCAGTACGCCTTCGAGCCTGCGATATTGCGTGAACTTCAGGCCTTGTTCGGCTTCGGGTAGTGAAATCGACCAAGGTTTTCCGTTGCGCAGCCCCGAGATGGTCAAGTCGAGTTTCCCCGAGAACTCCGCCGGATTCTTCACTGCCTGAAACACCAAGACTTGCCACTTGAGTTGGCTGCCGGCCAAGACCTCGAGCTGCAAACCCCTGATGGCGATGCCACCACTACCGGAAACCGGAAGTAGTTTTTCAAAGAACCCCAAATCGTCGCGCAATGAATGGTTCGTCGCCTCCAGTTGCCGGTTCTGGGCCGCCAACTGGTCCTGAGTCGCCTGCCCCGCGGCCAGCAGACTGCCCGCGGTATTGGCGATGGATTGCGCCTTGTCGCGTTCCAACGTCAATCGGGCAAGTTCAGACCGCAAGCGCGGCAATTCTTCCTTGGACGTCTTGTCCAAGCCGGCAATGTCACGACCGAACTCGAACGCCCACATACTGATCGCGCCACAAAAGCCCAGCACGATGGCCACGACAACCCAGCGCAGCGGCCACGGCAGCGTGCTTCGGATCGCCATCTTGGGTGCGCTGACGGTCAGGCGGCGGAGGAGCAGTCGAAATCGCATGGGAAGGGGAGTCTAGCAGTCCTCAGCTCACCTCGGATGCCGAAAAGTGTAAGCTCCCTTCGCCGCCGCAACTTGCAGCGCAGAGCGTCGGCGCGGGGCACGGTTCGCTGGACCGGGCGTGACCGGGCCGAGAAGTCTTCTACCTCGGATCCTTAACAACACACTGGAGTGGCCATGCTAGCCCGCCTACAGCAGTTCACGACACTGTCTCTATTTGCCGCAGCCTTCGGCTGGCTATGCTCCTGGTGGACGCGTTCTCCCGCAGTCGCAGTGGCGGGCTTCACTGTAGCTCTGCTCGGGTATTCCCTGGTGTTGGCTGCGGAATTTTGGATGCTCCGATATGCGAATCAACGCGATCCAGTCGGATCGCCTCGCTGGAGTGAACTGGGCAGAGCTTGGTGGAGTGAGACTCGCATCGTTCCCCAAGTCTTCTTTTGGCGCCAACCCTTTCGCTCAAGGGTGGTGGCCGACTATCTGCCGGCGAACGGGCGGCGCGGTGTGGTGTTCATCCATGGTTTCGTGTGCAACCGGGGCCTGTGGACCCCGTGGCTTGAAATTCTCCGCGCCAGGGAGCACGCGTTTGTGGCAGTGAGCCTGGAGCCCGTGTTTGGCGCAATCGACGAATATGCGCCTCTCATAGAGGCTGCGGTAGCGCGCGTCAGCGTGGCGACCGGAATGGCTCCAGTGCTCGTATGTCACAGCATGGGAGGGCTGGCGGCTCGGGCCTGGCTTCGAATCAATGGGGACGAGGCGAGGGTGCACCAAGTCGTGACCATTGGCACGCCGCACCACGGAACGGCGCTGGCGCAGTTCAGTCCGGTCCTCAACGCCGCACAGATGCGCCGGAACAGCCCCTGGCTTCGTAGGCTGGCTGGCGACGAGTCCGCACCTGGATACGAAAAGTTCACGTGCTGGTACTCCAATTGCGACAATATCGTCTTCCCAGCTTCCACTGCCACTCTTCCTGGCGCACGGAACCGATGCGTCAGGGGTGCAGCGCACGTCAGTCTGCTGTTCAACTCGGTGGTCATGCAAACGACCTTGGGCGTGATCTGCGCGGGAGAGGATGCCGTCAAAGTGCGAAAAGATTAAAAATAGCCGCCGAGGCGCGTGGATGGTGCTACAATCAAAGGCTTCGCTGCTGAAACGTGACTCGCAAGAGTCAAAGACAAAAGGTGGTGGCGAAGAGAGTTGAAGAAGGGGTTAATAACCCACTCGATTGCAAGGGAATTTATTTCAGTGCTATAATTCAAGGCTTCGCTGATCGCAGTGAAGCAGATGACAAGTAAGGATCTTAGGGTCTTTAGTTGCTAGGTTCATTAAAAATATACAGCCGATAAGCGTGG
>CAIMSP010000160.1 GCA_903844215.1 uncultured beta proteobacterium | reverse complement strand
CAATAAATGGAAACTTGTAAATACATTTTCGTGACTACAAATGGAATCCAAAAAAAGACCGGTTATAAGCGGACTTCATTGGGGAGATCCTCAAAAACAGGGGGGTGTTTGAGGAAAAACGGCGAGGAACTTCAGGCTAATCACCTTGGCCGACGCATCAAGGCAGGGGCGCCAGAATGCTGCCGCGGCACTCGCCCAGGCCGATGCGCCTGAATCCGTCGCGCTGGCAAAAGCCGCGCAGCATGATGCAGTCGCCATCCTCCAGCCAACTGCGGGCCTCGCCGTTGGCCAACTGCAAAGGCCTGTTGCCGCCCGCGCTCAACTCCATCAGTGAGCCCCCCTGCTGCGGCGCTGGGCCGGACAAGGTGCCTGTGCCAAACAGATCGCCGGGGCGCAAGTTGCAACCGTTGACGGTGTGGTGGGCCACCAGTTGGCTCAAGCTCCAGTAAGCGTCGCGGTAGTTGGCCCGGGACAGCTGCTCACCGGCATGCCCGGCCCGGCGCATGCTTGCCGTCTGCAGCCAGACCTCGAGCTCGATGCTGATCGCGCCTTGCGCGCGGTTCGGCTCGGAGTCGAGGTAGGGCAGTGGTTGCGGATCGGCCTCGGGGCGCGTGAAGGGCACGCGAAAAGGCGCCAACGCATCCAGCGTCACGACCCAGGGCGAGAGCGTGCTGGCAAAGTTCTTCGCCAGAAACGGTCCCAGCGGCTGGTACTCCCAGCCCTGGATGTCGCGCGCGCTCCAGTCGTTGAACAGCGCGAGTCCGAGCACATGGTCTTCTGCATCCGCCATGGCAATGGGCTCGCCCAGCGCGTTGCCACGGGCCATGACGATGCCCAGTTCCAGCTCGTAGTCGAGCCTTCTCGTAGGCCCCAGAGCGGGGCGGTCCTGGTCCGGCAATTTCGTCTGTCCGTTGGGACGCCTGAAGCTGGCGCCACTGGGCAGGATGCTGGAGGCGCGACCGTGGTAGCCGATGGGCACCCACTGGTAGTTGGGCAGCAGCGGCTGGTCCGGGCGCAGCTGGCGGCCAATGGTGGTGGCGTGGTGGATGCTGGTATAGAAATCGGTGTAGTCGCCGATGTCGCAGGGCAGGCCCAGTTCGACTGCGCAGAGCGCGTGCAGTGCGGTCTTCCAGGCCGCTTGCTGCGCGCTGCCCTGGGTCAGTCCGGCGCTGATGCTGCGGCGCAGTTGGCGCCGCGCGCTTGCGTCCAGGGCCATGATGGCCTTCATGTCGCCGCTAGGCACGAGACCTGCAGTCTGCAGATCCAGCAGCTGGTCGCCGATGGCCACGCCGACGCGCCAGGCGCCGTCGGCCTGGGTTTTGAAGCGACCGAAGGGCAGGTTCTGAATCGGGAAGTCCGTCGCCGGGTCGTTCGCCGACTCGAGCCAACTCAGGCGTGCCGCGTCGTGCGTGGCGTCCAGCGCCCGCGTCATTTGCCGAACTCGCGTTGGTGCAGGAAGGCCCCATGCTTTGGCGCCTTCTTGGTGCCGGACCACTCTTCCAACATGTCCCACTTCACCGCGTCCAGGCGCGCCAGCATGGCGAGCTCATCCGGGTCCGGGCAAGCCAGTTCCAGGCGATGCCCGCTCGGGTCAAAGAAGTAGATCGAGTGGAAGGCGCCGTGGTCCGTCACCCCGAGCACGTCCACGCCCTGCGCCTCCAGGTGCGCCTTGAATTCCAGCAGCGTGGCGCGGTCCTTCACCTTGAAGGCGATGTGCTGCACCCACTGCGGCGTGTTCAGGTCGCGCCCCATCGGCGGCTGCGTCGGCAACTCGAAGAAGGCCAGCACATTGCCCGCTCCCGCGTCCAGGAAGATGTGCATGTAGGGATCGGGCGCCTTGGTCGACGGCACGAGGTCCTCGGCGATGGCCAGCACGAAGTCCATCTTCAGCATTTGCTGATACCACAGCACGGTCTGTTTCGCGTCCTTGCAGCGGTAGGCGACGTGGTGGATGCGATCGATCTTCATGTGGCCTCCTTTGCCGGGGCGGCCAAGACGCCGCGGCGAATCTGGTCGCGCTCCAGCGATTCAAACAGCGCCTTGAAGTTGCCCTCGCCAAAGCCGTCGTCGGCCTTGCGCTGGATGAACTCAAAGAACACCGGGCCCAGCAACGTCGCGGAAAAAATCTGCAGCAGCAAACGCTTTTCGCCCCCCTTGGTTGAACCGTCGAGCAGGATGCCGCGCGCCTGCAACTCGGAGATCGGCTCGCCGTGGCCCGGCAGGCGCTGCTGCAGCATCTCGTAGTAGATGTCGTTCGGGGCGGTCATCAGCGCAATGCCGGCCATCTGCAGGCTGTCCACGCTGGCTTGCAGATCGTCGCACAGCAGGGCCACGTGCTGTATGCCCTCGCCGTTGAACTGCATCAGGAACTCTTCGATCTGGCCGCTGCCCTTGCCCGACTCCTCGTTCAGCGGAATGCGGATCTTGCCGTCGGGCGCGGTCATGGCGCGCGAGGTCAGGCCCGTGTGGTCACCCTGGATGTTGAAGTAACGGATCTCGCGAAAGTTGAACAACCTCTCGTAGAAGCCGCCCCAGAACGCCATGCGTCCGCGGTACACGTTGTGCGTCAGATGGTCGATGATGGAAAAGCCGTGGCCTTGAGGGTGACGGTCCACACCCTCGATGAAGTTGAAGTCGATGTCGTAGATTGACTGGCCGTCTTCAAAGCGGTCGATCAGGTACAGCGGCGCGCCGCCAATGCCCTTGATGGCGGGCAGGCGCAACTCCATTGGACCCGTGGCGATCTCCACCGGCTGCGCGCCGAGTTCCAGCGCGCGCTCGTAGGCCCGGTGCGAATCCTTCACCCGAAACGCCAGGCCGCAGGCGCAGGGTCCATGCTCGGCGGCGAAGTAAGCCGCAGGGCTTTTGGGGTCGCGGTTCACGATGAAATTGATGTGGCCCTGGCGGTACAGCAGCACGTCCTTGGAGCGGTGTTTGGCCACCAGGGTGAAGCCGAGCTTTTCGAATAGGGGTTCGAGCGTGTTGGGCGTGGGCGAGGCGAATTCGACGAATTCGAAGCCCATCAAACCCATGGGGTTGTCAAAAAGATCGGCCATTCAGGTGTCTCCGCTATTGAGTTGTTAAGGCGGAAATTGTGGCAAATAGTGATTGCGTGATGTGCGCGACATTGCTGCTAATTGACCGATCTGACACATAATTCATGCATGAAAAACAATGGTCGTGATGATTTGTTGCTCGATAAGTACGATATTAAGATTCTCACTGCACTGCAGAAGGATGCCGGCTGCAGCAACCAGACGCTGGGAGAGGCGATTCACCTTTCGGCCTCGCAAGTGAGCCGGCGCATCCAGCGCCTGCATTCCAGCGGCATCATTCGCCGCACGGTGGCGCTGCTGGACCCATCGCGCATCGGCTTGGGTGTGCGCGCCATCACCTACGTCTCGCTGGCGCGCCACGGTCACGAGGAGGGACGAAGCTTCGAACGCGGCATTGCGGCGTTTCCGGAGGTGCTTGAATGCTATTCGGTCACGGGCGAGTCCGACTACATCCTGCAAATCGTCGCGGCCAGTCTGAACGACCTGTCGGAGTCGGTGTTGCGCCGATTGACGGGCCTGAAAGGGGTGAACAGCATTCGCTCCAACATCGTCCTGCAGTGCATCAAGACCAGCACGGAACTACCCCTGGGGCAGATGGGGCGGGCTTGAGCTTGTTTCCTTGATGGAATGGTTTGGCGTTCAAAGCGGCATCAACGGTGGGCAACGGCGCTGCAGGCTTGTCGGGCGTGCGGGTCCGAACACCCGCATCAAGCAGACGACATCAAACTGCGGCAGTCACCACCACCTCGATTTTCCAAGCGGGCTTGGCCAGCGCTGCCTGCACCGTGGCACGCGGCGGTGTCTGACCGGGCACGACCCAGGCATCCCAAACCTCGTTCATGCCAGCAAAGTCACCCAGGTCGGGGAGAAAAATCTGCGCCATCAAAATCTTGCTTTTGTCACTGCCAACGCGGGCCAGCAAAGCGTCGACCGCAGCCAGAACCTGCGTAGTTTGACTCTGGATGTCGGCAGTGGGATCGTTGGCCACCTGACCGGCCAAGTAGATCGTGCCGTTGTGCACAGCCATTTCGGACATTCGAGGCCCAACTTCCAAGCGATTGATCATTGACTTATCCATTTCCTTAAATGCTCCAGAACCGTTGCCAGTCTAATCTTCTTCGCCAAGCCCGCGTCGTCAATGACCCAATAGAGACCACCATGGAGTCTGAATAAGGGCATGCTCGAGCGCCCGCGACAAATCTTCGATATCGCTGTTGAATTCCCCGGCCACGCTCGCGAACGTCTCAATGCTAGGGGTCCTCTGCACAACCCATCGCCGTCAGCGCAGCGAAGTCAGCGCCACACGAGCCGCAGCAAGGTCCCAGGCGGCTTGGCCAACTGTCTTGAATGCGGGCGTCGCGCGATCACTGAAGCGCACGCCCCGTCCCAAGACGGAGCCCAGGTCGCTGACAGTGGACCAATCGACCTTTGCGCGCAGCAGGTCACCGGCTTCATGTCTGGCACCTGCTAAATCGTCAACCACGATGCGGCGGGCATGGAGTAATTCGGGCGCAAACTCCGCCATATCGGGTTTGAAGGCGCCAACACCAACGGCCAATGTATGTGGGGAGATGTGAGCGGGTATGACCGGGATTCTTGAAGTGGTTAACGCGATCAGCACATCGACCCTGGGGCAAGCGACTTCCAAATCCCGCTGTTCGATGACAGATGCATTAACCTGCCGATGGCGCTGCTTCAAAGTGGCGCAAAAGGCCCGTGATTTCTGTACATTGGTGCCCAGAATAAAAAACTCGGAGATGCCAAAATACTGCACCAAGGCGTCGGCGTGTGCTTTCGCCTGCACACCGGTGCCGATGAGCAAAGCGGATGAAGGTTTTTGGGGGGCAAGTGCCTGTATTCCGAGGAGGGTCACGGCGGCAGTGCGTCGCGCTGTCACCGTCGGACCATCTAGCAGCACGATGCGCTTGCCGGTTTTTGCGTCGAATACCACAACTTCACCCTGGATCACCGGCATATGTCGTTCAGCGTTTTTGGCGTGCACTGTCACAAGCTTGGTGACGCCAATGTCTGAGGCAATTGCCGGCATGCATAGCAGGACACTCGTCGGGTCGATGGTAACCACCATGCGTTCGGGCGCTCGAATCTCGCTTCTGGCGAGTTCCAGCGCGGCACGGGCTATCGCCGGCACAAGACTCCCATAGGGAAGTGCGCGGGCCGTTTGTGCCGCGTTCAATGCTTTCATAGGCTCCTATCGAAGAATGAATCCTCTGGGAAATGGATCTGATTCCTCCAAGACCCACTGGCTTGTGCCCATGATATGGGCACAACCGGTAACCTCGGTCAGCGCCCCATCGAAAGCACCGACTTTCACGGCCTTGGTGACCTTGACGGAAAAATTGCTGCCGATGATGCTGCCGTTGACGTAGGCTTCATTGAGCCCCAACTGACCCCGAAGAAACAGTTGAGCTGCGCGGCCTGATGTTCCCGTTCCAGTGGGCGATCGATCGACTTCGCGGTCTGCAAAGATGCACACATTGGACTGGTCCACACCTGGAAAATGGGGGGCGCTGTCGATGATGGTCCCGTATAGCTGATCAAGGCCTGGCTCCAAGGGATGTTGGATCCGCGTCGCTGCGTTCACCGCCGCCTTGGCTTCAGTGCCCAGTTGGATCAGTGGACGAACCAACTCCGGCCGCACCGTCAGGTTTGTCTGGGCTGCATTGATGTAGTAGTAAAAGGCACCACCGAAAACAATGTCTCCCGTGATCGAACCAAAACTTTCAGTTTGCACGACCAGGTCGCGCATCAGGATGAAGGCGGGAACGTTCTTGAAAGTCACGTTGCCTGCCCTGCGACCATCCCATTCCACACTGGCTTCGATGAATCCGGCGGGCGCATCAAAGCCAATTCGAGTCACTGGAATTTGACGTTCGACATATCCCATCTCGACCAGCACCTTGCCCAGCGCGATGATGCCGTGACCGCACATATCACTGTAGCCCTCGTTGTGAATGAAGATCACACCGAAATCGGCTGCTTGGGTGCAGGGTGCAAGCAAGTACGCACCGTACATGTCGGCGTGACCGCGTGGCTCATTCATCAAGAACTGGCGCAGATCATCGCGGTTTTCTTTCAGCCAGGCCCGCTGTGCCAGGATCGTCGTCCCTGGCACAGCCGGCATGCCGGAGACCAAAATTCGCAGTGGCTCGCCACCGGTATGGGCGTCTATTGTTTGAACTGTTCTTACGTAGTTAAGCATGGTCGTGTGGCGTGTCTTAAGCTATTTCGAAAAATTGCGACGCTGTAGGTACGACGTTCGGAAAACTGCCGTCGAGATGAAGTGCAGCTACGGCCGCTGCAAACGAGCGCGCGCTGGCCGATCACGCCCACGCTGCCGACACTGCCCTGCAGCCGGTTGCCTGCGCTCAGTCAAGACCGGCGCGGTCCAGCAGTCCCGGTGGGGTCCTGCGCATCAGAACTTGAAAGTTGCATCCATGCCCATGCTCCGGCCTGGTGCCAGATGGCCGATCGCTCCGACGGGTCCCGGCCAACCGGAATACGAGACAGCATTGACATCGGCGTAGTACCGCTTGTCGCCCATGTTGCGGCCGTACAGGTTGACTGACCATTTGTCCTTTTCCTGGCGTACACCGACGCGCAGGTTGTACAGGCCGAAACCGTCCGATACCGTCAGGTTGTCAGGGTGCCAGTATTTCTGGCTACGCTGTTCCATATCGACGCGCCCGAATCCCAACAGCCCGTTGCCGATCGGCGCGGTGTACTGCGCCCCCAGCGTCAACTTCCAGGGCGAGTTCTTTGGCGTGTGTTTGCCCACCGTCTCAGGTTGTGCCGCATTGGCCTTGATGAGGCTGTCTGTCAGGCCGATACCACCGTCCAATTCCAGGCCGCGCGCGGGCGCAAAGCGAAAGTCGATGTCCAATCCCTTGATGTCAACCTTGTCGATATTCGCGATCACCTGCTGGAAGTTTGTGACGTAGAAAAACTGGAAGTCCTTGGACTTGGAGTTGAACGCGGCCATATTCAGGATCAGGCGCTTATCCAGAAAGCTGCTCTTGTAGCCAAGCTCGAAATTTTGCAATGTTTCAGCCTTAACCATGGGCGCATTCGAGTTCGTCGAATTGAACAGGCCAGAGCGAAAGCCCGTGGCGTACGTGGCATAGACCATGTTGCTTGGATCCAGGTGCGTGGTCAAGGTGAACTTCGGCTGCGTGGCGGAAAAGGTATGGGCAATGGAACTGCCGGAGTTCAGGTCGGTCATCTGACGGCGGTCGGTGTCATAGCGCAAGGCGCCAGAGAACGTCGTTTTCGCACTGATGTCGTAGTCGAACTGCCCGAAGGCCGCGCTTGCCCGGCCCTTGTGCTGGTCGTGTCCAACCGGACCCAACTGCACAGCCAGGTTGTCATAGCCGGCAAGGCTGCCAGTGAAATCGATGAAGGCACGGACCTCCATATCACGTTGGCTGCTCAAATGGAACAGGCCGCCGATCCAGCGCAGCGGCTGATTCGATGGCGAAGTCAGGCGTATTTCCTGCGTGAAGGTCTTGACATGGCGATCCTGGCCTTGCCCGAATTGTCCCGGACTGCCGGGGAAAATGTAATCGACCGGCCCCAGAATGCCGCCCAGCAGATTCGTGGGGTTCGTGAAGTCCAGGTCGCCGCGGTGGTTGGAGGTCAAATCCGTATAGCCGCTGATCGCTGTGAGCAGCCCCAGACGAGTGTCCACTTCGGCTTTGAAGGAGTAATCGTTGGTCTTGCCCCAGGTGACGCCCATGAGATTTTCGTTCGGCGCAACGAATTTGTTCGGGTTGCCATCGCGCAAAAGACTATCCGCGGGCCCGCCCGCCTTGTAGTCTTGCGAACTTGCGCGAAAGTCCAGATTCACCGAATCACTCGCCGCCACCGTGATTCTGGCGCGGACCGAGCTGTCGTGGTCGATGGCGTCCACGCCCTTGTGCAGGAAGACGTTGTTGATGATGCCGTCCGACGACTTCGTTTGCCCGACGACGCGGAACATCACCTTGTCGGGTACCAGCGCTCCGCTCACGCCAGCGCCCAATGCCTTGGTGTTACCGGAACTGAAATCGGCCTTGACGAAGCCCTCCAACTCATTTTTTGGTTTTTTGCTCTCGATCACCAGCGCGCCGCCAATGGCATTGCGGCCGTACAAGGCGCCCTGCGGTCCCTTGAGCACTTCGATGCTCTGGATGTCGAACAGGTTCATGCCCAACTGCTTCTGGTCGTTCTGCGGCACCCCGTCAACGACCACCGCCACCGGCGAGTCCCCATTGTTCAGTTGCGAGACGCCGCGAATGACCAGGAATGAATTGGAGTAGGTGTATGACTGGTCGAATGACATGTTGGGCGTCATGTTCACGAAGTCCTGCGTGCTCTTGATGCCGGAATCCTCGATCTGCTTGGCCGTGAATGCCTTGACCGCGACCGGCACGTCCTGCAACTTCTCGTCGCGCCGCTGCGCCTTGATAATCACGGTCTCCAGCGCCCCGGCCGAATCGGCCGCGCCACTCGGCGCGGTTTGCGCCCAAATTGAGCCCGAACCCAACGCCGCGGCCAGCGCCAGCGGAAGCGGTTTGAGGCGTGCAAGCGTGCTCTTGAATTGTGTCATGTGAGTCTCCGTTTATTGGGGTGGTCGGGGTAACCGAATGCATTTTCTGGGCAGTGCAATGGCGCTTGGCGCGGCCACTTCCTGTGGGCATATTTTGTGCCGCATTGGATTGCGCTGGCAATTGGAGTGCCGGGGGGGATAGGGCCGGAAATCGGGGGGGATGGGTAAATGGGGGGCAAATGCGCGCGAACACGGTTCGGCGGCCGCGCGAACCGCATTACCATGTGTTGCAGGCAAGCGTTTTTGTAATTTATTTGCTCCTATTTTCCCGGCCCATGAAATTCAGAAGTGATCTCAGGCAAGCCCAGCAGCGTCAATTTGCACCCATCGTGCATATCGATGACGCGGTCTGGCGCGAACGCCTGATTTCACTGCTGCTCTGCGCCCCGCCCACGACGGCGCGCCTGACCGTCGTGGCCGCCCCTGCGGGCTTCGGCAAGACCACGCTGCTGGCACAGTTGGCACGGCACTCGCAGCAGGATGGCGCGGCGGTGGCATGGTTGAACTGCGACGCCAGAGACAAAGACCCCGAGATTTTTTCCGAGAGCCTGCTGGCAGCGTTGGCCTGCAGCAAACTGTCTTCGAAATTCAAGCGCGGGGTGCAGGTGTCGGATGTGGCCGAGCTCATTTCCGGCATAGCCCAGCCGCTGCTGATCTTCATTGACGAGTTTGAAGTCGCCTCCTCGGCCCTGGTGGACGAGGTCATCGAGGCCATCGCCTGGGCTGCACCGGCCAACGTCAGCGTGGTGCTGGCGAGCCGGGAGACGCCGCATATCGCGCTGACAAGGCTGCAGCTGGCGGGCAAGATCCGCATGGTCGATGCCGACTTCCTGCGCTTCAGCTTCGCCGAGACCTGCACACTGCTACAAGACTACATGCCGGAGCAGGCGGTGTACCAGGTCGCCCGCTACGCCGACGGCTGGCCCTTCGCGCTGCAACTGGCGCGGCTGCGTGCCACCGGCGGCGCTCTGGAAAACTGGACTGTCGAAGCCGGCGCCAAGATGCCGCGCAGACAGATATTCGACTACCTCGCCGAGGAGGTATTCACCACGCTCAAACCCGAGACCATTTCGTTTCTTTCAGAGGTGTCGGTGCTGGCGACGCTGGACGTGGATTCGGCGAACTCTGTGCGCAAGCGCCTTGACAGCCTGGTGTTTATCCGTGAACTCTGCGCGCTGAAGCCCATTGTGGTCGTCGATGAATCAAATTGGAGCGCGCGCCTGCATCCTCTATTGAGCGACTATTTTCTTGATGCGATGGACGTCAGCACCCCTGGAAGGAAATCTGAGCTGCATATGCGCGCCGCGCACCACATGATCGAAAGGAAGCGTGTTTACGAGGCGGTGGAACACGCAGTGGCGGCCGGTCAGTTGGAGGCGGCGGCGCAAATGATCGAAGACGCAGGTGCGCTGTTGTTGCTGCTCAGCGAAGGCGGTCTGCGTGTGCGTGCGATGCTGCAGTTGCTGCCGCCGGCGACGATTGCTTGCCACCCCCGACTGCGCTTGCTGCAAATGGGGCAGCAGGTTGCACTAAGACTGGCGCCCGGCGTCCAGTTCGAGCGCATCGAAAGTGCCATCAATGAAGGTGAACCTTGCGCCCAGGGTCCGGCGCGACTGGAACTCGAGGTGGCTCGTTGCTCGATGCTGTTGACCCAGTCCGAGCAGTCGCTGCTGCTCTCGCCGTGGCCCGTGTTGGCGCATGCCAAGCAGTTGGCTCAAGCGGGCGGTGCCGAAGACAGGCGAGCGCTGTGCATGTGCCTGTCGATCGAAATCAACATGCTGCAACGCTATGGCCCGGTGGACCGGTGCGAGCGCCGCACTGCCCAGATCGAACGCTTGTACCGGGGTTCGAGTTATCTGACCAAGCCCTGGGTATGGATGTTCCAAGCGCGCAATGCCTATGCCCGCGGTGAGCTCGACAACGCCGAGCAAATCATCCGCCACTTGCTGCACCAAGACGCTAACTTCGTTCGCTATGAACCCCATTTTCTCGGCCAAATCACCGCCGTTCTGCTGGCAAAAATACTCTTTCAGCGCGCTGACCTTGACGCCGCAGTGGGGCAATTTCCATCCATAGTGATAACAGAGTCGTTCAACATGTTCGAGTTTTACGTCGGCACGATGGTGGACCCGGCGATCTACGAAGCGGCAGGTGGCAATCCCCTGCGCGCGATCGAACTGTTGCATGGCGCACGCCATTTCGCTGATGAGGAAAACCTTCCCCATCTTGCCGCGATCGCCGGCGCAACTCAGGTCGAACTCGAAGTGAGATTCGGCGACGCTGGCAATGCCGAGCTCATCGCTACATCCATGCAACTGGACGGACTCTGGCAGTCTGCCTGCCTACCCGCGACGCTGCCCTGGGATACGGTGGAAGCCGTTGCACGAGCGCGCTTTTTCCTGCAACTGCACGCACAACGGCAAGATGCGGCGCTCGAAACCGCCAATCGCTTACTGGCGATGGCCCTAGCGAGCAGCTACCACCTGAGTGAAATCACCGCGCTGGTGATGCGTTCGCATGCCTTACGTCTGCTGGAACGCGATGGCGAAGCTGGGCGCGATCTGCAGCGCGCATTGCTGTTTGCGCAGAAGTGCGGCGCGGTGCAGATCTTTATCGGCTTTGGCGCGGAAGTGATGGTCCAGGTCCGGGCCATGGGCGAAAAAGGACTGGGGCTGCCCAGCGCCTGGGCTGCGCATGTGGTCAAGGTCTGGGAATCCAAATTCCGTTCCAGGTCGGGCGCCACCAGTGCGTTCACGCCGCGCGAACTCGATGTCCTGTGCGAACTGGCGAAGGACCAGCCGACCAAGATGATCGCCAAGACGCTGACCTTGTCACCGGAGACCGTGAAGAAGCACCTGAAGGCGATTTTCGTCAAGCTCGAAGTGGGCCGACGCGAAGACGCGGTGGCGCAGGCCCGGCGCCGCGCGCTGATGCCATAGCAGGGGCCAAGGGGAATTCAGCCCGTCAGCTGTTCCACTGGCACAAAATCTTCGTCCAGGCCGAATATCCTCGGGCCGAACACCTTGAGGCATTCGGGTCGGCGCATCACCGGCGCGGCGCTGTAGCCGATGACGCGCACACGCTGGCCGTAGGCGAGCATCTCGGCCGTCAGCGGCTCGGCGGTCTCGGTGTCGAGCACGCTGATCAAGTCCGGCACCACAGTCACGGTGCGGCCATTTCTTTTTGCGATCAGGTATTCGTTCTGGATGTCCACGGTGAACTGATCCGACTCGTCGGTGGTGTTGCCGATCACCACGCGCCCCCAGTGCCATCCGTCTCGGGTCTCGTGCGTCACGTCCACGATCTTGCCGTCGAAGAGGATGCGCGCATGGCGTTCCCTGGCCGGGTCGTTCAGGTAGTCCATCAGGCCCGTGAACGGGTCCTCGCAATGGTCCCGCGCTTCGCGGATATGTCGGCCGATCTCGATGGTCTGGCTGATGGTTCCGAGCACTGCGGTCGCCTTCACCTGCGCACCCGACATCGGGTAAAAGCAGCCGTAGACGAGAGCCCCCAGCGCCGTGGCTACGCCGCGCACTACTTCCTCGGCCAGCCGATCGGTGCTGGTCTCGAAGCTCACCACGTTGCCCGAATCGTCCATCACAAAGCCCGGGCTGGTCTTGATGCCGTAGACGCTGAAGGTGGTCATTTCCAGGTGCGGAAATGCCCGGCCCATGCCGTCCCCATCGACCACCGGTAGCCCGGTCTGCGCGCCCAGCGCTACCGGGAACATCGAGTTGGCGCCGCCAATTTCTGCGGAGATCAGCGCGTCCACCTTGCGGCCGTAGAATTTTTCAGCATGCTCGAGCACGCGCAGCAGCGTCCTGGCGCTGACCAGGTGCTCCACGAGTACCGTGGGCGCGCCCACTCCGGCGATACAAACGACAAAGGCGTCATCGGCCAGCTCGGTGGCGTCCACGATCTTCGCGTGACGCCCCAGGCTGAGCTGCTGGCGCAGGAACAACTCACCCACGTAGGGATCGCCCCCGCCACCCGACCCGAGAAAGACAGCGCCCCGGGCCATGTCCTGGATTTCCTGCACGGTTTTAATCATTCGCATGTTGGTGTTCGCCTGTTCGGTTGCTGGGTCATGCGTCGGCCAGGTCGCCCACGGCGCGCACCTTGATCTGCACCGATCCGCTCTTCATGTGCGTCATCGGCAGTTCGACCACATCCACGATCTGCACGCTGGCCGGGTCGGCGCCTGCGGCCACTGCGGCGGCGATGGCCTCGTCCTTGGCCTGGGACAGTGCGCCTTCGCGTCCTAGCGCGCCGACGTCAAAGAGCCGGTCCACGCGGCCACTGACCAGGGCGATCGCAGCACCAATGGCGTTGGCCACTTCGGCGTACTCGGGCTGGTACACCTGAGAGGCCCCTTTGAGGGGGCGCGACACCAGGATCGCGCCGCCGCCCACCAGCACCACGGGAACTGGCCGACTGTTGGTTTTCATCTGGTCGATGGCGTCTTCTATCTTGGCGTGGATGATGTCCAGTACGCCACTCACCAGCGCATCGGACAGGCCCGCGACCTTGCTCCTGTCGCCCAGCGAGAACTGGCCCGCGCGCACCGCGATGTCGGTGGTGGTGAGTATGTCGCCGCCAAAGATCATGCCCTTGTCTTTGAGTTGGTAGCCCACTGACTCAGGCCCCAGGTTGATGCCCGTGGAACTTTGACGCACAACCGTGCCACCCCCCAGCGCGATCGAGAGAACGTCGGGCATGCGAAAGTTGGTGCGCACGCCCCCAATGGTGTTGGCGGTGGCGGTCTCTCTTGGAAAGCCGCGCAGCAGGAAGCCAACGTCGGTCGTGGTACCGCCGATGTCCACCACCACGGCTTCCTGCAAGCCCGTGAGGAAGGCTGCGCCCCGGATGCTGTTGGTGGGGCCGGCCGAACAGGTGAAGATGGGAAAGCGCTGTGCATACCCGGTGCTGATCAGCGTGCCGTCGTTCTGGCTGATGTACACCGGGGCGCTGATGCCAACGCTTTGGAGGGCACTGACGAGCGAGGTGACGACTCGGCGCGAGAGCTGGGACAGCGCGGCGTTGATGATGGCGGCGTTCTCGCGGTCGATCAGTCCGACGCCCCCGACCTGCGCGGACAGTGTGATGTCAGCGTTGGGCAGATGCCGGCGCAGGATGGCCGCAGCGCGCTCCTCGATGTCGGGGCGCACTGGCGCAAAGTTGGCGGTGATGACCAGCGCACGCAAGCCCTTTTGCGCGATGTCGCGGCCCACCCGGTCCAGCTCGGCTTCGTCCAATGGCGCGTATTCGACTCCGGTGTAGAAGGAGCCGCCTGCCACCAGATAGGTGTGGGAGCCGATGATGGCGCGCAGGTCGTCGGGCCAGGCCACCATCGGAGGCACGCCGTCCGATTTGGGCAGGCAAATGCGCACCACCGCCACTTCGGACAGATGGCGGCGTTGCAGGAAGGCATTGACGAACTGCGTCGTGCCGATCATCACGCTGCCGATGTCGCCCGCGGGCGCGCGCGACTCTTGCAGCAGCGCGCTCACCGCGCTGATCACGCCCCCGCTGATGTCGTCCGTGGTGAAGCTTTTGTGGGTGCCCAGCACGGCGCGCCCCGACATCAGCACGCTGTCGGTGTTCGTGCCTCCCACGTCGATGCCCAGCCTGAGTTTGGTTTTCTTCATTCTTTATCTCGATCGATAGCGGTCGTTGGTTGCATGCATTGTGGCGCGTGCCCTTGTCCAATCAATGGGTTTGCCGGGGGGGGCGAGTGGCCAATCGGGGGGGGGCGCGCCGGACCGCAACGCCCCCCCCAACTTTGCAGCGCGCCCCACCCGCCGCGCCGCTTGCTGGTCGTGCCTAAGCGGGTCACCATTGACCCAACTCAACAAGGCTTGGCACGAAAGTGCTTTTGAAAGTTATGCAATCGAAATATCGGGTCGCTGTGGACGTCGGCGGCACCTTCATGGACTTCGTCCTGATGGACGAGCGTACGGGCGAAATCCGGATCGAAAAAGTGCCCTCGATCGCCCATCAGCTGCCCGAGCAGTTCATGAAGGGGCTGAGCGCCTTTGGCGTGGACATGGCGGAGATCGCACGCATCTTCCACGGCATGACCGTGGGAGTGAATGCGCTGATCCAGGAGCGCGGCGCCCGGGTCGGGCTGATAACGACCCGGGGTTTTCGCGACGTGCTGGAAATGGGGCGCGGCGGGCGCAAGCCGGTGTACGATTTCGTCCAGCGCAACCCCAAGCCGCTGGTCGAACGATTTTTGCGGCGCGAAGTCACCGAGCGCATCAGCGTGCACGGCGAGGTGCTCGAGCCCATCGATCTGAACGAGGTTGACCGTGAGGTGGACTACCTTTTGTCGCAGGGCGTGGAGGCCGTCGCCATCACTTTTCTTCACGCTTACGCGCACTCGGCGCACGAGATTGCGGCGCGTGAACGCATTGCGGCGCGCTATCCGCAGCTGCCCGTGTCGGTCTCTCATGACATCGCTTCCGAATGGCGGGAATACGAGCGCACCTCCACCACCGTGCTCAACGCTTTTATCCAGCCCATCGTCCGAGGTTATCTGGATCAACTGCAACTGAATTTGACCGAAGCCGGCTATACCCAGCCGCTGGCCATCATGCAGTCCAACGGCGGCGTCGCCGACGCCCACAGCGCCGGAATGAAGCCGATCCGCACGCTGATGTCGGGGCCGGCCGGCGGTGTCATTGGCGCGAAGTACCTGTGCGCGTTGCTGGGCTACAAGAACGTCATCTGCACCGACGTGGGCGGCACCAGCTACGACGTGGCCATCATCGAGGACGGCAATATTCTTGAGCGCAGCCAGACCGAAATCGCGCGCCGCCCGGTGCTGGGCTCGCTCATCGACGTGATCTCGATCGGCGCAGGTGGCGGCTCCATGGCTTGGCTGGACCATCGCATGGGTCTTCAGGTGGGACCACAAAGCGCGGGCGCGCATCCGGGGCCGGTCTGTTTCGGTCGCGGCGGTGTTGAACCGACGACGACCGATGCCCACCTGGTGTTGGGCCGACTGGACCCGGACTATTTCCTGGGCGGGCGCATGAAGCTCGATCTGGCAGCAGCGACCCGGGCGATCGAAGAGAAAATCGCCAAGCCGCTGGGCATCACGGTGCAGCAGGCCGCGCACGGCATCGTAGCCATTGCCGAAACCAATATGGCGAATGCGATTCGCACCAAGACCGTCGCGCGCGGGCTGGACCCGCGCGAGTTCGTGTCGTTGGCCTACGGTGGCGGCGGCGGTCTTTTTGCCTGTTCAGTTGCGGAAGAACTGGAAGTGCCGCGCGTCATCGTTCCGATCGCACCGGCGAATTTTTCTGCCTGGGGCATTCTCAGCAGCGACTATGTCGAGGATCAGGTACGCACCAAGGTTCTGCCGTTTAACAGCGAACATATCGGGCAAAGCCTGTTGGTCTTGGATGAACTCGCCGAACGCGCGCTCCAGGCCGTGGCCGGCTACGGTTTTGCGCGCGCAGACATCGTTTTGCAGCGCCGATTGGACATACGCTTCGAGAATCAGGAATTCACCATCACGGCCGAGTTGGATCCTGAGTGGCTCGATGCCGCGTCGATCCTGGCTGGGGTGCGCGAGCGCTTTGTCAGTTCGCATCAGCGCTTGTACGGTCATGGCGACCCAGTCGCCAACCTGGAACAGGTGTCGATCCGCTGCCGAGCAATTGGCCGCGTGCGCGCCCCTGAAGTGGCCCGAATTTCTGCGCCGACCAAGCTGGCGACAGCGCGCAGCAGGCCCGTCTATTTCCACAGCTTGCGGGCCCCGGTGCCGACGCAAATCGTCGAGCGCGATACGCTAGCGCCGGGGCAGAAACTGCAGGGCCCAGCCATCGTTGACGAGTGGACCATGACCACGGTCGTACCGCCCGGTTGGACCTGCCTATGCGACGACTACGGCAACTTGGTCCTTGATCCTGCTATCAAATAAGAGAAAAATATGACTACTATCGATGTCGTCTTGACAGAAATCATTCGCAACCGCTTGGTCGCCAGTACGGAGGAGATGGCCAAGACCTTGATCCTCACGGCCTACAGCCCCTTGCTGTACGAAGTCCAGGACTTCTCCGTCACCATCATGTCGGCACAGGGCGACATGTGGGCCGAAACACCGGGCGTGATCGTCTTCAGCCAGGCCTTTCCCGATGCGGTACGCGCCGGCATCCGGCGCTGGGATGGGAAATTCGAGGACGGTGACGTGATGATCGTGAACGACCCGTTCGAGACCGGCACGCATATCTCTGACACCAATATCTACATGCCCGCCTTTCACGAGGGCGAATTGATCGCCTTTTGCGGTATCGGCGCGCACTGGGCCGACATCGGCGGCAAGAGCCCCGGTGGTTGGTGCCCTGACACCACCGACATGTACCAGGAAGGCATGTGTTTTCGCCACCAGAAAATCATCGCCGCAGGTGTCAAGAACGAAGCGCTTTGGGATTTCATCGCCGACAACGTGCGTTTGCCCGTCATCGTCAAGGGCGATCTGGAAGCTCAGATCGCCGCTTGCCGCCAGGGGGTGGCTCGGGTTCAGGCGCTTTGCGCCAAATACGGCTCCAATGTGGTTCGCGAGTCGATGGCGCATGTGATCATCGAAACGGACAAGGCCATGCGGCGCGCTGTGGCCAAGTTGCCGCGGGGAGAATACGGCGCGTCGATAAGAATGGACAGCGACGGTGTGAATCCGCATGGCGAATTCCTGGTGTGCCTGAAAGTCACGGTAATGCCTGATCGAATCGCGTTTTCACTCAACGGCTCCAGCCCGACCGCGCAGGGCCCCATCAATCTGCCCGCGCAATGCTCGCGCGGTATTCTGGCCTCGTCCATCAAAGGACTGCTTCTGCCGTTTGATCCCTGCAACGCAGGGCATGCGCAGTGTCTGGAGTTCGAGTTGCCGCCGTCCAGCATCATCAATCCACAACGGCCCGCCCCTACCGACTCCTACGGCTACATTGTCGGATGCCTGATGGAGTTGATGTTTCGCTGCTTTGCTAACATCCTTCCCGAAACTTGCCCGGCCGGGGGCTACCAGTTAACCCAGGGTTTTATTTCGCGCATTCAGCCCGAATTGGGCAAGCCCTTCATCTGTATCGATCCGGTGCACGGCGGCAATGGCGCCATGCACGACTGCGACGGCCCCACGAACCAGTTGGTCGGCAATGGTGATCTGCCGAACAACCCGGTCGAGGTGACCGAGACGCGCCATCCGGTGCGCATCGAGCGCTGCGAGTTGGCGGCCGAAATGAGCGGGGCGGGCAGGTTCTTCGGCGGCAAGGGCGTGCTCAAGGACTACCGGTTCTTGCAAGACGGCTACTTCCTGGGCCTGCTCACAGAAAACACCAAGGACGTGACGTCCAAGGGCGTCAACGGCGGGGCCAGTGGCCATCCTGGTTTCTTCGCATTGAATCCCGACACGGCAAACGAGAAGACCTACATCGAACGCATTGCCAGCATGGGACCCTTTCCCAAAGGCACGGTGTTTCGCTGCATCTCTGGTGGCGGCGGCGGATGGGGATCGGCTCTGGAGCGCGACCCGCAGATGGTGTTGGCCGACGTTCGCAACGGCTTCATCGACGCGGCGAAAGCGCAAGCGATCTGCGGAGTCGTGGTGGTGGAGCGAGCAGGCGAATGGGCCGTTGACCAGCAACAAACAGCGCAATTGCGTGCTGCATGATTACCCTGTTCAAGAACGCGAAGATCTTCGACGGCCATAGCGAAGAAATCCTGGATGGCGCCGATGTCGTCGTTGAAGACGGACAAATCAGGGAAGTCGGTGCCAACTGTGGCATGTTCGCCAACGCTCAGGTCATCGATTGTCAGGGTCGTTACCTGATGCCGGGTCTGATCGACTGCCACTTTCATGCGAACTCCCCGAGCATGAATGTGGCTGTGATCGAGCACATGCTGCCACCGCTGTTGGCAGCACATGCGGTCAAGGTGCTCGAAGGCACGCTGCAGCGCGGCTTCACTACGGTGCGCGATGCCGCGGGCGGTGATATGGGGTTGTGGATGGCCATCGAGCAGGGGCTCATCCAGGGCCCGCGCTTTTACTTCTCCGGCCGCGCCATCTCGCAGACCGGGGGCCATGGTGATATGCGGCCCGGCAATGAACACGAACCGTGTGGCTGTGGCGCTTACGCCGGAGCGCTTTCGCAGGTGGTTGACGGCGCTGACGCGGTGCGTGTTGCTGTGCGCGAAGAGTTGCGCAAAGGCGCGCACCAAATCAAGATGTTCGTCTCCGGCGGCGGCCTGTCACCCACGGATCCGATGTGGATGCCGCAGTTCACCGAGGAAGAAATCCGTGCCGCCGTTTACGAGGCCTCGACCCGCAGGACCTACGTGATGGCACACAGCCACACCGACGATTCGTCGCGCCGATGTTCCGAATACGGTGTGCGCAGCATCGAGCATGGCACCTTGATCCATCGGGACGAGACCGCGAGCATTCTCGCCAGGAACGGAACCTACGTTGTACCTACGCTTTCGGTGGCCGACGTGCTCAAGCGCCATGTGGACGAGCTCAAACTGGCGCCGGCCATCGTGGCCAAGATCAAGGGCATCGGCAATGAGGCGCTGCGTTCGATCGAGGTCTGCGCCAGGGCTGGCGTCAAACTGGGTTTTGGCACCGACTTGCTGGACCATGCCTACCACCCGTTCCAGGGCGGCGAGTTCGAATTGCGCGGCGAGGTGAGCAAACCCATCGACGTACTGCGCTCTGCGACCTCGATCAACGCCGAAATCCTGCAGATGGCCGGCCAATTGGGCTGCATCCAGACCGGCGCGCTGGCCGACATCCTGGTGCTCGAAGGCAATCCCTTCGCCAACCTGGCGCTGTTTCGCAAGCCAGAGAAAAATATTCCAGTCATCATGAAGGCCGGCGCGCTGGTGCGCAACCGCCTTTCATGACGCTGCTTCGGCATGTCAAAAGCCGAGGATTTGCCCTTTCATTGCGAGCAATGAAACGACGAGGCAGGCCATGATGGCTTGCGACGATGGTTTGGCTGAAATGTGTTCTGAATAATCAAGGAGTTTGAGGATGAAAAAGCGATTCGATCTTTCCTACGCGATCACGCTCGCCGCCATTTTTGCCACTGGGTTTGTATCGGCGGCCTTGCTGGTCCTCAAACCCTTGATCGTCGGCGGCTTGATCGACGACTACCACTTTTCTGCGGCGCAGGCCGGCTATGTCACCGGCATCGAAATGGCCGGCATCGGCCTTGCGTCTTTCATCGTGGCGGCCATCGGAGGTGCCTGGAACCGGCGCCACGTCGTTCTTGTCGGAGCCACGATCGGCATCCTGGGAACTTTGGGGCCGGTGTTGTCAGATGCCTTCGTTCCGATCCTGCTGTGCCGTTTCATCGCCGGCTTTGGCTGCGGCCTGATCGCGGCCATCGCCTTGGCCGTGATCGCGACAACGCGCGACCCAGACCGCACTTTCGGGCTGTACTACATGACGTCCTACGCCTGCGCAGCGCTGCTGATGGCCGGGGGCGTGTGGTCGATTACTCACTTCCATGTTCGAGGCGCCTACATGTTTCTGGCTCTGACCTTGCTCGTGGTTTACGTCACGGCCCACCGGATTCCGAAAAGCTTCACCGAATTGAAGCTTGATGGCAAACCGCAGGCGCTGCCGCCGTTTCCGTTGCTCGGGGGCGCCTTGAGTCTGGGCTTATCGCTGCTGTTCTGGATCGGACTCGGAGGCGTCTGGGCCTTTCTGGAACGACTGGGTTTGCAGGCCGGCGTGGACCGTGCTGCCGTTGGCGGTGTGCTGACTTTCTATGCCGTGGCCGCCTTTGCCGGCGCGATGACCGCCTCGATGGTGCACACGCGCTTTGGCCGGCTTCCATTGTTGACGGCCGCCATCGGCGGCGCGGTGCTGAGCGTTGCCTTGATTGGCTGGGTTCCAGGCCTGGTTCCGTTCGCTGCCGGCGTGATCATTTTCAGCTACATCTGGCCACTGTTCCTCACTTACCTGAGCGGCACCATGGCGGTCATCGATCCCGCAGGACGTGTGGTTGCGATGAGCGTGGCCAGCCAGTGCATCGGCATGGCGCTTGGCCCGGCCATCGGCGGTGAACTCGCAGTTCGCTACGGTTACGTATCCATTGCGGTGATGGCATTGGTCTGCTTTGCGCTGGCGCTGGCGCTGCTGCCCCCGCTGGTGCTCAGGATGCGTGCTGCCGACCCCCTTCCTGCCAGCCCCGTCTTGCCTTAAGACCGTACAGCCGCGCAAGGCCAGCTGAAGTGACCGGACGGGTAGCGATGGGCCTATTGATCGTGAACAGCGCCGAGGTGCGCCGTCTCCTGCCCATGGGCGAGTGCATGAGCGTGATGGCCGATGCGCTGGCCGCGTTGTCGCGTGGTGAGGCCATGGTGCCGCTGCGACAGATCATGTGGTTGCCGGGCAAAGTCGGCGCACTGGCGCTCATGCCCAGTTATGCAGCCCATGTGCAGGCAATGGGAGTGAAGGTGGTGAGCGTCTTCCCCGGCAATCACGGCACGCCCTACGACGCGCATCAGGGCGCCGTGTTGGTGTTTGAGACCAAGCATGGGCAACTGGTGGCCATGGTGGATGCCAGCGCCATCACCGCTATTCGCACCGCAGCGGTAAGCGGCGTCGCCACCCAGTTGCTCGCGCGCCCCGATGCGCAAGCGCTGGCCATTCTGGGCAGCGGCGCGCAGGCCGCCTCGCATCTCGACGCCATGGTGGCCGCGCGGGCCATCACCACGGTGCGCGTCTGGAGTCGCGACATCGCGCGCGCCCAGCACTTTGCTACGCGCGCCGCCCAGCGGCACGGTATCGTGGTCACCGCGTGCGCGACGGTCGCAGACACGGTGCGCGACGCAGACATCATCTGCACCACCACGGCGGCGCAAACCGCCGTGCTGCGCGGCGAGTGGATTGCACCCGGCACGCATGTGAACGCGGTGGGATCGAGCGTGCCCTTCACGCGCGAACTCGATACGAACGCCGTGCGCAACGCGCGTCTGTATGTGGACCGGCGCGAATCCACGCTCAACGAAGCCGGCGACTTTCTCTTCCCAAAGCAGGAAGGTGCGATCGGCGACGATCACATCGTGGGCGAAATCGGTGAGCTGCTGCTTGGTACCGTAGCCGGTCGTCAAACGTCAGCCTTGTCCAACGTGGTATGAGCCTGACGGGGGCACGTATTTCCAACCAGAAATGAGCCTGAGGGAGCTGATTCGCAGTTGAGCTGATGGCTTGAT
>CAIMSP010000159.1 GCA_903844215.1 uncultured beta proteobacterium | reverse complement strand
GCCATCAGACTTTGCAGTTCCGCCTCGGAGGCCTGGCTCAGGTCGCGACCCAAACAGGCCGACAGGTTGCCACTCAATTGCAGGCAGGCCAGGCCGTGAACCAGGGCCCAGACCCGCAGTGCTTCGGTTTCCACGGCGGGCGCGGTGGCGCTGGCGACTTGCAGCCGGCGCAGCACGGTCTGCAGCACCACGGCATAGGCTTGCTCGGATGCCGCTTGCAGCTCCTGGGTCTGGCCGTGCTGCGACACCATGGGCGCGAACATGGCGGCAAAGTGGCCCGGATAGCGTCCGGCCATGCTCAGGTAGGCCACGCCTTGGCGCGCCAATTGCTGCGTCGGATCTGCGTCCCAGCCTTGCGCGGCGTCCGTCAAGGCCTGCGTCAGCATGGAAAAACCGCGCACCGCCACCGCATTCATAAGCGCCGCCTTGTCCGAAAAATGCCGATAGACCGACACATGGCTGACGCCAAGCTCGCCAGCCAAATCCCGAAGACTGAACTGGCTGTCGCCCCTGCGATGGATCAGCGCCACGGCGGATTCAATCAGCGTGGCACGCAGATCACCATGGTGGTAGGCAGTTCGCTGCTTCGTTTTTTCTGGCGGCTTCATGCGGTGATTTTATCGCTGCGGTTTTAATGTTACCATTGGTCTCATGAAACACCTACTCATCATCCAGGGCCACCCGTCGCGCACCAGTTTTTGCCAGGCGCTGGCCGACTCCTACGAGGCAGGCGCACGCTCGGCCGGCGCCGAGGTGCGGCGCATCAATTTGTGCGATCTCCAGTTCGATCCCATCCTTCACTTCGGGAATCGCGGTGCCCAACCGTTGGAGTCGGACCTGCTCCAGGCGCAGCACGCCATCGCCTGGGCGCAGCACCTGGTCTTTGTGTATCCGAACTGGTGGGGCTCCATGCCAGCCCTGCTCAAGGGCTTCTTCGACCGCACGCTGCTGCCGGGCTTTGCCTACAAATATCGCCCCGATTCCGCGCTCTGGGACAAGTTGCTGAGCGGGCGCAGCGCCCATTTGCTGGTGCCCATGGATACGCCCAGCTGGTACTACCGCTGGATCTGGCAGCGACCCGGACACAACCAGATGAAGCACACGATTCTGGGCTATTGCGGCATCAAGGTGACGCGCATCAGCGAGTTTGCGCCGCTGCACGGCAGCAGGCCGGCGCAGCGTGACCAATGGTTGGCGGCCGCCCAGCGTCTGGGGGCAGCCCTGATCTAGCAGCCGCTGCCATGTGGCGCGCCGCGCCAGCCTGCGGGGACTGCAACTCAGGTCGGCAAGAAGCCCTCGACCGACAGGTAGCGCTCGCCGGTGTCGTAGTTGAAGCCCAGCACGGTCGCGCCGAGCGCAATTTCCGGCAACTTTTGCGCAATCGCGGCCAGCGTGGCACCGGAGGAAATGCCCACCAGCAGGCCTTCTTCCCGGGCGCTGCGGCGCGCGTATTCGCGCGCCGGCTCGGCCTCGACCTGGATCACGCCGTCGAGCAGTTCGGTCTTGAGGTTCTTCGGCACAAAGCCCGCGCCGATGCCCTGAATCGGGTGCGGCGCGGGCGCTCCGCCGGAGATCACGGGCGAGGCCGTGGGCTCCACCGCGTACACCTTCAGTTGTGGCCAGGCCGCCTTGAGCACCTGGGCCACACCGCTGAGGTGGCCGCCGGTGCCGACGCCAGTGATGATGACGTCGATGCCGCCGGGGAAGTCGGCCAGGATTTCCTGGGCCGTGGTGCGCACGTGGACGTCGATGTTGGCGGGGTTTTCGAACTGCTGTGGCACCCAGGCCCCAGGCGTGGCTGCGGCAAGCTCCTGGGCCCGCGCAATGGCGCCCTTCATGCCTTTTTCGCGCGGCGTCAGATCAAAGCTGGCGCCATAGGCCAGCATCAGGCGACGGCGTTCGATCGACATGCTGTCGGGCATCACCAGGATCAGCTTGTAGCCCTTGACCGCCGCCACCAACGCCAGGCCCACGCCGGTGTTGCCCGAGGTGGGCTCGATGATGGTGGCGCCGGGCTGGAGCTCGCCGCTTTGCTCCGCCGCCTCGACCATGGCCAGCGCGATCCGGTCCTTGATCGAGCCGCCGGGGTTGCTGCGCTCCGACTTGACCCACACCTGGTGCGTGCTGCCAAACAGCCGGTTGATGCGGATATGCGGCGTATTGCCAATGGTGTGCAGGACGTTTTCGGCTTTCATGTGCGTTCGACTCCAAAAAATGGCGATTGTGCAAGGCCGGGCCGAATGTTCCAACGACTGTTTTCTTCTTTGCTTATCCCTTGTGCGGAATATGGCAAAAGATTGCTACAGTTGGCGCCATGCAAGCCCGCTCCCATCCTCTCATTTAAGGCGACCCCCATGGCACGTACCGTCAACTGCGTCAAACTCGGCCACGAAGCCGAAGGAATGGACTTCCCGCCCTACCCTGGCGAACTCGGCAAGCGCCTCTGGGAAAACGTCAGCAAGGAAGCCTGGGCCCAGTGGCTGCGCCAGCAAACCATGCTGGTGAACGAGAACCGCCTGAACCTGGCCGACGCCCGCGCCCGCCAATACCTGGCGCGGCAGATGGAGAACCACTTCTTCGGTGACGGTGCCGACGCGGTGCAGGGCTACGTTCCGCCGACCGCCTGAGGATGTCACCAGCGCCGACCGTTGAATGGCGCGACGGTGCGCCGCACAGTCCGCGCTTCAAGGATATTTATCACAGCTGCGCCGGCGCACTGGCGCAGGCGCGCCAGGTCTTCATGCGGGGCTGCGGCCTGCCGCAGGCCTGGGGCCAGCAGCCGCAATGGCGCGTGCTGGAAACCGGTTTTGGCCTGGGGCTGAATTTTCTCGCCACCTGGCAGGCCTGGAAGGACGACCCGCACCGCCCCGCTTTGCTGCACTTTGCGTCGATCGAAGCGCACCCGGTGGACGCCGCCGATCTGCTGCGCGGCGCCCAGGATCAGCCCGACTTGGCGCCCTTGGCGCAGCAACTGGCGCTGCAATGGCGCGACCTTGGGGCCGGCTGTCACCGCCTGAGTTTTGAGGACGGGCGCGTGCTGCTCACGCTGTGCGTTGGCGACATCAAGCCGATGTTGCGCGAACTGGTGTTTCATGCCGACTCGGTGTTTCTCGATGGCTTCTCGCCCACGCTCAACCCCGAGATGTGGGACGAACACACGCTCAAGGCGGTCTCGCGCCTGTGCCGCCGGGGCGCGCGCGTGGCGACCTGGACCGTGGCGCGCGACATCCGCGAGCGCTTGACGCAATGCGGCTTCGTGCTGCAGATGGTGCCCGGCCTGCCACCCAAGAGGGACCGACTGGAAGGCGAATTCCAGCCCGCGTGGCAGCCCAAGCTGCGCGCCGGCGCCAGCGCGCTGGCGCTGGCGGCCGGTCACTGCGTGGTCATCGGCTCCGGGCTGGCCGGCGCCGCCGTGGCGGCCAGCCTGGCGCGGCGCGGCTGGCGCGTGGAGGTGCTGGACGCGGGCAGTGCGCCCGCCGCCGGCGCCTCGGGCCTGCCCGCCGGCCTGGTCGTGCCCCATATCTCGGCGGATGATGCCGTGCTGTCGCGCCTGTCGCGCGCCGGCGTGAGCATGGCCTGGCAGCAGCTGCACGACCTGCTGCGCGAAGGCCAGGACTTTGCCTTGAGCGGCGTGCGCGAGCGCCGTCTGGACGCGGGTGCGCCCGACCTTTGGCACGCCAGGGCGGGCTGGATCAAACCGGCGCAGTGGGTCAAGGCCTTGCTGGCGCAGCCCGGCATCACTTGGCGCGGCCACACGCAGGTGCAATCCCTGCGCCGGCAGGGCGAGGACTGGCAACTGCTGGACGCGCAGGGTGGCTTGCTGGCGCAGGCGCCGCAGGTCGTGGTTTGCGCCGGCTTTGGCAGCCTGGCGCTGTTGCCGCAGGCCCTGCCATTGCAGGCGCTGCGCGGCCAGTTGTCCTGGGGCTGGCGCAGCCCGGGCGACGCCGCCGCCTTTCCCGACACGCCGGTCAACGGCAACGGCAACTTCATCCCCCAGGTTCCAACCGACTTGGGGCCGGCCTGGTATCTGGGCTCGAGCTTCGAGCGCGACAGCACCGACACGCGCGAGCGCGACGCCGACCACCGCTCCAACCACGTCAAGTTGCAAAGCCTGCTGCCCAACACGGCGCTGGCGCTCGCGCGCGCCTTCGAACTGCAGCAGCTGCAGTCTTTCACCGCCGTGCGCTGCACCGCACCCGATCGTTTGCCGGTGGTCGGCGCGCTCGATGCACTGAACCTTCCGGGCCTGTGGCTGAGCACCGCGATGGGCGCCAGGGGCTTGACGCTGGCACTGCTGTGCGCCGAGTTGCTGGCCGCGCAGTGGCATGGCGAGCCCTGGCCGGTGGAGAAGAAACTGGCGCTGGCGCTGGCGCCGCAGCGCCACAGCCTGGGGCGCTGCGGCGCCGGCCTGAAAGGGCAGCAGACCCTGACGGACAAGCCTGCTGCCAGCTGATGCTGGCGCCGCCCTCAAGGCGACAGGATGGCGACCGAAGGCTCGATCGACGACGCGCCCGCGCTCCAGGCATGCTTGAGCGCAAACCGCATCGCTTCTTCGGCGCTGACCGGCTGGCTGAACAAATAGCCCTGCAACACGTCGCAGCCGTTGCTGCGCAGGTAATGGCGCTGCACCTCGCTGCTGACGCCTTCGGCCACGACTTCCAGTTTGAGCTTGTGGGCCAGCGCAATCGTGGAGATGCAAATCGCCGCGTCGTCCTCGGTCTCGATTTCCTTGACGAAGGACTGATCGAGCTTGAGACGCTGGATCGGCAGCAGCTTGAGGTAACTCAGCGACGAATAGCCGGTGCCAAAGTCGTCGATGGAGATCCTCACCTTGAGTTCGCGCAACTGGTTCAACACGTCGATGGTGAAGCCGGGGTCTTCCATCGCAGCCGATTCCGTCAACTCCAGTTCCAGGTCTTCCCCCTTGAGCCCGTGGCGCTGCAGGGCGCTCGCCACCAGGCCCACGAGCGACGCATCGCGCAACTGGTGCGCCGACAAATTGACCGCCATGGACACGCCCTGCACGCCCTGATCCTGCCACTGGCGCAGCGTGGCGCAGGCCTGATCGAGCACCCAGGCGCCGATCTCCACAATCAGGTCGGCGCTTTCCGCAATCGGAATGAAGGTCACGGGCGCAATCGGTCCGTTGGTCGGGTGATTCCAGCGCAGCAGCGCCTCGGCCCCGACCATGGCCCCGCTGGCGGCGTCCACCTGCGGCTGAAAATGCAGCATCAGCTCGCCCCGGCGCAAGGCCTGGCCCAGATCGCGCTCGACCTCGCGGCGCGCCGTCACCGCCTGCTTCAGGCTGGCCGAAAAGAAGCGCAGTTGATTGCGTCCGGCGCCCTTGGCATGGGACAGCGCGGCGTCGGCATGGTGCAGCAATTCCCGCGCATTCTGTCCATCGTCGGGATAGAGCGCGACCCCGACGCTGGCGCTGCAATTCATGTCCTGGCCATCCACGCGATAGACCTCGCTCATGGCCGCGCGCAGTTTTTCGCCCATGGCATGGGCACCGCGCGCGCTCGCGTCGTGCCGCAACACGATGGCGAATTCATCGCCCGCCAGGCGCGCCACAATGCTGGAGCGCGGCACGGTGGCGCTGAGTCGCAGCCCGACCTCAAACAACAGTTGGTCGCCCATCGCGTGGCCCATGCCTTCGTTGATCTGCTTGAAGCGGTCCATGTTCAGCACCAGCACCGCCAACGGCCGGCGCACCGGGCCCACGGACTCGGACAGCGCCGCTTCCAGTTGGGCCAGCAGAAAACTGCGGTTGGGCAAGTTGGTGAGGGCGTCGTGGCGCCCCATGTGCTCGATCAGCGACTCGGCCAGCTTGCGCTCGCTCAAGTTCTCCACCACGGAAATCGCACCCATGACCTTGCCATGGTCGTCGTGCAGCATCGACGTGGTCCAGGAGCAGGGCAATTCGTGACCCAGCTTGTGCAGGTTTTGCGCCACATGCTTGCTGGGCAGCTGCCCAGCCACCGCTTCGCCGCCGCTGTTGCCACGCAGATGGTGGTGTGTGGGTTGCGACAGGATGTGCGCATGGCGACCGAGGATCTCCTCGCGGCTCCAACCGAAGATCTTCTCCGCAGCCAGGTTCCAGCGGCGCACGCGCATGCGCGTATCCCACTCGATGATGGCCAGCGGACTCTGCTCGAAAATCGCGCGCAGGCGCAGTTCACGACCGCGCAGCGCCAACTCCATGCGCTTTTGCGCCGTCACATCGCAGCCAAAACCGTGGTAGCCGCTGAAGCCACCCTGCGCATCGAGAATGGGCTCGCCGCTGATCTGCAACCACAGCGTGGAAGCGGCGTCGGCGGGTTCCGGGATCTCAAGCTGCAGATGCCTGAAGGACCGGTGCGCCAACAGGTCCTGCTGGTGCGCGTCCCAGAAATCGTGTGCCATGCAATTGGGCGTTTCCCACAGCGTGTGGCCCAGCCAGTCGTCGCTCAGCAGACCCAGGCAGTCGCAGACTTCGGCCACCTGGACAAAGCGCCATTGCGCGTCCTGGCGCCAGTACCAGGTGGTGGCCAGGCGCAGCCTCAATGAGTCCAGGTCGCCCGCGGGCGCGATGACGCGCTCTTCGTGGGTGGATTCGGGCAGGGCGAGCGAGGCTGGGTTCATCAGGTGCTGACTGTCGGGCACGACAGGCGCCAATGGGTTGACGTGAGGCCCCCATGTTAACCATGGAAATTCATCCCTGGCCCGCCGCAAGCAAATAACTTGTGAGCACAGGTTTCTCTACATACGCCAAAGCACATAAGCAAACAAGAAAACGATTGTTTGCGTTTTTGCTGCGGGCTTATACAGTCGCAGCCATGCATGAATTGGCGTTTATCGTTGCCGGCTTCGCCGTCGGCCTGATCATCGGGTTGACCGGGGTGGGGGGCGGCTCGCTGATGACGCCGCTGCTGATCTTCTTGTTTGGCGTGAAGCCGCATCTGGCCATCGGCACCGATTTGTTGTTCGCCGCCTTCACCAAGCTGGGCGGATCGTTCGCTTTGGCGCGCGCGCGCATGATCGACTGGCGCATTGTCGGCTCCATGGCCGCCGGCAGCATTCCGGCCTCGCTGCTCACGCTGTATGTGCTTCAGCGCCTGGGCCCCGCCAACCCCGCCGTACAACAGGCCATGACGACGACGCTGGGCGCAGCGCTGCTGCTCACGGCCGTGGCGACGCTGTACAAGCTGATCGCGGGCCAAGCGGCGCCGCGCACCGTGGCCGCTGACGCGCTGCGGGCTGCGGCCACGCCAACCCACCGCGCCTTGCCGGTGCTGCTGGGCGCCGTCATTGGCGCACTGGTGACGCTGACCTCGGTCGGTGCGGGCGCCATCGGCGTGCTGGTGCTGATGCTGCTCTACCCCGCGCTGCCACTGCCGCGCGTCGTCGGCGCCGACATTGCCCACGCCGTGCCGCTGACGCTGGTGGCGGGCCTGGGCCACGCGTCCATCGGCTCGGTGGACTGGTCGCTGCTGGCGCTGCTGCTGGCCGGGTCTTTGCCGGGCATCTGGCTCGGCTCGCACCTGATGAGGCGCACCCCCGAACGCCTGATTCGCTCCCTCCTGTCGGTGTTGCTGGCCTATGCCGGCGCCAAACTGATTGCTTTGTAAAACCTTGCGGGAACGGCTTTGCCGTCGTCCTCAACTGACCTGACCTATGTACCAATACACCGCCTTTGACATCGACTTCATCCAAAGCCGCGCGGCGCAATACCGCAACCAGCTCGAGCGCAACCTCGCCGGGCGCTTGAGTGACGACGACTTCCGTCCGCTGCGCCTGCAAAACGGCTGGTACATCCAGCGCCATGCGCCGATGCTGCGCGTCGCTGTGCCCTACGGCGAGCTCTCTTCTGCGCAAGTGCGGGTGCTGGGGAAAATCGCGCGCGACTTCGATCGCGGCTACGCCCATATGACGACGCGCCAGAACGTCCAGTACAACTGGATTCCCCTGGACAAGAGCGCCGATGTGATGGACCAGCTGGCCTCGGTCCACATGCATGGCATCCAGACCAGCGGCAACTGCATTCGCAACATCACCAGCGACGAGCTGGCCGGCATCGCCGTGGACGAGATCGCCGACCCGCGTCCGTTTTGCGAAATCCTGCGCCAGTGGAGCACGCTGCACCCTGAGTTCGCCTACCTGCCGCGCAAATTCAAGATCGCCGTGACGGGCGCGCGCAACGACCGCGCCGCCACGGCCTGGCACGACATCGGCCTGCACTTGCTGCGCAACGCCCAGGGCGACCTCGGGTTCAAGGTGCTGGTGGGCGGCGGCATGGGCCGCACACCGGTGATCGCCAGCACCATCCGCGCCTTTTTGCCCTGGGATCAGATCATCAACTACATCGAAGCCGTGGTGCGCGTGTACAACCGCTGGGGTCGGCGCGACAACATGTACAAGGCGCGCATCAAGATCTTGGTCAAGGCCGAGGGCCAGCGCTTCACCGACGAAGTGGAGGCCGAATACCAGGACATCCTGAGTGTGGACGGCGCGCCGCACACCATCAGCCAGCAGGAACTCGAGCGCGTGAGCGCCTCCTTTATTGCACCGCAGGTCGCGGCCCAGGCCGAGCCGAGCACTCCCTTCGAGAGCACGCCCGACTACGCGCGTTGGCTGCAGCAAAACGTGGCGCCGCACAAGAACCCCGCGCTGCGTGCCGTGACGCTGTCGCTCAAACGTC
Source organism: uncultured beta proteobacterium (assembly GCA_903844215.1). Lineage (GTDB taxonomy): Bacteria > Pseudomonadota > Gammaproteobacteria > Burkholderiales > Burkholderiaceae_C > CAIKVZ01. Next base: position 1,941 of record CAIMSP010000159.1, on the reverse strand, counting down.
TGGGCCAGGCGCCGGGCGACGCCACCGCCGACCAACTCGATCTCGCGGCCGATCTGGCCGACGCTTTCAGCGCCGGTGAAATCCGCGTCACGCACGACCAGAACCTGCTGCTGCCCTGGGTGCCGGCCGAGCAACTGGCGCAACTGTATGCGGCCGCCAAGCAGGCCGGATTCGCGCGCGCCAACATCCGCCTGCTGTCGGACATGATCGCCTGCCCCGGCGGCGACTTTTGCGCGCTGGCGAATGCGCGCTCGATCCCGATCGCCGCCGCCATCACCGAGCGCTACCAGGACCTGGACGAACTGTTCGACCTGGGCGAGATCGACCTGCACATCAGCGGCTGCATCAACTCCTGCGGCCACCACCACAGCGGCCACATCGGCATCCTGGGCGTGGACAAGGATGGCAAGGAGTGGTACCAGGTTTCTCTGGGCGGATCCGACGGCTCGGACCTGAGCGGAGCGCCGATGGCGGGCAAGGTGGTGGGCCCATCGTTTGGTGCCATTGAAATTCCCGGTGTCATCGAGGCCGTACTGGACGTCTACCGCAGCCAGCGCAGCGGGAACGAGACGTTTATTGCCACCTTCAGGCGCATCGGCATGGACGCCTTCAAGCTCGCCGCCAACGGCGCCAGACTGCCCCAGCCCGAAGACGCCGAACACGTGCTGCAGCACGCCACCGCCTACGCCCGCGACGCACAGGAAGCCTGAACCAAATGAACATGAAACTCATCGCCGCGCAGGACGCGCTTGCCGCTGACGGCGTCACGGCCATCACACTGGCGAATGACGCCGACCCGCGCACGCTGGCGCTGGCGGGCGTGCAGCGCATCGACCTGCATTTCCCAAAATTCACCGACGGCCGCGCCTTCAGCCAGGCCTTTTTGCTGCGGCGCCGCCTGGGCTTTGCCGGGGAGATTCGCGCCACCGGCGACGTGCTGATGGACCAACTGGTGCAGATGCAGCGCACCGGCTTTGACGCGGCCGTGCTGCGTGCCGATCAGGACCTGCAACAGGCTCAGGCCCAGTTCGAGCGCTACCGCGGTTTCTACCAGGGCGATGCGGTCCAGCCGCAGCCGCGCTTTGGGGTCAGCGCATGAACGCCGTGACCCGCAACGCCAAGCCCAGCGCCAACTTCGACGAAAAACGGGCGCATACCGAAGCCGTTCTGCGCCAGGCCGCGCAGGAGTTCGCACGCGCCGCTGGCGCTGCTGCCCCGGCATTGACGCTGGCCTGCAGCCTGGGCGCCGAAGACATGGTGCTGGCCCATCTGGTGAACGCACTCGCCCTGGACATCGACATCTTTGTGCTCGACACCGGGCGGCTGCACGCGCAAACCCTGCAATTGCTGAGCCAGTTGCAAACCGCATCGCGTGCGCCGGTCCAGGTGTTCCAACCCGATCCCAATGCCGCCGCGCAATTCGTGGCGCGTGCAGGCCAGGACGCGATGTACCAGAGCATGGAGCTGCGCAAAGCCTGCTGCCAGATCCGCAAAATGGAGCCGCTGGAACGCGCGCTGGCTGGCAAGACGGCCTGGATCACCGGCCTGCGCCGCGAACAATCCGGCGCCCGCGCCGACGTGCCCTTTGTGGACCGCAGCGACGCGGTCCGCGCCAAGATCAACCCCCTGTCCGACTGGACCTGGGGCGATGTCTGGCACTTCATCGCGACCCAGCACGTGGCCTACAACCCGCTGCACGACGACTTCTTCCCCAGCATCGGCTGCGAGCCCTGCACGCGCGCGATTGCGCTGGGCGAAGACTTCCGCGCCGGCCGCTGGTGGTGGGAGAGCAGCGAGCTCAAAGAGTGCGGTTTGCACGTGGGCAAACCACGGCAGAGCACAAGCTCTGCACTCGCTGTTCCGGCGCAGGCTAACTTGCACGAAGGGCAAGTTAAGGACTCGCAAGAGTCCGGCCGAAGCCAAAACGAGGCGCTCAAAGAG
>CAIMSP010000158.1 GCA_903844215.1 uncultured beta proteobacterium | reverse complement strand
CTGTAGCGAGCATGGCGGCGACCGGCCCCTGGCTGTTGAATCTCTTGATTTGCAGTGTTCATGTGTCCACCTGAGTTGAAGTGGACACGATCGTCTTAAAAATTCCAAGCAGTCGCAAGGTGACTTCGCCACCCGCTTACGGCCAAGGCTGCCGGGCTCACTTCACTTGAGAACGGTGCACCGTTACAGCAGAAGATCGAAGCCTTACAACTAATTCAAAGCTCCCCTGTCCCAACTGCGCTCTCGGAGGGAGGCGATGATTTCGAGTTCCATCGTCTGTCCGCCGAACGAAGTGCGTTGGTTCTGGAGCAGCGTGGGTTGCTATCCACGCTGGAAAGAGCCCGTGCCTTTGAAGGAAATTCCAGGGGCTATTCTTCGGAGGTAAGAGAGCACACGGCACGGCTGAATGCCGTGACGGTGTTCGAGCATGGGGTGTCTGGGCACGCATGTCCGCTGTGCCTACAAGACTTGCCAATGGAGTCCACAGCGCCTTCGATTGGCGATCTCCGAGCTGCCCAAGAGTATATCGGCGAGCGTAGCGGTGCGATGGACTCCGCGACCCCCCGCATCGAGTTCGCCATTCAAGAGGTGGAGGGAAAGCTGGCCGATGTCCGTCGACAACTGGATGGAAACCGAGAGCTGCTTGCTGCAGTGAAACGATCCAGTCAACGTCTGCAACTGGCGACGGATACCGAAGCCCGGCGTGCCATGGTCTTGGGACGCATCAGTCTGTATGTGGAGAACATTCCGCAGATGCCAGACATCACCGAGCAGCAACGGCGCATTGACGAACTTAAGTTGCAGGAAATGCAACTCGACCAAGCGGTAAGCTCCGATGCCATCCAGCAGAAGTTGGAATCATGTCTGTCGAACGTAAATCGCTACCTCTCCGACTATGCTAAGAGGATTGGCCTTGAATATTCCGACAGCCCTCTTCGGCTTGACCCCAGGGCGCTGACCATCGTGGCGGACACGCCCGAAAGGCCGATCCCTATGTCTGAAATCGGCAGCGGTGAAAACCATGTCGGCTATCACATCGTTGCCCATTTGGCGCTGCACACGTGGTTCGCCAGTCGGCACCGTCCCGTCCCGTCGTTCTTGCTATTGGATCAACTCTCACAGGCACATTTTTCTCCGGACGCGTTACCACAAGATGGTGTAACGAAAGAAAAGCTTGATTCCGACCGTAAAGCCGTAAAAGGCCTGTTTGGGCTCATCTTCGATATCGTCGAAAGTCTTGAGGGAAGGTTTCAGGTCATCATCACGGATCACCCAGATTTCAGTGACGATGTTCGGTTCCAAGCTGCACTATGTGAACGTTGGAGGAACGGACTGAAACTAGTAGTTCGTTTCAATAATACGGATACATATCACGCAATGCCGATGTCGAACTTATTCCATCGAAACACAACGGGCAGTTGGTTCATTTCATCGATGCCCTTGAGTATCCGCGTCTTGAGTTCGTCCAGGGATTTGACTCGGATGTGGCGCAAGAACGTGCGCGCCATTTTCGAGAAGGCGCACTCGATGAGGTTGAGCCACGAACCATGCTTGGGCGTATGAACATACTCAAAACGTCCGGGCCGCGTTGCCAGGTAGGCCATTGTCTCCTTGGAGATGTGCGCCGAGTGGTTGTCAAGAACCACCCGGATGATGGCCTCTGGCGGGTAGTAGGCGTCGATGTCCTTGAGCAGCGCGATGAACTCGACACTGCGGTGCCGATCCTCGGTGCGGGCAAAGATGTGTCCCGAGTTCAGATCGATGCCCGCCAGAATCGACACGGTCCCGTGGCGCACGTACTCGTAGTCTCGCGAGACGGTGGGCGCCTTTCCCGGGACCGGCGGCAAGTCCGGCGCCGTCAGGCCAAGCGCCTGCACGCCAGGCTTCTCATCGACGCTGACCGTGTAGATCGGATTCGGGCGCCCATCATGAACTGCGCCTTCGGTGTAGAGAGAAACGTCACGATAGACCAGCAGGACGTCCTGCATTTTTCGATCAAACTCGGGATCGCGCCGCTCCAGGTAGTAGCGAATCTTGTGCGGCTTGATGTCATGCTCATTCAGGATTCGCCACACGGTACTCTTGCCGGCCTGCGTCAGGCGCGGATGCCCGGCTTGCGCAGCATGTTCGCTGATGAAGCGAGCCAACGCCGAAATGGACCACAGTTCGGCTGCCAGTCCGTGATCGGTGGGCTTGGTGCACGCCAGGCTGACCACCCACGCCTTTGCTTCGTCGGTGATCTCTGGCTCGTGGGGACGGTGGTAGGTATCCTTGAGCCCTGCACCTACTCCGGCGGCCAACGCTTTGTCAATGCACTTGTAGATCATCGGGCGCCCAACTCCGATTCGACGCATCAGGTCGCTGATCGTCGCCCCATCAGCGTAGCCCACCAAAATCTTGGCTCGCTCCACCTCGCGTATCGGTGCTGTTCTCGATCCCGCAAGTTCAGTGAGCATCGTTCGGTGCTCAGTCGTCAACACCAATGCCGCACGCTTTGTCTTTCTGGCCATAATCACTCCCATCAAGAGTTGAAAAAAGATCATGGCGATTATCCGCTATTTTGTAATGTTATTGATGGAACGAACTACTAGTGCCAGAAGATTGGCCAAAAGCGAATAGCTAAACGAAAAGATTCGGTACCCGATTCAAAATCCGAAATCTTGATTTGTCGCCCAATCATTGCACATCGAAGATCGCGCCATGGATGCAGCAAAAGCGTACTTCAAAGGCGAAGATTGTAGATATTGATTGGAAATTGCCGAACGTGAATTTCGCACCTACCCTCATTTGGGTAGCTAGATGGGTAGCCAGATAGAATTTTTGCAACAAACATTTAATTTTTATTTATAAATCAATAAGATACAAACGTCATGCAACTCGCCACCTGGAACATCAACTCCCTCACCGTGCGCCTGCCCCAGGTGCTGGACTGGCTGGCCGCGAATCCGGTGGACGCGCTGGCGCTGCAGGAAATCAAGATGACCGACGACAAATTCCCGCTCCAGGCTTTTGCCGACGCGGGCTACCAGGCGCAGTGGTTCGGCCAGAAGACCTACAACGGCGTGGCGCTGATCACGCGCGAAAGCGCCACCGACGTGGTGAAGAACATCCCCGGCTTCAGCGACGACATGGCGCGCGTCATCAGCGCCACGGTGCAGGGCGTGCGCGTCATCGGCGCCTATTTTCCCAACGGCCAGGAGCCCGGCAGCGACAAGTTCGACTACAAGATGAACTGGCTCAAGGGCCTGCGCGACTGGGTGCGGGCGGAGCTGGCGCAGCATCCCCGGTTGGTGCTGATGGGCGACTTCAACATCACCTTTGACGACGCCGACGTGTGGGACCCGGTGGGCCTGCATGAGAGCATCCACTGCACGGAAGAAGAGCGCTACCACTTGCGCGCCCTCATCGCGCTGGGCCTGGTGGATGCGTTCCGGCTGTTTCCTCAAGCCGAGAAAAGCTACTCCTGGTGGGACTACCGCGAGTTTGCCTTTCGGCGCAACCGCGGCCTGCGCATCGACCACATCCTGGTGAGCCAGGCGCTGCAGCCGCTGGTGCAAGCCTGCGTCATCGACAAGAGCCCGCGCAAGAACGAGCGCCCCAGCGACCACGCGCCGGTGCTGCTGACGCTGGCATAGCACTAGGCACGCCAAGCACTTGCGACCAACCGGTGCGTGCGTTGGTGTTTTCAGTTTTCGCCATGCTGCTGGCGCGCTGATAGAATCGGGCACCGGGCCCAAGCATTTTTGGCCCGGTTTTTTTTGCCTTGCAAAAATGAAGCCGGGCTCAGTCCAAGCGCTCACATCCCTTGTTTTGTGAACGGAGTGACCCATGGAAATATTCGACTACGACAACATTCTTCTGCTGCCGCGCAAATGCCGCGTTGACAGCCGCTCCGAGTGCGACGCCAGTGTCACGCTGGGTGCACGCAGCTTTCGCATCCCCGTGGTCCCGGCCAACATGAAGACCGTGGTGAACCAGAAGATCTGCGTCTGGCTGGCGCAAAACGGCTACTTCTACGTGATGCACCGCTTCGATCTGGACAATGTGAAATTTGTCCAGGACATGAAGGCCCTGGGCCTGTACGCGTCGATTTCTTTGGGCGTGAAGCCGCCCGACTACGCCACGGTGGAGCAGTTGCTGGCCTTGGGACTGACGCCCGAATACATCACCATCGACATCGCGCACGGACACTCCGACAGCGTGCGAAAGATGATCGAGCACCTGAAGGAAAGAATGCCCGGTGCCTTCATCATCGCCGGCAATGTGGCCACGCCCGAAGCGGTGATCGATCTGGAGAACTGGGGCGCGGATGCGACCAAGGTCGGGATCGGTCCGGGCAAGGTCTGCATCACCAAGCTCAAGACCGGTTTTGGCACCGGCGGCTGGCAGCTCAGCGCCGTCAAATGGTGTGCCCGCGTTGCGACCAAGCCCATCATCGCCGACGGCGGCATCCGCGAACATGGCGACATCGCCAAGTCCATCCGCTTTGGTGCCAGCATGGTGATGATCGGCTCGCTGCTCGCCGGCCACGAGGAGAGCCCGGGGCAGACGGTGGAGGTGGACGGCAAGCTGTTCAAGGAATACTACGGCAGCGCGTCCGACTTCAACAAGGGTGAGTACAAGCATGTCGAAGGCAAGCGCATCCTGGAGCCGATTCGCGGCAGCTTGGCGAGCACGCTGATCGAGATGGAGCAGGACGTGCAAAGCTCCATCAGCTACGCCGGCGGCAAGAAGCTCATGGACATCCGCAAGGTGAACTACGTCACGCTCGGCGGCGACAACGCGGGCGAACACCTGTTGATGTAGGCTGCGGCCATGCCGCGCAACGGCGGCCTGGGCGATAATTGACGTTTACGTTAACGTCAACTCAAATCGGGAGTCAGCATGGACATCGCAGGCAAAGTATTCATCGTCACCGGCGGGGCCTCGGGCCTGGGTGAAGGCACGGCGCGCATGCTCGCCGCCAACGGCGCCACCGTCGTCATCGCCGACATGCAGGCCGACAAGGGTGAGGCCGTGGCCAAGGAGATCGGCGGCGCCTTCGTGCGCTGCGACGTGAGCCAGGAAGCCGATGGCCAGGCGGTCGTGGCCAAGGCCGTGTCGCTGGGCAAGCTGATGGGGCTGGTGAACTGCGCCGGCATCGCGCCGGCGGAAAAGACCGTCGGCAAGAGCGGCGCCCATTCGCTTGGCGCTTTCAGCAAGACCATCACCGTGAATCTGATCGGCAGCTTCAACATGATCCGGCTCGCGGCCGAGGCCATGAGCAAGAACAGCCCCGAAGCCACGGGCGAGCGCGGCGTGATGATCTCGACGGCGTCGGTGGCGGCGTACGACGGGCAGATGGGACAGGCCGCCTACAGCGCCTCCAAGGGCGGCGTGGTGGGCATGACGCTGCCGATCGCACGTGACCTGGCGCGCAATGGCATTCGCAACATGACGATCGCGCCGGGCATTTTCGGCACGCCGATGCTGTTCGGCATGCCCCAGGAAGTGCAGGACGCGCTGGCCGCCAGCGTGCCCTTCCCTTCGCGCCTGGGCACGCCCAACGACTACGCCAAACTGGCCAAGCACATCATCGAAAACGACATGCTCAATGGCGAGGTGATCCGCCTGGATGGCGCCATCCGCCTGGCGCCGCGCTGAGTCCTGGCTAAGCCGCAGCGGCGGCTCACTCGATCCCGAGTTCGGCGATCTTGCGCGTGATGGTGTTGCGCCCCATGCCCAGCTTGTTCGCGGCCTCGATGCGTCGGCCTTTGGTATGGGCCAGCGCCACGCGGATCAGGCGGGACTCGAACTGCCGCGTCAGCACGTCCCAGACGTCGCTGCAACCGGACTCGAGCAAGGCCTGGGCGTGCAGCGCCATGCCCAGCTCCCATTCGCCGCTGCCGGGCAGTTCCGCCGCCGGCTCCGTGGCGCCCTCGCCTTCGGCCGCTGCCACATCCGCCAGCGCGGCCGGCGCCAGCGGCGTGACACTGGGCTGCGGCCGGTCGGGGCTGGCCAGCACTTCCGGGGGCAAGTCCTTGGCCTCGATCACCTGGGACGGCGCCATCACCGTGAGCCAGTGGCAGATGTTTTCCAGTTGGCGCACGTTGCCGGGAAAGGCAAACTGACTCAGGCGCGCCAGCGCGGCGTCGGCGATGCGCTTGGGCTCGACGCCCAGCTGCAGCGCGCTGGAACGCAGGAAGTGGCGCGTCAGCATGGGAATGTCTTCGCGCCGTTCGCGCAACGCTGGCAGGCGCAGGCGGATCACGTTCAAGCGATGGAACAGGTCTTCGCGAAACGCGCCCTCCTTCACGCGCTGCTCCAGATCCTGGTGCGTGGCCGCGATCACGCGCACATTGGTCTTGACTGCCTGGTGTCCGCCAACGCGGTAGAAGTGTCCGTCGCTGAGCACACGCAGCAAACGCGTTTGCAGATCGAACGGCATGTCGCCGATTTCATCCAGAAACAGCGTGCCACCATCGGCCTGCTCGAAGCGTCCGCGGCGCATCGTCTGAGCCCCGGTGAAGGCGCCGCGTTCATGGCCAAAGAGTTCGGACTCGAGCAAGTCCTTGGGGATCGCGGCCGTGTTGATCGCGACAAAGGGGCCATTGCTGCCGGCTTCGCCGCGCGGCGAATGCTTGTGCAGCGCGCGCGCCACCAGTTCCTTGCCGGTGCCGGACTCGCCGGTGATCATCACCGTGACGTTGCTCTGGCTCAAGCGCCCGATGGCGCGAAACACGTCTTGCATGGCGCTGGCCTGGCCCAGCATTTCGGGCGCGGCCGCGAGTTGCTCCTGCGCCACCTCTTCACGCTGGCTCTCTTGCACGGCACGGCGTATCAGCTCCACCGCCTTGGGCACGTCAAAGGGCTTGGGCAGGTACTCGAAGGCGCCGCCCTGAAACGCCGACACGGCGCTCTCCAGATCAGAGAACGCCGTCATGATGATGACCGGCAGGCTGGGCAGTTTCTCCTTGACCTTGGCCAGCAGGTCCAGGCCGGAACCGCCCGGCATGCGGATGTCACTCACCAGGATCTGCGGGCCGTCCTCGGGCGTGGCCTTCTCCAGGGCCTGTAGCACGTCGCGCGGATGGCTGAAACTGCGACTCGGCAGGTTCTCGCGCAGCAGCGCCTTCTCCAGGACGAAGCGTATGGACTGGTCATCGTCTACGATCCAAATTGGCTTCATGTTGATGCCTTCCCCTGGTCAAAAAATCTTCTGAAAAGTTCTAGGGCAGCGGTATCAGGATTTTGAAATCGGTGCGACCCGGCACGCTGTCGCATTCGATCAAACCATGGTGTTGCTGCACAAAAGTCTGGGCCAGCGTCAGACCCAAGCCGGAACCGCCTTCACGCCCCGACACCAGGGGGAAAAAAATGCGGTCCTTGATCGAGTCCGGGACGCCAGGCCCGTTGTCAATGACATGCAATTCCAGTGCCAATCGATAGCGCTGCTTGCCAAACGTCGTCTGGCGCGCGACGCGGGTGCGCAAAGTGAGCTGCGCCGTGTCCTGCGCGATGCGCTCGGCCAGCGCCTGCGCGGCGTTGTGCGCGATGTTGAGCAGCGCCTGGATCAGCTGCTCGCGGTCGCCGCGAAATTCAGGGATGGAGATGTCGTAGTCGCGTTGCACCTTGAGCCCCTTGGGGAACTCGGCCAGTATCAGCGAGCGCACGCGTTCGCACACCTCGTGGATGTTCACGTCGCCCACCACGTGCGGGCGCCGGTGCGGCGCCAGCAGCCGGTCCACCAGCGTTTGCAGGCGGTCGGCTTCGTGGATGATGACCTGCGTGTACTCCTTGAGCTCGCGCGAATCCATCTCCATTTCGAGCAACTGTGCCGCACCCCGAATGCCGCCCAAGGGGTTCTTGATTTCATGCGCCAGGTTGCGTATCAGTTCCTTGTTGGTTTGCGCCTGCGCGAGCAAGCGCTCTTCGCGGTCCTGGCGCGCCTGCTGCTCCAGCGGCAGCAGCTCGATGATGACCTCACCCGGCAGATCAGACTGGGCCAGCACCACGTGCACCGGCAGCGGATCCTGATTCAGGCGATTGAGCCAGGCGTCGTAGCGCAGTGCAGCGAATTCGTTGCTGCCAGCGCCCGCCAAGGCGCTCTGCAACGCGGCGGGCTCGGTGAAGAAGTCGGCGAAGGGACTGCCTTGAATGGCGCGGCGCGATATCCCCAGCGCGTCTTCCAGCGCCGCATTGGCAAACAGCACCACGCCGTCCTGGCGCAGCACCGCCACCAGCGTCGCGAGCAAATCGAAGGCCTGAAAGCGGCTCGCCGGGTCTGAATCGGAAGCGGCAGGAGGGGTCGTGTTCAAAGTCGAATCCGTTGCGCACAAGGTCTGTGCCGCAACATCCATCAATTATTCACAGGCAGGCGGGAAATCTCGCGCTTGAGGCCGTCGATGTCGCTTTGCGCGCGCGCGATGCTGGCCTTGATTTCGGCCACGCGATCCAGATACTTTTGATGATTGCGCGCTTCATCGCCGCGCTTTTCCGGCTCGCCGTTGTTGTAGTCCTTGTTGAGTTCATCCAGCCGCGCCTGCGTCTTGCGCAGCTCCGATGTCAGGATGGCACGCGACTCGGCATCGCGCTCGCGCTGCGCCGCGCCATTGCTTGCCGCAGAGGCCGGCTTGGCGCTGCCCGACGCTTTGGGCGCCGGCTTGGGGCTTTGCACCACGGTCACATTGCCGCCCGTGACGAGCTTGCAATTCTTCATCTGCTCGGCGGTCGCGGTGTTCGTGTATTCGTTGCCGCAGCGGTAAATCGCGCCGTCCAGCGCCGCAGCGTGATGAAGCAGGGCGAAACTGCTCAGCAGGGTGAAGAAGATTTTTTTCATAACCCAATCGATTGAGGACAGAGCAGGCTCGCTCTGCATGGCTGCGGACGGCCCCGCAAAGTCTCAAGTATGTCTCAAAGCTTCGCCAAAGCAATGGCGCAGTTCACGCTCCAATGAAAAAGGACGGCTTGCGCCGTCCTTTTGCCAACTTAAATCAGCCCGCGAGGCAGATTTACAGCGAGTAATACATTTCAAACTCGATCGGGTGCGTGGCCATGCGCAGGCGCGTGACTTCGGTCATCTTGAGTTCAATGTAGGCGTCGATCATCGAGTCGGTGAAGACACCGCCCTTGGTCAGGAAGCTGCGGCCGGCGTCCAGGTGATCCAGCGCCTGGTCCAGGCTGTGGCACACCGTTGGCACCTTGGCGTCCTCTTCGGGCGGCAGGTGGTACAGATCCTTGGAAGCGGCTTCGCCCGGATGGATCTTGTTTTCCACGCCGTCCAGACCGGCCATCATCAAAGCGGCAAAACCCAGGTAGGGGTTCATCAGCGGATCAGGGAAACGCGCCTCGATGCGGCGGCCCTTGGGGTTGGCCACATAGGGACTGCGGATCGAAGCCGAGCGGTTCTTCGCCGAATAGGCCAGCTTGACCGGGGCTTCGTAGCCAGGCACCAGGCGCTTGTAGCTGTTGGTGCCGGGATTCGTGATGGCGTTCAAGGCACGGGCGTGCTTGATGATGCCGCCGATGTAGTACAGGGCAAAGTCCGACAGGCCGGCATAGCCGTCACCGGCAAACAGGTTCTTGCCGTCTTTCCAGATCGACTGGTGCACGTGCATGCCGGAACCGTTGTCGCCAACGATGGGCTTGGGCATGAAGGTCGCGGTCTTGCCATAGGCATTGGCCACGTTTTGCACCACGTACTTGAGGATCTGGGTCCAGTCAGCGCGCTCGACCAGCGTGGAGAAACGCGTGCCGATTTCGTTTTGACCGGCGCCCGCGACCTCGTGGTGGAACACTTCCACCGGGATGCCCAGGGATTCGAGGATCAGCGACATTTCAGCGCGCATGTCCTGCGTGCTGTCCACCGGTGGCACGGGGAAATAGCCGCCCTTGACGGTGGGACGGTGACCGCGGTTGCCGCCATCGAGCTTCTTGCCCGAATTCCAGGGCGCTTCGTATTCTTCGATCTTGAAGAAGGTGCCCGACATGTCGGTGTTCCAGCGCACGTCGTCGAAGATGAAAAACTCGGGCTCGGGTCCGAAGTAGGCCGTGTCGCCAATGCCGGACGCCTTCAGATAGGCTTCAGCGCGCTTGGCGATGGAACGCGGATCGCGGTCGTAGGCCTTGCCGTCGCTGGGCTCGATCACGTCGCAGCTCATGAACAGCGTGGTCTCTTCAAAGAAGGGATCCAGGTTGGCGGTATTCGGGTCGGGCATGAGTTGCATGTCCGAGGCTTCAATGCCCTTCCAACCGGCAACCGACGAGCCGTCAAAGGCGTGGCCCGAGACAAACTTGTCTTCGTCAAAGTGCGACACCGGCACGGTCACGTGCTGCTCTTTGCCACGGGTATCGGTAAAGCGGAAGTCAACAAACTTGACTTCGTTTTCCTTCACCATCTTCATCACGTCTGCGACGGTCTTTGCCATCAAATACTCCTGGTTAAATGAAACTGATTGAAAACTTGCACGGGGCCAAAGAACGCACGATTGATGCCAATGCTCCAGCGGCTCGGCTTTCCCGAAAAGCCCTGTATTTTGCCTTGAGTTGTGCCCGGTTACGGGTTCGCTGCCCGCGCCGGGTCACAAATAAAGGAATTCGCCCCGCTTGGTGCGCACCAAAACAAAGCAATGAAATGCATTTGTTCGGTGCATCAACGTCAACGCACCAATTCGGGGCCGAGTTTGGCGTCGTGCTGCTTCAGGCCGGCCAGCAAGGCCGCGTAGGCCGGCAGCGTTTGCGCCGGCGTGCCTTTGACACCCAGCTCGATGTGGCGGCCCCACTCGGCGTGGTCCACGCTGGGCAGACTGAAAATGCGCACACCGGCAAAGTCCGCCTCGATGGCCTCCATCAGCGGCGTGAGCGCCGCTTCCATGGCGCCAAAAACGATCACCGAGCGCTCCTCGTAGGCTCGGCCCTGAAACAGCGGGGCGTAGTAGGTGTCGAGCACCCACTCCATCATCGGCCAGGCCATGACGGGGAATCCCGGCACGAAATGGACGCCGCCGCCGTTGGCTGCGGCGCAGGAGAAGCCGGCGATGCGGTTGTAGGGATTGGGAATGATGCGGGCGCCGGCAGGAAACACGCCCATGTTCAAGCGGTGTTGGTTGTCGTCGCGCTCGGGTTCGTAGGCGATGCCTTTTTCAAGCGCCAGCTCCTGCATGCGCTGACGGATCAAGGCGGCGGCCTCGGGGTGCAGTTGCAGCGGCTGACCCAGCGCGGCGGCGGCACATTGACGCGTGTGGTCGTCCGGCGTGGCGCCGATGCCGCCGCAGGAGAACACCACTTCGCCGCTGGCAAAGGCGCGCTGCAGCGTGGCCGTGATGCGCGCCGGCGAGTCGCCCACATAGTCGGCAAACTCCGGCTGCAGGCCGCGTGCGCCGAGCAATTCGATCAGCTTGGGCAAGTGCTTGTCGGCGCGCTTGCCCGAGAGGATTTCGTCGCCGATGATGACAATGCCAAAGCGTGGCGGCGTTTCAAGGGGCTGGTAGGGAAGCGGTGGCTGGAGGGTCATGGGGAATTTCCGTGAATGAAAGGTTGACGCTGTCACCGCCTGGCGGCGCGTCGGTTTGCACGCGCAAGGCCTGCAGGGCATCCAGGCAGTAGTGCGCGAACCACAGCGAGGAGAAAGAAAAAACCAGGACATAGACCCAGATGGCCAGCGGCAGTAGCGGCACAAAGTAAACCGCAAACATCGCACCCGAGGCCCACACCAGGCCGGGCGCGGCACCCAGGCTACCCACCAGCAGGCCCATGCCCAACAGCGGCCCACGATGGCGTTTGAGAATTTCGCGCCGCTCGTCCTGGCTGGCATGGTCTGCGAGCGCATCGAAGGCCATCACGCGGTAGGTCAGCCAGCCCCAGATCAGCGGCGGCAGCACCAGAATCAGCGGCGGCACCCGCCACAGCGGCAGCGAAATGATCAAGGCCAACGCCGCCAGCGCCACCGAGGCCAGGGACCAGAGCAGGCCGATCCACCACGAAGCACCACGGCGCCTTTGCCGCGCCGGGAAGCGGCGCCGGGCCACCAGCGACACGAGCGCCGGCGTCATCAGCGCGGCCACCATCAGCAGCGTCAACATGACGATGAACGGCGTGGCCGCAAAGATCAGCAGCAGCGGCGCCATCACGGTCTTGAGCGCGCCCAGGCCCAGGCTTTCGAACCAGTTCCACAAGGTCTGCAGCCAGGCCGAGGATTCCAGCGTGGAGCGCACGGCGCCCAGCGCGCTGTCCCAGAAGAAATAGCCCAGGGCGACCCAGAGCAGCGCCATCAGCAGCAGCGGCGCCAGCGAGAGCAGCATCACGCGCGGATGCAGGCAATAGGCCAGCGCGCGCCAGAAGGAGTCGAAAAGCTTGCTCATGACGTCAAGGATAACGTGTCCGACCCGGCCCTGCTCAAACCGTCATGGTTTGCCGGGTGCGGGCTCGTTGCGGGCAATCCAGGCGCTGTAGTCCGGGTGCTGGCGCAGGGTTTCAAAGCAAAACCCGCGCTCCTTCAAACCGACGATCAGCGGCTCCAGCACCGTCGGCGCCCAGGGGTCTTTGCGCGTCCAGACGCCCAGATGCGCCATCAGGATATCGCCCGAGCGGATGTCGCGCAGCGCTTTCTGCAGCAAGGCCTCATTGCTGAAGCGCTCGCTCGGCAGCTCGTCGCCCAGCAGACCCGCGCTGGCCCAGCCCACATGGGCAAAGCCACACGCCCGCGCGGCCGCCAGCAGCTTGCGCGAAGTCCGTCCATCGGGTGCACGAAACAAGGGCAGCGCCTTCTTGCCGGTGAAGTCCTCCAAGCGTTCGTTCGCATACGCCAGTTGGGCGCAATACTTTTTCGCGTCCCAGGTGAATTCGCGGTGGGCAAAAGCGCCCACCATGGGCCGCACCCGAAAGCGCGGCTCCACGCTGCGCTCGTCGGCGCGCCAGACCACGTGCTCGTAGCCGTTCGAGGCGAACTCGTGCCCCTCCAGAGCGCGCTCCTTCCACCAAGGCGCCCAGTGGTTGCTCAAGGCGCCGCCGCCGATGCGCGTGGACTGGTTGGACGCAAAAAAAGTGACCTGGACCTGCTGGCGCTTGAGCACCTCGGCAATCAGCGGCGCCTGCTCCATGTGGCCGGCGTCAAAGCTCAGATAGACGGGCTTTAAACAGGCGGCGGCCAACGCCGAGCCCAGGCTCAGACTCAACAACAGGATGGCGCACAGGCCACGGCGCGCGCGCTCAGCACCCATGCATGGCTTTCTCAGGCCGGCACATAACCCACCGCCTGCAGCTCCGCAACGCCCAACCAGCGCCACTGTCCAGGCGCCAGATCAGCCGGCAGCAGCAGCGAGCCGATCTGCGACCGATGCAGTCCCTCGACCCGGTTGCTCACGGCGGCGAGCATGCGCTTGACCTGGTGGTACTTGCCCTCGGTCAGGGTCAGACGCAGGTGGTGCTCGGCCACCGCCTCGCAGGCGGCGGCGCGCACCGGTGTCGGGTCGTCATCCAGCACCACGCCGTCGAGCAGCCTTTGCACCTGTTGCGCGTCCAGCGGATGTTTCGTCGTGACCTCGTACACCTTGGGCACATGGTGGCGGGGCGAATTCAGCCGATGAATGAACTTGCCGTCGTCGGTCAGCAGCAGCAGACCGGTCGTGTCCTGATCGAGTCGCCCCACCGCCTGCACGCCTTGCACCGGGCCCTTTTGCGGGCGCTGGCGCAGCGCGGACGGCAGCAGGCTGTAGATCGCCGGGTAGGTGGAGGGCTTTTGCGAGCATTCCGTCCCTGCGGGCTTGTGCAGCATCAGGTAGGCGTGTTCGTGGTACTCCCAGGGCACGCCCTGCACCGTGAAGCGCAGACCCGTCTCCTGGACTTGCGCCGATGCGTCGGTGACGGTGAGCGGCTCGTTGTCCGACGGGCTCGAATAGACCTGGACCCGACCCTGCTGGATCAGCCCGGCGCAGACCCGGCGCGTGCCAAAACCCTGGCTATAAAGTATTTCTTGCAGTTGCATGGCGCTATTGTCATGCCGAATTCAGCTCGGCCCTGGCCCTCACCCCGGCCCTCTGCCGCAAGCGGGCGTGGGAGCAAATCCAATTCCTTGGGTCACCCCCCTCGCCCCGTTGACGGGGAGAGGCTTGGGTTGAGGGGCTTTGCGCCCCAGACAAAGGTCACCACGCTGGCGCCCGGCATCTGGTGCACGAAGCGGCGCCCGTCCATGCTCACCGAGAACTCGCGCTGGTTGGCCGCAGAGTTCAACACGATCAGCACGATGGACTTGTCGTCGGCGTTCTGGAACGCCACGCTCTCGAGCCGACCCTCGCCCGAACTTGATGCGATGCGCTGCGCGCCGGGCCGAACAAAACGGCTGGCGTGCGCCAGCGCGTAGTAGTCCAGGTTGCGCGTGACTTCGCCGGTCTTGGAATTGATGATGACCACGCCGCGGCAATCAGGGCAGCCGCCCAGGTGCGGGCCGTGGTTCTCGTCCAGCGCCAGGTTCCACATCAACACGCCCTTGGCCCAGTGACGGGTCGAGCCAATGATCAGATGGCGCACATCCCAGGGCAGGGTCTCGCGCCAGCCAGAATTCCCCTCGCCACCGGCACACTCGGTGAAATACGCGTCCTTCTCCGGGTAGGCGTCGTGCACCAGTGACTGCGCCGCCGGTTCGCCCACGTAGCAATGCCAAGCGACTCCGGCAATGGAGGCCCGCGCCTTCGGGTCCGCCAGCACCTGTAGCGGCGCTTGCGGCTCGTCCCAGTTGTGGTCCCACTCCAGGATCTGGACCGGCTTGGCCCGTTGCGCGAGCAGCGGCCCCAGGTGTTCTCCGATGAGCTTGGCTCGGGTCGCAGAATCGACCCGCATGCCGGGATAGCCGTCGGGCTCGAAGTGCGGCTCATTCTGCAAGCTCAGCGCGAACAGCGGCAAACCTTCGGCTTCCATGGCGTCGGAGAACTTGCCCAGGTAGCGGGAAAACGCGTCGTAGGCCTCGGGCCGCAACTGCCCCTTGATCAGGCTGTCGTTGCTCTTCATCCAGGCCGGTGCGCTCCAGGGAGAGGCCATCACTTTCAATTGGGGATTGATGGCCAAGGCACGCTTGACCACCGGCAGCACATCGGCGCGCATCGGATCAATGGAAAAATGCTTCAGCGACGCATCCGTCTGGCCCGTGGGCACATCGTCCAGCGAATAGTGCTTCATCGAGAAGTCGGATGCGCCGATGGTCAGACGCGTGAAGCTCAATCCCAGGCCGGGCGCGGGACCAAACAGCTCTCGCAGCAGCGCTTCACGCTGCACCGCGCTCATGCGATTCTGAATCAACCAGGCCGAGGCGTCGGTGATGGCAGCGCCAAAACCCACCATCTCCTGGTAGCGCTGGCCCGCGTCCACGCTGATATCCAGCGGCAAAGCCGCCTTGTTGCCAAAGGCCAGACCGCGCACCGGCGCCAGCAGGCGGCTCTGATCGGTCCACGTTTCCCAGGCCTGCACCGCATGCGACGATGCCGCCACCGGTTGCGCATCGACCCAACCGCTGGCACCGAGGACCAGCGCCAGCGCCACGCCCTGGCGCGCCCATTTTTGCAATTCAAACATCCCTGTATTTCTCTTTCAAACCGCTGACATGAAATTCCGCGCTGCACTCCAGCCAGCAAAGCCGGCTAGCGCATCGGTTCGGCGGCGCAGTGCTGCGCGATGTACTGCTCCTGCGTGGGCATGAAGTCCACGCACTTTTGCACCACGCTCTCGATATCGTCGAGATAGGCCTTGATTTCTTCCGGGCTGCGCGCGTCCACCAGCGGGTGGTAGCTTTGGGGCCGCAGACCCTGGCCGTGCATCACCTGCAGCCAGCTCATTTCGGCAAACAACTCGTTGTTCTCGCGGAACACATGGCCGTTGTGGCAAAACAGATCGATCTTGTGCTGCAGCGTGGCCGGGATCTCCATGGCGGCGCAGTGGCGCCAGAACGGCGAGTCGTCGCGCTGCGTGGCCTTGTAGTGCAGCACGATGAAGTCGCGAATGCGCTCGTACTCGAACTGCGTTTGCGCGTTGTACTCGTCGCGCTCAAGCGGGCTGAACTCCGCGTTCGGAAACATCGAAATCAGGCGCGCGATCGCGGTCTGAATCAGATGGATGTTGGTCGATTCGATGGGCTCGAAAAAACCGCTGGACAGACCGATGGCAACGCAGTTCTTGCTCCAGGTCTGGCGCCGGCGGCCCGGCACAAATGGGATGTAGCGTGGCTCGGCCAGGGCCGGTGCGTCCAGGTTGTTGAGCAGAATCGCCGTGGCCTCATCCTGCCCCATGAAGCGGCTGGAATAGACATGGCCATTGCCGATGCGGTGCTGCAGCGGGATGCGCCACTGCCAGCCGGCCGAATGCGCGGTGGAGCGGGTATAGGGCAGCAGCGGATGCACCGACTCGCAAGGAACGGCGATGGCGCGGTCGCAGGGCAGCCATTGCGACCAGTCCTCATACCCGACATCCAAGGCCTGGCCGATCAGCAAGGCGCGAATGCCCGAGCAGTCCAGAAACAACTCGCCTTCGACCTTCTCCCCGCCCTCCAGCAGCACGGCCTCGATGAAGCCGTCATGGCCGCGCAGCACGGTGTTGACGATGCGGCCTTCGGTGCGGCGCACGCCGCGCTGTTCGGCGAACGAGCGCAAATACTTGGCGTACAGGCCGGCGTCGAAATGGAAGGCATGGGTGAGGTCGTTCAGCGGCGAGTTCGGCATGTCCTTGGGGCCGCGCATGAATTTGGCGTGCACCGGCGCCTGCGAGTTGATGGCATATTTGCCGAACTCGCGGGCCAGACCGAGCTCGCGCATCTTCTGCCAGTAATGGAAGAAGCCGACCGCCCCAAAATCCTGACCGACACGGCCAAAGCCGTGCATGTAGCGCTCGCCCAACTTGCTCCAGTTGACGAACTCGATCCCCATCTTGAACGTTCCCTGCGTGTGCCGCAGAAAATCGTCTTCGTCGATTTCCAGGGCCAGGTTGAAGTTCTTGATGTTCGGGATGGTGGCCTCGCCCACGCCGATGCTGGCAATGTCATCCGACTCGATCAAGCGAATGCTCACGGCCGGCCCAGCCACCTTGGACAGCGCCGCAGCCGCCATCCAGCCGGCAGTGCCGCCACCGACGATCACGATATTCTTGATGGGAGCAGCCATAGCCATGAGCCTTCGAGGTGGTTGATCCGAAGAATCTTACAAGCGTTGCTCGGACGCCCGCTCGAACAGCGAAATGCGATCCAGGGCGATGCTGAAATTGACGCGCTCGTCCACGCGGCACTCCAGCGCACCCGAGACCACCGACGACAACAAATGGCCGCCGAAATCCACCCATACCACGTGGTGGTTCCCCATGGGCTCGATCAGCGACACGGTTCCCTGCAACTCGCCTGCGCCATGGATCAGCAGATTTTCCGGGCGAATCCCCAGCACCACGTCGAGCTCGCTGCCGGGACGCTGGCCAAAGGCGTAGGCCGCCAGATCGAGGTTCAGGCTGTCCGAGACAAACTGCAAGGAATCCCCTGCCGACTTGATTCGGCCGTTCAACAAATTCATGCCGGGCGAACCGAGGAAGCCCGCCACGAACAGATTCTCCGGCTTCTCATAGACCAGATCGGGCGCGCCGATCTGCTGGATCTTGCCCGCGCGCATGACCACGATGCGCGTGGCCAGCGTCATGGCCTCGACCTGGTCGTGCGTCACGTAGATCATGGTGGAGCGCAGCTTCTTGTGCAGCAGCTTGAGTTCACGCCGCAGTTCGGCGCGCAGCTTGGCGTCCAGATTGGACAGCGGCTCGTCGAACAAAAAGACGCCGGCTTCGCGCACCAGGGCACGGCCAATCGCCACGCGCTGACGCTGACCACCGGAGAGTTGCGAGGGCTTGCGGTTGAGCAGCGGCTGCAGTTGCAGCATCTCGGCCACGTGGCTCACGCGGCGCTCGATCTCGGCCTTGGGCAAACCCTTGATGCGCAGCCCGAAGGACATGTTGCGCTCCACGCTCATCGTCGGGTACAGCGCATAGGACTGGAACACCATGCCGATGTTGCGATCTGTGGGGTCGGCCCAGGTCATGTCCGTGCCGCCGATGTCGATGCTGCCTTCGGCGACATCGATGAGACCGGCAATGCTGTGCAGCAGTGTGGACTTGCCGCAGCCCGAGGGCCCGAGCAACACCAGGAACTCACTCTCGACCACGTCGAGATGGAGGTCCTTGATGACCTCGTTGTCACCAAAGCGAATACAAAGATTGCGAATTCCGACGCTAGACATGCTTACCCCTTTACCGCACCGGCGGCGATACCGCGCACAAACCAGCGCCCCGAAACAAAATAGATCGTGAGCGGCACCAGCGAGGTCAGTATCGTGGCCGCCATGTTCACGTTGTAGAGCCGCGTCCCCGTCGTGGTGTTGATCACGTTGTTGAGCTGCACCGTCATCGGCAGGTTGTCGCGCCCCGCGAACACCAAGCCCAGGATGTAGTCGTTCCACACGCCCGTGACCTGCATGATCGCCGCGACGATGATGATGGGCGTGGACATGGGCAGCATCAGTTGCACGAAGATGCGGATAAAGCCACCACCGTCAATGCGCGCGGCCTTGAACAGCTCTTGCGGTATCGACAGGTAGTAGTTGCGAAACAGCAGCGTCATCACCGGCATGCTGAAGATGATGTGGATCGCGACGATGCCGGGCAGCGAACTGAACAGTCCCAGCGTGGCCAGGATGCGCACCAGCGGGAACATCATCACCTGCACCGGTATGAAGGCGCCCAGCATCAGGATGGCGAACAGCGCATTCGCGCCGCGCGGCTTCCAGAACGACAGCGCGTAGCCGTTGAGCGCGCCCAGCAGGATCGGCAGGATGGTGCTGGGAATCACGATCCACACCGAATTCCAGAAGCCGCCGCGAATGCCCTCGCACGAGACTCCGGTGCAGGCCGAGGTCCAGGCCGTGACCCAGGGTTCGACCGTGATCGCCACCGGCAGCGCGAAGATATTGCCCAGGCGGATTTCGTCCATGGTCTTGAACGAAGTCACCAGCATGATGTACAGCGGCATCAGGAAGAACAGCGAGGCGCTGAGCAAGAAGGCGTAAACGCCGACCCGCGCCGGGCTGAAACGCCAGGGCCGACGGGCCGCTGGCGGGCGCGTGGTGATGGGCGTCATTTGTCTGCCTCCTGGCGTTTCGAGCGGCTGCGCACGTAGAGCAGCGGCGCCAGCAAGGCCAGCACCGTGAGCAGCATCACGATCGACGCGGCCGAGGCCAGTGCGATATTCGCGCGCCCGAACAGGTAGTCCATGATGAACTTGGCCGGCACCTCGCTGGCCGTGCCGGGGCCGCCCTGCGTCATGGCTGCGACGGCGTCGAACAGCTTGATGACGGCGGTGGAGAGCAGCACGAACACCGTCGCCACCGAAGGGCCGAGCATGGGCAGGACGATCGAGAGGTACACGCGCCAGGTGGGAATGCCGTCGATGCGCGCGGCCTTCCAGATCTCCTCGTCGATGCCGCGCAAACCGGCCAACAGCAGCGCCATCACCAGGCCCGAAGCCTGCCACACGGTGGCGATGACGATGGTGTACATCACCTTGTCCTGGTCGATGATCCAGTCAAACGTGAAGTCTTCATAGCCCATCAGGCGCACCGCCTGCTGGATGCCGTTGCCGGGGTTGAGCATCCACTGCCAGACCAGGCCGGTGGCGACAAACGACATCGCATAGGGGTAGAGAAAGATGGTGCGCAGCGCGCCTTCGGCCATCACCTTCTGGTCGATGAACACCGCCAGCAAGAAGCCAATGGTCATGCAGGCCAGGATGAACAGCACGCCGTACAGCGCCAGGTTCTGCAGCGACAACATCCAGCGCTCGTTGTCGAACAAGCGCTCGAATTGCGCCAGTCCCACGAAGTCGTCCGAGGGAAAGGTGCGTGAATTGCTCATCGACACCTTGAGCGACCACAGCACCGTGCCCAGGTAGGCCACGAGCACCGTCGCGGCCATGGGCAGCAGCGCGGTCCAGGTGATGAGCTGGCGCAGCAGCTGTTTGGGTTGGATCTTCATGGAGAACGTCAAAGACTCAGTTCTTCAGCGCGGCGGCGATGTCCTTTTGCACCTTCTCCACGGGAACAGCCTTGTTCCAGTAAGTGGTCAGGATGTCGGACATGGAGCCGTTCTGGTCCGGGTTCAGATAGACCTCGCCGTTGCCCAGTTGACGCGACTTGTCCTTCATGATGGCCAGGCCCTGCTGGGCGCAGATGTCCATCTTGGACGAGTCCACGTCGGTGCGCACGGGGATGGAGCCCTTCTTGTTGCTGAAGGCGACCTGGGTCGCCGGGGCGAGCATCAGACCGGCCAGCACCTTTTGCGCCTTGATCTGCTCCGCGTTCGTGGTCTTGGGGAAAACAAACACATCGCCCTGGATGATGTAGGGCGACTTCGGGCCAAAGCCCGCAATGCAGCCGTAGTCCTTGCCCGGCACCTGGTGCGCCAGCGTGAACTCGCCCTTGGCCCAGTCGCCCATGATCTGCACGCCCGCCTTGCCGGTGATCAGCAGCGCCGTGGCGTCGTTCCAGTTGCGCCCCGGTGAGCCCTTGTCCACGTAGCCCTGCAGCCGCTTGTAGGCCAGCAGCACCTTCTTGAAATCGTCGCCAAGAATCGCCTTGGAGTCGCGGTCGCGCAGCACCTTCAGGTACAGCTCCGTGCCGCCCACATTCGCCAGCACCGCCGTGAACACGGTGTTCTCCTGCCAGGGCTGACCGCCGTGCGCCAGCGCCACCAGACCCGCCGCCTTGAGCTTGTCCAGCGCGGCGAAGAGTTCGTCCATGCTCTTGGGCTCGGCGGCGATGCCGGCCTTCTTGAACGCGGCCTTGGAATACCAGATCCAGGTCGGCATATGGATGTCCACCGGCGCGGCGTAGTAGTGGCCCTTGACCTTCACCACGTTGAGCACGGTCTCGGGCAGGAACTTGTCCCAGCCATCGCGAATCGCGACTTCGTCCACGTTGTTCAGCATGCCCTGCTCGACCACGTCCAGGAATTGCTTGGAGGTGTTGAACTGCGCCATCGTCGGCGGGTTGCCCCCGACGATGCGGTTGATGGCCACGGAGCGGGCTTGCTCGCCCAGCGCCACGGCCGTGTCCACCCAGACGCCGCCGGTGGCGGTATAGGCCTCGGAAAACACCTTCACGGCGGCGGATTCGCCGCCCGAAGTCCACCAGTGAATCACCTCGGCCTTGGGCGCTGCGGCTTGCGCGCTGGCGGCCAAAGACAAGGCCAATGCGCCCGCAAACGCCGATTTTTTCATGCTCAACATCATTTATCTCCTCGCAAAAACGCCCGATACCACTTGCCGCTGGCCTTGAGTCGGCGCTGCTGCGTCTGGAAGTCCACATGGGTCAGTCCGAAACGGCGAATATAGCCTTCGGCCCACTCGAAATTATCCAGCAGGCTCCAGGCGAAATAGCCCTTCACCGGAATGCCTTGGGCCACGATCTCCCTGGCGGCGGCCAGATGGCGCACCAGATAGCTGCGCCGCTGCTGATCGTCGATCTCGCCGTCCACGCCCACCACGTCATCGTAGGTGGACCCGTTTTCGGTCAGATAGATTTCGGCCGGTTGGTAGTCTTTCGCCACACGCGCCAGCAGCGTCACCATGCCCTCGGGCGACACCTCCCAGCCAAAGGCCGTGCGCTCGACATTCTTTGTCTCGATGACCCGCGTGGACATCACACCCACGCCGGGCGCATCCGCCACGATCTCGGGGAAGTAGTAGTTCACGCCGAGGAAGTCCGTGGGTGTGGCGATCGCGGCCAAGTCCCCGTCCTGCACCGTGGGTGCGTTGTCGCCCAGAATCGCCCACACGTCGGCCGGATATCCGCGCCCGTGCAAGGGGTCAAGGAACCAGCGGTTGCGCAGGCCGTCATGGCGCGCCGTCGCTGCCAGGTCGGCGGGACTGTCGGAGGCGGCCTTCAAGGGATGCAGGCTGAGCGCGGCGCCAATGCGCGCGTTCGGCACATTCGCACGGATCACCGGAATGGCAAGGCCGTGCGACACCAGCACGTTGTGGCTCACCTGCAGCGCGGTCTTGAAGTCTTTCAAGCCCGGCGCGTGCACGCCTTCAAAATTGCCGTGGAAGGCGGTGCACCAGGGTTCGTTGTGCGTGATCCAGTGCTGGATGCGGTCGCCCAGATGGCGGCTCACCACATCGGCGTACTCGACAAAGGCGTCAATCGTGTCGCGATTCGCCCAACCGCCCTGCTCTTGCAGCGCCTGCGGCAGATCCCAGTGGTACAGCGTGACCCAGGGCTCCAGGCCACGCTCGAGCATGCCGTCCACCAGGCGCGAATAGAAATCCAACCCCCTCTGGTTCGGAGTCTTGCCGCGACCCTGGGCGAAAATGCGCGGCCAGGCGATGGAAAACCGGTAAGCGTTGGTGCCCAACTCGCGCGCCAGATCCAGATCCTGCGGCCACCGGTGGTAGTGGTCGCAAGCCACAGCGCCGCTGGAGCCATCACGGATGTGACCCGGCGTCGCGCAAAAGCGGTCCCAGATCGACTCGCCACGACCATCGAGTTCTACCCCCCCCTCGATCTGGTAAGACGAAGTGGAGCAACCCCAGCGAAAGTCGCTGGCAAAGTCGGAGCGTTTCAATTGCGGTAGATGATCAGGTCGCGTGTTGTTCATATTTTTTCGATCCGGCAGCGCGTAAATTGGAATCCATTCCAATTGTATCGTCATCTGACGCGCCAATGCATCGGTGCAGACCCGTACTTTTTGAAAAGAAATGAAGGCGCGGGCGCTGCCAGCGCGAGCGCCTAGGCGACCGGCAAGGTCTCGCCCGGCGCAATCACCACCGAGGCGCGCCAGGTGACGCTCAAGGGAAAGTCGCGCACCACCGGCAGCGCCGTGCCGTAGCACTCGTTGAGCAACCAGCGCACGCCATTGAGTGTCACGTCGGTCCATGGAATATGCACCGAGGTCAGGCGCGGCGCCGAATACTCGGCGCTGGGCGTGTCGTCATAACCCAGCACCGAGACCGCGCCCGGAACCGCGATGCCGGCCTGCTGAAAGTAGGACAAAACGCCCACGGCCATTTCATCGTTGGCGCAGAACAGCGCCGTGAACGCGTGCCCCGATGCGTGCAAGGTGCGAGCCGCCGCCCAGCCCCCCTCAGGCGAAAAGTCGCTTTGCAGCGCCATCACATTCGCTGGGGCGATTGCGCTTCGGTTCAGTTCGGCCATGAAGCCATCGATCCGCGCGACGTTGTCGGGTGCGGAACTGGGCCCGGCGATCACCGCGAAATGCCGATGCTGCAGTTTCAGCAGCGTTTGCGCCGCCAGCGCACCACCCAGTGGATGGTCCGCAAGAAAGCATTGATCGCCAATGCTGGAAAAACGGTGGTTCACCACCACCAATTTGCTCTGCTTCGGACCCAGGGCCTCGATGTCGGAATCCAGCAGCACGTTGCTCATCACCACCAGACCGTCGCAGCCGCGCTCGAGCAAGAAGTCGATGCCCTCGATCGCCTGCTGGCGTGCGTCGCCGTCGCCGCAACCAAAGGCCACCACCATGTGGCGCCCAGCAGCGCGCAACTCGGTGTCAATGGCGCCCAGGATCGGCGTGTAGAACGTGCCCTTGAGTATCGGGATGTAAACCCCGATCATCTGCGACGACCCCGACAACAGCGAGCGCGCGGCGTGCGATGGCCGAAATTCCAGTTCAGCGATGGCTTCGCGCACGCGCTCGGCCGTGGCCAACGCCACCGAACCCTTGCCACTGACGACGCGAGACGCCGTGCCTACCCCGACACCGGCCAGGCGTGCGACGTCTTTGATGGTTGCCATAGTTGAATTTTCTTCCTTGATTTACATCGGTGCCACGGGCGCAGCCGCACAATGCGCCGCGATGTATTCCTCATGCGTGGGCATGACGTCCACGCACTTCTGGATGACATTCTCGATATTGCCAAGGAATTCCCGCACTTCATCTTCAGTGCGCAAATCCACCAGCGGGTTGTAGCTTTTGGGTGCTATCCCCTGCCCGATCATCACCTGCACCCAACTGGTTTCGGCAAACAGTTCGGACCCCTCTCGATACACCCGTCCATTGCCGCTGAACAGATCGATCTTGTGCTGCAAGGTGGCAGGAATCTCCATCGTGCGACAGTGGTTCCAGAACGGTGAGTCGTCGCGTTGCGTCGCCTTGTAATGCAGGATGATGAAGTCGCGAATGCGCTCGTATTCAAACTGCGTCTGCGTGTTGTATTCGGCGATGTCGGCCTGATTGAATCCCGAATTTGGAAACAGGTTTAAGACCCGCTGAATGGCGGTCTGAATCAAATGGATGTTGGTCGATTCGATCGGCTCGAAAAAACCGCTGGACAGGCCTACTGCGACGCAGTTCTTGTTCCAGGTCTCTTTGCGGCGGCCTGGAACAAACGGAATGTAGCGCGGCTCGGCCAACTGTTTACCGTCTAGATTGTTCAACAGAATCGATGTGGCCTCATCCTGGCTCATGAAGCGGCTGGAATAGACGTGGCCATTGCCAATCCGGTGTTGTAATGGAATGCGCCATTGCCAGCCTGCGGAATGCGCCGTCGAGCGCGTATACGGAACCAGTGGATGGATCGACTCGCAGGGCACAGCGATAGCGCGGTCGCAGGGCAGCCAATGGGACCAGTCTTCGTAAGCGATTCCCAGGGCGTCACCGATCAGAATGGCCCGCGTGCCCGAGCAATCGACGAAGAAGTCCCCCGCCACCCTCTCGCCGCTGGCCAGCACCACGGCCTCAATGAAGCCATCGGACTCACGCAGCACCGTTTGCACCACCCGTCCCTCGGTGCGCACCACGCCAAGCGCCTCCGAAATGCCGCGCAGGAATTTCGCGTACAGCCCGGCATCGAAGTGGAAAGCGTTGTTGATGTCACCCAGTGGCGAGCCGACCATCTCGGGTTCGCTGCGGAGGTATTTGGACGCTCTGGGCGCCAGCGTATTGATCGAGTACTTTTCCAAACCCGGCGCCAACCCCGCCTGGCGCATCTTGAGCCAATATTGGTAGCAGGGGGCCATGCCCATCTCCTGCCCGATCTTGCCAAAGCCGTGAATATAAGAGTCGCCGATCTTGCCCCAGTTGACAAACTCGATCCCGAGCTTGAACGTCCCTTGGGTCTGGCGCAAGAACTCATCTTCATCGATCTCCAACGCCATGTTGAAGTTCTTGATCAGCGGAATTGTGGCCTCGCCCACGCCGATGGTGGCGATCTCGTCGGACTCAAGCAAACGAATCCGGCAGCGCTTTCCCAAGACCTTGGAAAAGGCCGCAGCGGTCATCCATCCGGCGGTGCCACCGCCAACGATCACGATCTCTTTTACAGGTTCGACGCTCACTGCATGCTCCCAAAAAACTGTGTTGCTATCTTCGATGCTTCAAATAAAAATCGCGGGCACCGAGTGCTCGCTACGCGGATTGTGCCATCCAAGTAAAAAGGCCCTGCCGGCCAAAAACCGACAGGGCCATTTTCATGATGGACGAAGAATTACATCTTGTAAGTCACACCGAGCAACATCTGACGACCGTAGGTGTTGTACTCCAGAGGTCCTGTCACCTTGCCTGAACCGTCGCCGGTCGTCGTCACATAAGGCGAGTTGGTCACGTTGTTGAACTGCAGCAACACCGACAGGCCCTTGTAGGTACCAGCCTGAATTTCATAGCCAAGTTGCATGTCCGTTTGCTTGTCTGCACCGATATCGGTGAAAGAGCGCGCGTTGTGCAGGCCGTTGATTTCGCCGCGGAACGACGAACGATAGCGCTCGCTGACGCGCGCTGAGAAGCCGTTCTTCTCGTAGTACAGCGTTAGGTTGGCCACCGTTTTGGACAGGCCCGGCAGACGCGTAGGGGCATCAGGACCGTCCGGGTGGATCTTGCTCTCCGTGAAGGAAGTGCTGGCCTGCACACCGAAACCATCCAAGGCCTGGCTCAGCAAGGTCGCTTCCAGCGAACCACTCAACTCAACACCGGACATGCTGCCACCCTTGCCATTCATGGGCGTCTTAAAGGTGCCGATATTGCTGGAAGGCACGACAGCGCTGGAGTTCACGACTCCAGTGAAGTCGTAGTTGTTGTTGGTTTGCGTGTAGATGTAGGTGTCCAGATTCTTGTAGAAACCGGCCACGGCCACATAGCTGCGCTTGCCAAAGTACTGCTCGAACGACAGGTCGAACGCCGTAGCGCGCCAAGGGAGCAGGTCCGGGTTTCCGCCCTCGCCACTCCAGGTGCGCTTGGTGGCATCGACACTCGCTGACGCGCTCGCCTTCATATCGTCCATGCGACCACGGGCCATGGTCTTGGCCACGCCTGTGCGCACATAGCGGTCGCTTCCGAGGTCGAAGTTCAGGTTCAGGCTGGGCAGAATGTCGTCATAGGTCGTGCCCTTCGTGAACGCCGAATCGACATTGTTCACGCGGGTCAGGCCGGTGGAACTCTGGTCCGTGTGCACCAATTGCACGCCCACGTTACCGCGCACCGGCACCTTGCCCAATTCAGTATCGATACCGAACTTGGCATAGCCGGTCGACACCTTTTCTTTCACGC
Source organism: uncultured beta proteobacterium (assembly GCA_903844215.1). Taxonomy (GTDB): domain Bacteria; phylum Pseudomonadota; class Gammaproteobacteria; order Burkholderiales; family Burkholderiaceae_C; genus CAIKVZ01. The sequence goes on along the minus strand of CAIMSP010000158.1, from coordinate 39,506 downwards.
TGTAGTTGCGGTTGTACACCTGATCCAAGGCTTGCGGCGCAATTGTGTAGTACTTGTTCAGCACGCCCATCACGTCATAGGCCAGCACACCGGGGATGCCGGCAAAGGCCAGCGGCGTGGACGGTTGCAGCAGATCGGCCGACACAACAACCGGAGCGCGGCCATTATTCAGGTTGGCCTGGAGTTCGTTCATCTCGCGGAATTTGCTCCGGGTCGAATAGTTCAACCCCAGGTCCACGCTGCTGAAAAAACCGTCCAGATCACGCTTGGCTTCCAGGCGCAAGGCATTGATCTCGTCGCTCATTTTGGGCTTTTTCCACAGTGCATCGTGACCCCACACCGCAGGGTCGCTCAGCTTGACGGTCGCCGCATCTGAGTAGCTCAGTGTGGGCACCAGGCTTGGGAAAGCGGAACCGGTAGGCAGATTGACGTTGAACGTACCGACGGCCTTGTTTGCGCCAGCGTAAGGGCCAGCGTAAGACTCGATCACGTTTTCGCTGCGATCGGCGCGCGAGTAGTTGACGTCGGCGGTGCCGGTCCACTTGTCGGTGAGTTTGGCCTTGGTGTTCCAGCCGATGGATTTGAGTTCATCGTCACGCGTATTCAGGTCATTGCGCACCACCATCACGTTGTTGTCGATCTGGGCCTTGGTAATCAACGGACCCGACTCGACATTGGTCGTCGTGATATTGGAGAATTTGGAGCCGGCAACGCCATTCCAGTTGTCGCCAAAGCCGCCCATCAAACCTCGCATGGTTTCGTTCTGCTTGAACTTGGAATAGAACAGGTCAACCGTGCTGTGCACATCCTTGCTCGGTTTGAATTCAAGCACGCCCATCAGGCCATCACGCTTCTGGCTGCGCGACACGGCCTCGGCTTCAAAGCCATTCAAGAAGCTGGTCCCAACGGGCACGCCCGTGACACCGCCACAACCCCAACCGGCATTGCAAGGATCTCCGTATTTCGAGAATCCCCATGCCTTGTAGTGCAGTTCCTGCGTCGGCGTATCTAGGTGCGCAAAACCCAGAGCCACGCCCACGGTGTTATCGGCGAACTGGTCGACATAGGAGATGCTGAAGCGGTTGCCCTTGGTGCTGGTATTGGCATTCAAGGTGCCATTCGAATTGGATTCAACGCGGGCATTCATCGAGACCTGACGGCCGCGCATGTCCAGCGGACGGATGGTCTTCAGATCGACCGTGCCGGACAAGCCCTGGCCGATGATGGAGGCGTCAGGCGTCTTGTACACGACGGCGGCATTGATCAATTCGGAAGGGAACTGATCATATTCAACGCCACGGTTATCACCAGTGGAGACCTGTTCCCGGCCGTTCAGCAAGGTACCGGCGAAGTCGGGCGACAGACCACGGATCGAGATCACCTGTGCACGACCGCCGACGCGTTGGCCGGCCAAGCCGGGCAAGCGTGACAGGGCTTCGGCGATGCTCACGTCTGGCAACTTGCCGATGTCTTCAGCAGAAATGGCCTCAACGATAGAGTCGGAATTCCTCTTGGTCGCAATCGAACTCTCGATCGAGTGGCGCAGACCGGTCACCACCACGGTGTCCAGTGCAGCCGCTGGCGGCGTCGCGGTTTGCGCGTAGGCAGCACCCATGGCAAACACCAGGGTGGAACAGGCAGCAGCGATGGGGCTGATGCGCAAGGCGGTGCGTGGCCGAACGGTGTTCTGGCTGCGCTGGGGGGCGGAACTCTTCATGGTGTGTCTCCTACGGGCTCTGTGTAAAAATGCTGCGTGAAATGTCACGACCCTGACACGCAGCTCTGACGTACTTTGGCGGTCATCATGTTGGAATCGTTCCCAATTGATAGCTGAAATGTAGCATCGGAGAAATCCTAGCCCTATCAGGACAATCCCTTAGAAGACTCAGATCGCTCAATATTCGTGGCGCGATTGCAACGGCAGTGTGAAAGAACCTCACTTCTTTGCCGGTGTGCGCAGCCGCTGAAGCATCCACACGGCGGGCGATCAAGAATTTGTCGGGGCCAGCGCCAATGCTAGGGCCGCACGCGCAGCGGCTGTCGGTTTCATCGCTGCCAGAAGATCGTGCAGCCGCGCAAGCTCGGCGACGGCTTCGTTGGACCACCTCAGTTTCACCTTTGTGGAACACACCGGGGGGCTTGTCGGCCCGCGGCTAACCGCCCAACCCTCCACGTCCGCTTGATCCACAACTCGACCGGCGGTGAGCTCTGCCATCCCCTCCAAAGTCAAGCGGTGGCGTTCTTCCACCTCGCCAACCCATGCGGCCAAAACGGCCGCTCCCGCCAGACACTGGGATTGAAGAGGGCGCTGCCCCCGTCACAGCCGACGAATCGGCCTCTTCTTCCAAACCAGCCGGTAGTAGGCGGCTTGCATTCCCAGCATCGCCAGAAACGCCACCGGATCGGCGGCCCAGATGCCGTTCAGGCCGACCGGTGCGCCGATAAAACTTGCCTTTGAGGAGTAAACTGGTGCCCGTGAAAAGCTTGACAGGAGGTCCCAATGAGCGAACCGCTTTCCCCTATCGTCTCCGAGTTCGACACACTGGAGCAGGAAGCCAGCCACCTGTCTTGGTTGAAGGCCAAAGTTGAGGCCAGCCTCAATGACACGCGCCCCAACTTTGCGCACGATCAAGTGATGGCCGAGATGCATGCCCTGCTGGATGCAAAGAAGAAGGCCTGTGTTACCGATTGAATGGCGCGCATCGGCCCGGGCTGATTTGCAGCAAATTCTTGACTTCATCAGCGAAAGAAACGAACCGGCTGCAGATCGCCTTTTTGCACAAATGCAAACCGACTTGGAGCATGCGGCAGAGCATCCCTATTTGTACAAATCCAGTCAGAGAATCCCTGGCTTGCGCGAAATAGTCACGCATCCCAACTACGTCATTTTTTACCGCGTTTCGGCAGAGTACATTGAGGTGGTCACTGTCGTCCATGCGCGACGCGAATTCCCAGGCCGTCAGACGTAGCGACCAGCCCCGTCACAGCCGGCGAATCGGCCTCTTCTTCCAAACCAGCCGGTAGTAGGCGGTTTGCATTCCCAGCATCGCCAGAAACGCCACCGGATCGGCGGCCCAGATGCCGTTCAGGCCGTAACGCTGGCTCAAGGCCCAGGCCACGGGGATCTCGATGCCGGCGATGGCCAGCATGCCCATCGCGGTCGGCGCCAGCACCGTGCCGCTGGCGCGCATCAGACCCGACAGCACCATCGAGCAGCCATTTCATTGCTTTGCTACTGGCAAGATTTCAGTCTATATGCAATCACTTTGTGATTGCATATAAGGGAACTTTCCGCTAGTATCACGGGCGTGAATACCAAGCAGCGCAAGACTTTGCGAGCCATCTTTACCCGGCCAACGTCACCGTCGATCGTATTTTCCGACGTCGAGAATTTGATTGTTGGTCTGGGTGGTGAAGTTCATGAACGTGAAGGCTCACGGGTCAAGATCATTCTTGCGGGAGAACAGTGGCGATGCCATCGCCCGCATCCAGGAAAAGAAGCAAAACGCTACCAGGTCGAAGAGGCTCGCGAACTGCTTGAACGAGTCGGGGTTGAACCATGAACACCATGAACCACAAGGGCTATAGCGCCCGCATTGAATTTGATGACCGCGACAACATATTCGTTGGCCGCGTGTTGGGTCTGCGCGCCATGATCAGTTTCCACGGCGAAACAGTAGCTGAATTGCGTGATGCCTTTGGAGCCGCGGTTGACGACTTCCTTGCAGACTGCAAGCAACAAGGCGTGAAGCCGGAAAAACCGGCGTCTGGCAAACTCATGCTGCGCGTGCCATCCGAAGTCCACGGGGCTGCCCTGATTGCGGCACAAGCCTCCGGCAAGAGCCTGAATCAATGGGCCACCGAGGTGCTGCAAACCGCAGCTCACGCGTAGTCAGCGCACGGGCAGGAGCGGCGAAAGCCAGCCCGCGGCTCCTTTCACAGCCGGCGAATCGGCCTCTTCTTCCAAACCAGCCGGTCGTAGGCGGTTTGCATTCCCAGCATCGCCAGAAACGCCACCGGATAGGCGGCCCAGATGCCGTTCAGGCCGTAGCGCTGGCTCAAGGCCCAGGCCACGGGGATCTCGATGCCGGCGATGGCCAGCATGCCAATCGCGGTCGGCGCCAGCACCGTGCCGCTGGCGCGCATCAGACCCGACAGCACCATCGACATGCCCATGATGACGCTGCTCCAGAGCATGATGTGCAGCAGCGTTTGCGCCAGGTCCACGACCGCAGCGTCGGTGATGAACAAGCCCAGGATGCTGCGCGAGAACAGGTAGCCCAGCAGCACCAGCGAGCCCGTCAGCGCCAGGTTCAGCACGATGCCGGTGCGCGCGATGTGGCCCAGCGTGTGCACCCTGCCCGCGCCGATGGCCTGCGCGCCCAGGATGGAGGCCGTGATGGCGATGGAGATCGCCGGGAACTGCACGTAAGAGACGATCTGGTTCACCGCGCCATAGGCGGCCGTGGCCTGGGAGCCATAGCGGTTCACCAAAAACAGCACGGCGATTTCGGCGATGGAAACGGTGGTCATGGACAGCACGGTGGGCAATCCGATGCGCAGCACTTTTTGCAGCAGGGCGCGGTTGATGGTGAGGTATTTCAGGGACGCGGCGGTGGGCGCCAGCACGTGCTTTTTGCGCCGCAGATACCAGGCCAGCCAGGCGAGCGCGCTCGCGTAGGACATGGCTGCGGCGTAGGCGCCGCTGGCCACGCCCAGGCGCGGCAAGCCCAGCCAACCCTGGATCAGCGCCGGCGTCAGCAGCAGGCTCACGCCGATGGCGATGAGCAGCGTCAACAGCGGCGTGGTGGTGTCGCCCACGCCGCGCAGCATCGACGTCGTCAGCAGGAAGACGAAGATCAGCGGCGCGCCCAGCAGCATCACCCGCGCATAGGCCGTGGCACCCGGCAGGATGTCCGCCGGCGTGCCCAGAGCGGCCAGCATGACCTGCGCAAACGAGCCGCCAAACAGCGCGACCAGCAGGCCTGCGCTCAGGCCCATCATGAGTGTGGTGCCGGCAATGGCTTTGACGCGCTCGCGCTCCTTCGCGCCCCAGGCCTGACCGATCAGCACGGACGCACCCGAGCCCAGTCCGATCATGAAGGCGATCAGGAAGAACAGCACCGGAAAGAAGGCCGAGACCGACGCCATGGCCTGCACGCCCAGCATCTGCCCAAGGTAGATGTTGTTCGCCGTGCCCGAGATGGACTGCAGAAAGTTGCTCAGGATCATCGGCGCGAGAAAGGCGAGATAGCTCTTCCACAGAACGGCGGTCGGCGCTTTGGCGGCGCTCGTGGGCGTGGGCGAATTCTTGTTCATGGACGGATCAGTTGGCGTTGGCATCGGACGGCACGAAGGCGTCAGCGAGAATCTTTTTCAGGTGCATCTGGACATCGATCGGCCAGGATGCAATCTGCGCCTCGAATCGAACCTTATCACCGGCAAAGAGCGCGCGACTGGCCTCTTCAAACCCCGGTTCATGGCCGGCCAGCGTGGACATGAACTTGTAGCCTACGGCGCTGGCGTGGCGCATGCGGTCTTGCACCTCCGAGGCACGGCGTGCAGCGTCCACCAGTTTGCGCAGCGCCACCGAGGCGCCGCCGCTCTGGCCGCTCAGCCACTCCCAATGGCGCGGCAGCAAAGTGACCTCGCGCGCCACCACGCCCAGCTTGGGGCGCCCGGGGCCGCGCGCCGCGACCAAGCCATCGGCTGCGGGCAATTCGGTCTGCGCGCCCTGCGCCTGCGTGCAGGAATCGCGGCCCGCAGCGATCGCCCCCAGGCCCAGCATCACATCCAGTCGGGCCTTGAACGCTTCTTTGGAACCGCGCCAATCCAGCTCGATCACTTCGCTCGTGGCATCGTTGAAGATCAAAACCAAAGCGGGTGTTGCACTGTGCGCTGCGCGGTCAACGGCGCGCTTGGCCACCAGCGCAACCTCATGCAGCGCGCCCGAGGCAATACGGCGACTACCTTCAAAGGCGGTGCATTGGATGTGGGTCCAGTTGTTCATTGCGTCATTCTCCGAGGTCAGTCTCTAGTGCAATTAATATCCGGGTATAAATATACCATAATTACATCCGGGTAAAACAATGGGTCGCAGTCGTAGGTCGGGTTAGCCCGCCGGGCGTAACCCGACAAATGCCGGATGAAGCAACGGCACAGAAGTTGTCGGGTTACGCTGCGCTAACCCGACCTACCCCTAACCCACGCAGGCGCGACACGGCGGTGCGATATGCTCCCCGCATGACCACCGAAAACTTCATCCCCGGCAAAGACGCCTCGCTCGAATCCACCATCAACACCCTGCAGGGCAAGCTGCAGGCCCTGGGTTTTCATATCGAGGAGAAATCCTGGCTCAACCCCGTGGACGGGGTCTGGTCGGTGCACATCCGCGACCGCGACTGCCCGCTGCTCTTCACCAATGGCAAGGGCGCGACGCGCCTGGCCTGCCTGGCCAGCGCCCTGGGCGAGTTCTTTGAGCGCCTGTCCACCAACTATTTCTGGACCCACTACTACCTCGGTCCTGACATCGCGAACCGCGCGCACGTGCACTACCCGCAGGAGCGCTGGTTTGCCGCCGGCGAAGACGACCGCTGGCCCCCCGCCGTGTTGAACGCCGAACTGCACAAGTTCTACAACCCCGAGCGCGCCATCGACGCCAGCGCGCTAGTGGAGTTCAATTCGGGCAACGCCGAGCGCGGCATTTGCGCCATTCCCTACGTGCGCCTGCGCGATGGCGCCCTCACCTACTTCCCGGTGAACATCATCGGCAACCTGTACGTGAGCAACGGCATGTCGGCCGGCAACACCGAAGCGGAAGCCAGGACGCAGGCGCTGTCGGAAATCTTCGAGCGCCACATCAAGGGCCGCATCATCAGTGAAGGCATCTGCCTGCCCGACGTGCCCGAGGCCGTGATCGCACGCTACCCGCGCATCGCCGCTGGCATCGCCGCGCTGCGCGCTGCGGGCTTCGGCATCCTGGTGAAAGACGCCTCGCTGGGCGGCCAGTACCCGGTGATGAACGTGACGCTGTTGCACCCCGAAGACCAGGGCTGCTTTGCCAGCTTCGGCGCGCACCCGCGCTTCGAGATCGCACTGGAGCGCGCCCTGACCGAACTGCTGCAAGGCCGCGCCCTGGATTCGCTCGGCGGCTTCCCTGCGCCCGGCTTCGACCTGGAAGAAGTCGCCAGCTCCACCAACATCGAGATCCACTTCGTTGACTCCAGCGGCGTGATCCACTGGAAGTTCCTGGGCGACGAGCCTGACTTCGAGTTCTGCGACTGGAACTTCTCCAACACCACGGCGGAAGATTACGCCTGGGCGGTGGCGCGCATCCACCAGGACGGGCGCGACATTTACGTGGCCGATTTCCAGCATCTGGGCGTCTATGCCTGCCGCATCCTGGTGCCCGGCATGTCCGAGATTTACCCCGTGGACGACCTGGACTTCGAGAACAACTCGGTGGCCAACGACATGCGCGAAGCCATCCTGAACCTGACCGATCTGGATGATGAAGAGTGCTCGGACCTGCTGGACGCTTTAAACGAGTCTGCGCTGGCCGACCAGCGCCCGGTGGCGGCGGTGATCGGCCTGGCGGCGGACGCGGGTACCTTCTGGGCCGATTTGCGCGTGGGCGAACTCAAGACCCTGTTGGCGCTGGCCATCGGCGATGAGGCCGCCACGCTCGAAGGCTGCGACTGGATCCGCCATTTCGATCAGCTCAATCCGCAACGGCGCAATGTCTATGCCTGCATCGAGAGCCTGATCAAGCTCACCGACATGGGCGACACCGGCCCATATCTGGATGCGCTGCGTCAGCTCTATGGCGCCGGCGCCGTGGCCCAGGCGCACGCACTCATCATGCAGGCCGATCGCTTCATGGGCATCTCGGCACCGGGCTTGGCACTCGTCGGTTGCGAGATGCACCGCAAGCTGCTGGCCGCCTACGACAAGGTGCACGCCAACATGTGAGTGCGCCTCGGGGCAGGCCGGGGCAAGAGTGCAGGAGTCAGGCCAGCGCGTCCAGCGGACCGCGCCAGGCTTGCGCCAACAGCGCGTAGCCATGCGGCGTGGGATGAATCTCGTTCTCCCAGTCGCCGCTGACGCCCGAAGTGCCAGCAGCGGCGCGAGCCAGCGTGCCGACGGAGTCCACCACGATCACGTTGCGCCCGGCGTACTTTTGTCCCAGGCTGCGCATCAGGGCTTGCAGCCTGCGGATCAACACATCCGAGAGCGCGTCCCAATCGGTGGCGGGAATGCGGTAGATGTCATTCATTGCTTGGTACAGCCAGGGCCCCAGGCCCGGCCCGGCGGGCGCGTTGCGCACGGTGACAAAATCGTAGCTGTGCAGCAGCAGCGGCACGCCCAGGTTGACGTTGCGGTCGCGCTCCTCCAGCAGATTGAAAAGAACGAGGTCCAGGTGCCCACAAAACGCCTGCCATCCCGGCTCGCTTAAGTAGCGCTCGACCCCGCCCGCGCCGGCCCACTCGTCGGCCCGCAGCAGCAGGCGCGCGCCGGGCTGTCCCTGCGGATCGGCTTGCGCTGCGTCGATCAAATCGTTGCCGCCGCCGGACATCAGAATGGCATCCCATTTCCAGGCCAGCTTGGCGTTGCCGCTGCCGTTGAGCAGATTGAGAAAGGCCGGCTCGGTGCTGCTGTCGGCCATGTGCATCAACTCCATGCCCGGATGCGCGCAGTTGACGGCCACCGCCGCGCGCGACAGCGTCATCTGCTGCAGCACATTGGTGGTGCACCAGGGCGGCATGTGGCCGATGGAGAACCAGGAGTCGCCCTGAGCCAGGTACCTCTTCTCGAAGCGTTCCAGGTCATATAAACCGCCCAAACTGTCCGGTTCGAGTTGATGCGGCGTGATGCAAACCATGTGGATGTTGGCCATGATGTTCCTCGCTTGGCGTGGTGGTGCAGGCTGGGTTGACCTGCTTGCGAATGGCTCGGCGGCGTCAGGTCAGCGGGAGAAACATTTATATCATATTGACAACAACTACCAGTCGTGATGCGCGCCTCGAATCCTCCGCGACGGGCGCCCTCAGGCGCCCCACGGATTGAAGAGTGCCACGCCTGAACTGGAAAAGTCTGCCACGTTGCGTGTGACGACCGTGAACCGGTGCTCGATCGCCGTCGCCGCGATCATCGCGTCACGATCAGAACGCCGATCGGGCACATGCAATGAGGCGCACAGCGCAGCCGTGTGCTCGGCAAATGGCAAGATTCGGCCTGCGAAGGCCACACGCACGCCGTCAAGCCAATTGCGTAGCGCACTGCCTTGCGGTGGGGTCCGGCGCTCCAACGCCTGAACGCCAATTTCCAACTCCAGGATGGTGATTGCCGACAGAAAAAGCCGCCCCGTCGGTTGCGTTGCGGCCCAGGCTCGCACTTTGGGAGACTGGTTGGGCTTGCCATGGCGCAACTCAGAAATCACGTTTGTATCCAGAACGTACATCGTCCGTACCTCAGTCGAACGAGGCGGCACGGATCTGGACATCCCTCCGAGGCGGGTCGAATGCGATGTCATCCCCGCCGGGAATTCCGTCCATGACATCGAGCAGGGTCGGTTGGTTTGCACCGACGATGCGGTAGTAGTCTTCGATTTTTAACAGAGCAAACGCCGGGCGACCACGGTCCGTAATGAACACCGGTCCCTTGGCCGCAGCCTGCTTGGCCGCCGACACGTCGCGTGTGAAATCTCGGCTTGAAAATGTATGGACCGTCATGCTCAGCATCCCCGTAATTTGATGTTTGTATGTTATGACAAACAGGAAGGTCGTGCAAGCCGATCGGCACGCCGCTATCGCAATGCGAGCGTATCGCGACGGCGGTCTCGTACCTTGCCAGTTGCGCGCTTGGCACCCCCTTCGTTGCCGCCATGATGGTCTCGATTCCATATCCGGGACAAGACAACCACCATGGCAACCCTCATACCGGCGCTTGGCGCCTGCGTATCACGCATGACGCCGGGCGAGCGCCGTCTGGCCGAACGCCTGGCACAAAAGCTGGAACCTGAGTCGCATCATCGACTTGAGTCAGCCCGACACCCGCAACGACATCGCCCGCGTCTTCAGCAAGATCAAGATGCCCGAGCGTGGCCGCAAGCTCAAGAGTGCGCTTCGCATCCCATCTCACGCCCTGGCCATGGCCAAAACCGGCAAACAAATACTGAACATGGTGGTCAACCACAACTGGCGCGTGCTGCCCATCCAGTTCGGTCTGCCCTTGCAGAGCCACATCCTGGCCGATCTGGTACGCGCCGCCGGGTTTGAGGGAATCCTCTACCAATCCAGCAAAGGCCCGGCTCGACGCCGACCGCGCCGAAGCGCTGGCCGGCTGGGACTCGCTGCCTTCACGGTTCCGGCCACGCTGAGTACGGCGGGAAGCACCCAGACGTCGTGCTGGCGCTGACGATCCCGAGTCGCTCGTGATTGACTGCTGCTTACCCCGCGCGGCGTAATCGACTGAAAGCGCAGGCAGATGCTTTTCCAGCACCGCTTGCTCGGCGTCAGCCTGCATCGCACCTCAGCGGCGCTGGCGGGCTTCGACTACCATCGTCAGATTGCACTTCGCCCAATGGGCGCCAAAGGAGAAAGCCATGTTCAGTCATGTGATGGTCGGCGTGAACGACCTTGAGGCCTCAAAAACGTTTTACGACGCGCTCTTCGCCACGCTGGGCATTGGCCCGGGCGTGGCCAACAAGAACCGCTATTTCTACCGCAGCCCCTCCGGCACGTTCGGCATCACCACACCCAGCAATGGCGAGAGCGCGACGCACGGCAATGGCAGCACCATCGGCTTGAGCATGCAGTCCACCGAGCAAGCCGATGCCTTCCATGCGGCCGGCGTTGCGAATGGCGGCAGCAGCTGCGAAGACCCGCCCGGCTGGCGCGAGGCCGCATCAGGCAAGCTCTACCTGGCCTATCTGCGCGACCCCACCGGCAACAAGATCTGTGCGCTGCACCGCCCTGCCAAGTAAAAATCATCGCGAGGCCCCGCCTCAAGGCACATGCAGCCCGCTATCCAGAGCCACCCCATGACCCAAGACCCAACTCAAAACACTGAATCGGACGCGCTGGCGCTTTGCGAATCCTGCGCCGGCATCCAGCGCAACTGGCGCCGCGCCCCCGGGCACGCCGAGCTGGTGCAAGGACTGAACCGCAAGGAGCCGCGCGCTCACGGCCAGGTCACCATCACCCGCTACCGCTGTGAACGCTGCGGCACCGCGTGGGAGTACGAGAACAACAAGGTCAACCTGCACGCCGGCTGGTCGGTGCTGGGCCGCTAGTTTTCTCGACCCTCACCGCGCGGGCGCGGCGTCCAGCTCAAAAGCCCGAACCCGGCTGCGCCAGATAGGCCAATTCCTCCGCGCTTGAAACCCGCCCCAGCGCCTGATTGCGGTGCGGGAAGCGGCCAAAGCGCACGATGACTTGCTGGTGCCTGCGGGCATATTCCAGCGCATCCGCCAGTCGCGGGTCAGCCGCCGCCAGCGCTTCAAATTCAGCCACCGAGCGCTGCTGCATGGCGCCGTCTTCGGCGTGCTCCAGCGGCAGCAGCGCGAACCAGCGCTGCAGCGGCTCCAGCTGCAAATCGTCGCCACGGGCCAGCAAGTCAAGCGCTGCGGGCAAGGCCTGGGCGTCACCGGCGAAGGCGCGAGCGCTGTCCCTGAAGACGTTGCGCGTGAACTGGTCGAGCACGATGATCTGCGCCAAGCGCGCCAGCGGCGTGCGGCTCCAGTCGCGAAGGTGGCCCGCGAGCGCCGGTTCGATCAAGGCGCCAAAGCGCTGCCGGATCTCGGCGTCGGTGGCCTCACTCTTGTAAAACCAGAGCGCGCGAATTTGCTTGTCGGTGTCGCTGCCCAGGGGTCCGAACCAGTAGTTCAACACCTGCTGCACGGCCGCCGGTTCGAGCAGCCGTTGCCAGTGCCGATGGCGCTGCACATAGCCGGCGACGTAGCTGCAGGCCGGCACCAGTTGCAAGCCCAGCGGCGCCGCCCAGTGCAGCGCGTGTTCCACCAACTGGCCCGCCAGGCCACGCCCCTGCAGCGCCGGCGCCGTGCCGGTGTGGTGAAAGATCAGTTGTTCACCCCGGCGCTGGTAGTCCAGTTCCACCGTATGGCCCTGGACCTCGGCCCAGAAGCGGCCCGGTTCGGTTTGATGTTGGATGGCGATTTTTTCCATGCTGTTCAACGTCCCAGTTGCTGCCAGAGATAACTGTATTCCAGCGCCTGCAGCGTGGCGCGCTGCTCATTGTCGGCCGCGCCGCCGTGGCCGCCTTCGATGTTCTCGTAGTACAGCAAGTCGTGCCCCTGCTCCAGCATCTTGGCCGCCATCTTGCGCGCGTGTCCGGGGTGCACGCGGTCGTCGCGCGTGGACGTGGTGAACAACGCCCTGGGGTAGCGCACGCCCGTCTTGACGTTCTGATACGGGCTGTATTTCGAGATGTAGGCCCATTCGTCGGCCTGCTCCGGGTCGCCGTATTCGGCCATCCAGGAAGCGCCCGCCAGCAGGCGGTGGTAGCGGCGCATGTCCAACAGCGGGACCTGGCAGACCACGGCGTTGAACAGCTCGGGGCGCTGCACGAACGTGGCCCCCACCAGCAGTCCGCCATTGCTCCCGCCCATGATGCCCAGGTGCCGGGGCGTGCTGATCTTGCGCGCAATCAGGTCCTCGGCCACGGCGGCAAAGTCATCGTAGCTGCGCTGCTTGGCGGCCTTCACTGCGGCCTGATGCCAACTGGGTCCGAACTCGCCGCCGCCCCGGATATTCGCCAGCACCAGCACGCCGCCACGCGCATACCAGGCGCGACCGAAGCCGCCCGAATACCAAGGCCGCATCGAGACCTCGAAGCCGCCATAGCCATAGAGCAGCGTGGGGTTGCTGGCGTCGGCCTTGGCGCCTTGGGGCCAGACGACGAAGTACGGCACCTGGGTGCCGTCGCGGCTGGTGGCGAAGAACTGCTCGGCGCGCATGCCGTCGGCCTTGAACTGCGGCTCGCGGCTTTTCAGCGCCTCGCGCGCATCGCTGCCGGCTTGCGCCAGGTACAGCGTGTCGGGTGTCAGAAAGTCGGCGTAGTTGACCAGGTAGCGCTCGGCCAGCTCATCGTGCGCCAGCTCGCTGTCAAACAAGCCGCCCAGGCTCAGGGTGCCAGGAAACGGCGCTTGCACGCTGCGATGCTGCGGCGGGGCGGCGGACAGATCCCATTCCTCCAGCCGGCTCGCGACCTGGTCGCTGATGTTCAGGATCACGCGCGCGCGCGTCAGCGTGTAGCCGGCCAGCGAGCGCGTGGCCGTGGGACTGAACAGCCGCTGAAACTTGCGCTCGCCGCGCAAGTAGGCGGCGGCATCGGTCAGCAGCAGCGCACCGGCGGGGAATTTTTCTGCGCCCACCTGCCAATCGCTGCGCGGCTGCAGCAGCAGGCGTGCGCCCCAGAAGTGCTCCTTCATGTCGCTGGGCAGGTCCAACTCAAGCAGCGATTCGCCCTGCAGCAAGAACGTCTTCTGGTTGTAAAAGTCCAGCGCGCGGCTGAACAGGGTGCGCGCGTAACCGGGCGTGCGGTCCACCTGGACCGACACCGCCACGTCGCGGGCCTGACCCTCGAACACGGTCTTGGCCTGTGCCAGCGCCTGGCCGCGCTGCCAACGCTTGATGACCCTCGGATAGCCCGAGTCGGTGAGCGTTCCAGGACCAAAATCGGTGCCGACGTAGAGGTGCTCGGCGTCGATCCACTCGACCGCGCTCTTGGCTTCGGGCAGTTGAAAACCGCCTTCGACAAACTTCAGGGTCTGCGTGTCGAACTCGCGCACCACATGCGCATCGGCGCCGCCGCGCGACAGCGACAACAGGCACAGACGGTAGTCCGGCCCCAGGCAGGTGGCGCCGCCAAACACCCAGCTCTCCTTTTCAGCCGCGCCCAGGGCGTCCAGATCGAGCACGGTCTGCCACAGCGGCGCGGGCTTGCGGTATTCGGCCAGGCTGGTGCGCCGCCACAGGCCGCGCGGGTGCAGCTCGTCCTGCCACAGGTTGTACAGCCAGGGGCCATAGCGACTCACCTGCGGAATACGGTCGCGGCTGTTGAGCACGGCCAGCAGTTCCTGGCGCAGCGGCGTGTAGTTGGGGCTGGCCTGCAGGGCCTGTAGGCTGACGGCGTTGCGCTCGCGCACCCAGGTGAGGGCGCGCGCTCCCTGGACTTCCTCCAGCCATTGATAGGCGTCCTGATCTTTGGTACTGGTTTGAGCGAGTGTCATCGGGGGCGAGCCAAGTGTTAAGCCAAGCGCCAGGGCGCAGGCCAGCAGGACGGATTTTTTCATCGGGTTCCAACGCAATGGCCGGGCGCTAACGGCGGGTAGGTCAAGGGGATCGGGGGGCGTGACGAGTCTAAATGGTATCCGCCGCGATCCCTGAGCGCCGCGTCGGCATAGGGCTGAAATCTATTGCTTCAATGTTCTTCTTTTGATAACTTCGTGCCGCAGGTCTCGCAACGGACACCTGCACGTTGTCAAGCGCCGCCGTTCGTCTTGCCAGCGACTCCTGCTTGACGGCTCACTTTCACTCAAATTCAAGGAGAACCTCTTATGGCTGATTCATCAAACCCGCTGGGCCTTGGCTGGCTGCACGACCTGCCCAGCATCAACGACTACACGCCAGAGCACGCCAAGCTCAAACCCCTGCTCACCCGATTGCAAAAGCCCAAGGCCAAGGGCGCGCCCGTGGCCCTGGCGGCGAGCGCCGATTTGCGCGCCTGGTGCTCATCCGTCGAGAACCAGCTCAACCTGGGTTCCTGCACCGCCCACGCCGGCGTGGGCATGGTCGAGTACTACGAGCGCCGCGCCTACGGCCGGCACATCGACGCTTCGCGCTTGTTCCTGTACAAGGCCACGCGTGACCTGATGAAAGTCACGGGCGACACCGGCGCCTATCTGCGCAGCACGATGGCGGCCCTGGTGCTGTTTGGCGTTCCGCCCGAAGAGTATTGCCCCTACGTTGTCGCCAATTTCGACAACGAACCCACGGCCTTTCTCTACTCCTTCGGGCAGAACTACCAGGCGCTGAACTACTACCGGCTCGACCCCGCCGGCACCACGGCGGCGAACCTGCTGGCCGCCATCAAGGCCAATCTGGCAGCCGGTCTGCCGTCGATGTTCGGCTTCACCGTGTACAGCTCCTACACCCAGGCCAGCGTGGCCAACAAGGGCGCAATTCCCTACCCCGTGGCCGGAGAAAAGATCGTTGGCGGACACGCCGTCATGGCCGTCGGCTACAACGACGCCCTGGTCATCAAGAACACCGCCGCCGGCGCTGCTGCCACCACTGGCGCCTTGCTCATCCGCAACTCCTGGGGCACGGGCTGGGGCGACGGCGGCTACGGCTGGCTGCCCTACGCCTACGTTCTCAACGGCCTGGCCACCGACTGGTGGTCCATGCTCTCGCAGGAATATGTGGACACGGGCAAGTTCGGTTGAGGACTCGGCGCGGGCAATCGGCCGCAGCGGGTCAGCGCAAACTAGCGGATCGCGACGGCGGCGTGCTCGCGTAGCGCAAACTTCTTCAGCACGCCGTCGGCATCAAACAGCAGCCGCAATTCGACCGCATCCGATTTCAAGCTGTGGATCATCGGCGCGGTGTTGAAGAGATTTTCAACGCTGGCACCGTTGTGGAATTGGAAGTAGTGCCAGGTCTCGGTGCCGTCCTCGAACCGCAGCACGCGGGCACGGCCGAGTTGCTGCTCCACCTCAGCGCGACGGGTGATCCCAACCACAAGCGATTGCGCACAGCGGGCGTAAGGCGCGGCCACGCCATCGGGGGCGGCTGCATTGGCGCCCGGTTCACCAGCAGCGGACTTTGCGTCAGGGGAGTCCATGAATTCCAGCACCACCAAGGTGTCGTCCGGCCAATCATTGGCAGATGGCGGCAGCCGATACATGCGATTGCGCATCCCGTAGCCCCAATCCAGCCTCTTGCTGGCGGACTTGAGGCTCAGTCCATCGCCGCTGCCATGCAACTGAAAGTAATTCAAGCTGAATCGCCGTTCCCCGTGCACCAGCGTCACACCAAACACCGGGCGCTCGGCAATATGGCTCATCATCTCGGGGTAGGTCAGGTAGGGGTCCGTCACCTTGCTCTCCCTGGACCAAATATAGGCCCCCAAATAAGACAACTCCACCGTGCGCGCCAGTCCACTGATAGCAGCTGCGATATATTCCAGGCGCAAGTCCCCCAGCCGCCGGGTGCCACTTGGCAAGCCCGGCGTTTGAATGTCCACGCGCCAAGCCACACGCCCTTCGGGCAATCGGCTGCGCAGCTCCGTATTCCCATCGAGTTGGCGCCACACCGGGTCGAGCACAAAGCGCTGCTGCGCATCCAGCACCACCGGAGCGGATTCGCTCTTGCCAACCAAGCTCAACTCCGCGTGGTCCAAATCCCGCTCTGACTTGCGCGCAAACACCTTGAACTTGAGTTCGGCTTGGGGCGCGAGCTGGTGGTAGCGCTCAAACAGAATCTGCGTGTACGCAAATTGGTTCAGTGTTTTCAACTCTCGGGGCGCGGCCGACACGCCGCCGACCTCGACCCGCGGCAACACCGCCGTGTCTTGGGCTGCACCACCGGCTGCGGTTTGCGCATGGACCATGCCACCCAGCAGAGCACTGGCCAGCAGGGCTGTGCCACCAACCAACCACACGACGCAAGGGTAAGAACGCATTAGAAGTTTCAATGGCAAATCAGCGCCCAATCATGCCAGCACTTCGAACGAGCTCGGCGCATCGACACGCCACTGGACCACGTCCAGCGCCCAGGCATGACCCTTTAGGCTCAGGTCAATACGCGAGGCCGATTTTCTTCACCGAACTCACCTCGCGCATGACGTACTTTGAGACCACATTGTTCTTGTCGAACATCACGACCAGTTCCTTGGACTTGACGTCCGCCACCTGGCTCACCAAGTTCACATACGGAATGAAGCTGTGCAGTTGGGGCACGGAGCGGTCATAGCGGTACGTCCAAACTTCGTTGCCCCCGTCAGTGAACGTGACCGTCGTCGCCTCGCCCATGCTCGCGCGAATCAAATCCTTGGTGGTGACGCCTTCAAAGATCGACTCATGGATCGTCGAAGACGTTTGATTTTTCAGGTGCTCGTTGCCGGAGGTTGCACAGCCGCCCAGGAGGGCAACTGCGGCGACGGAGATGATCAATGTAGCTAATTTCATAATGGTTTCCAAAAATAGGTTTCAGTTTTTCTTCAGCAGGCTGGGGCTTGCCCCAGGACAAGTTCAGCGGTGGCGCGGTTGCAGCAGCTTCTTGAGCAGATCGGATGGCGCCCCGTCCTGAGCCGGTCGGATCTGCTGCTTGGCCTGTGCCGAGCTTGCAGGGCAGGCGCCCGTCGTCTGGTAGCTCAGCGCGGCATTCAGCAGGACTTCGTTCGTTTGACCCAGCGGCAGATCAAGGTTGTCCACGGCGGCGCAGGTGGGTGCAAAGCCATTGACGTAGTTGCCCTGACCCAAAGAGTTGGTCGCGCTCATTTCCATCGCGGCGTAACTGGTTGCGCAATTGGTCACGAAATTTTCTCCGTAAGGCTTGCCGCTGGTGGTTGCTCCAATGGTAATGACGGTGACAAAGGGTTTGAGGCCGTTGATGACGAGTTCGCTGGATGAAGCGGTAATGCCGCTGGTCAACACAAACACCCGTGGCAGCCCCAGCGTGGGCAGCGTCTGGCCCGTGCTGTCGGTGCGTGGGAACGCCACCGTGCTGCTGGGGTCATTGGTTTTCTCCGGGTGTTTCGCGTTGAATGCTATTTTCAGAAACGTCTTGCCCGTCACTGGCGCGCCACCGATCATGGCGCCCAGCTCCGCTGCGATGGACTGTTCGCCCCCTGGGTTGTCGCGCAGATCCAGCACCAGGTCGTCGATTTTGGCGAGCGCAAATTGCGCAATGGCGGCGCTCAGTGGCGCCTCGGCGCTGGCGATGTGCGCATTGAACACCAGGTAGCCGACCTTCTTCCCCGTGCTCTGGGTGATGACTTGCGCTTGCGGCACGGGCGTGACCGTCACCAGGGCCGAGGTGAGCGTCACCTTGCGGGTCACGCTGGCACCCGGGTCCAGCACATCAAAGCTGTTGGTCTGGCCCGCGGCCTCAGGAAACAACGCGGCGTTCCAAGCGGGCTCGGTCGCTGGCGTCAAGGCCGCGCCATTGACATTCACAATTTGCGCACCGCGCCCCAGGCCGACGGCGCTGGCTGGCGTATTGGGCTCGGAGTAGGCAACCAATATGCGATGGTCAGGGCTGAGGGTATAGACCGCACCGTAGCTCACTGCGCCGGAACCGCTGGCCATAGCGGCCATCTGCGCATTGGGCAGACTGAAGCTGAATTTGTCCTTGGACTTAACCCGCAGCGCGTCGAAATAGTCACTCGGCGTGGCATAGCTGGCGGCATTCACATCGACGATTTCGTTGGACCAGAGATACACGTCGTCCATATAGGAGCGGACCCAGGCCTTCTCGCCCTCAGGGGTGCAGATGTTCGCCAAACTACTCGGGGGTGGAAAGACAATCGCAGGGGGCGACACGGGTGCAGAGGAGCCACCACCGCCACCACCGCAGCCCACCAAGACCATGGCGGCCGCGCAGGCCAAAATTCGCAATCTATTTTTCAATTCATTTCACCTTTACTTGAGATTCATCGGGATGCTTTTCCGGGGCAGGGCGAATTCAAAAACCCTGGCGAATCAATCTTAGGAGGGACTGGCTTTGCGCTGGCTTAAGCTCGGCTTTACGTTTGCTGAAGGCGGGCGGCAGCGGCAATGTCGTTGCGTTCAGCCTGCGCTCAGCTTGGGCGCAGGAGTCTTGCTATGCTTGGCGCATGCATCTGCTTTTGATTGAAGACGACCTCGACTTGGGGACCAGCCTGCAGCAGGCCCTGCGCATCGAAGGCCATACCAGCGAGTGGTTGCGCAGTGCGCGCCAGGGCCTGGCCATGGCAAGGGAGAAGGGCTTTGACTGCGTGCTGCTGGACCTCTCGCTGCCCGATGGCAACGGTATGGATCTGTTGCGCCAATGGCGCGCCGAAGGGCTCAAGCTGCCGGTCATCATCCTCACCGCGAACGCCGGCCTGGGCGACCGCCTGGCCGGCCTGGATGACGGCGCCGACGACTTCATCCTCAAGCCCTTTATTGTGGCCGAGCTGCTGTCGCGCCTGGGCGCGGTGACGCGCCGTTCGGCACAGCAGGCCAGCGCCTTGTGGACGCTGGGCGAACTCGAAATTGACACGGCCGCGCACGAGGTGCGCCAGGCAGGCCAAGTGGTGCATCTGGCGCCGCGCGAATACGAGCTGCTGCTGGCACTGGCGCGCACTCCGGGCAAGGCCGTGCCGAAACACCGGCTCACCGAAATGCTCGCCCCGCTGGGCGAGGCCATGGATGTGAATGCGGTGGAAGTGCATGTGCACAACCTGCGGCGCAAGCTGGGCGCCGACTGCCTGCGCACGGTGCGCGGCGTGGGCTATTTGATCCGGCCATGAAGTGGCTCACGCGGCGCACACTGGCGCGAAGAATTCTGCTGTTCTTCCTGGGCACGTTTTTCGTGCTTTGGCTCTGCGTCATACCGCTCGACTGGGACGGCACGAGGGACACTGCCGATGAAAAGTTGCTGGGGTTCGCGACCGCATTGGACAAGAGCCTCGCCGACGTGACGGATCCCGCCGAGGTCAAGCATGTGCTCGCTTTCATTCAGAGCCTGATCAGCCAGAAGGAGCTGATGGAGGCAGAGAACCCGAGCGGATTCGCCGTGTTTGACACTGACAACTCGCTGGTTGACGCCACCGGAGAATTGCCGTTGCAGAGCCTGCGTGAAGTGGTCATCGGAAAGGGACTTGTGAAGCTCGGCGAACAACAGTTCCGCACGTTCACAGTGCAAGGCAAACGCTGGCGCACCGTGATAGTGGTTGACGAAAGCCGATTGAATAGGCGGACGGTGAGAACGGCGGTTTTATTCGCCCTGTTGTTGATTGCGCTCGCGCCCATCCTGCTGCCCGCTGTGTGGTGGGCGGTGCGCACCGGCTTAAAGCCCTTGAGTCTGCTGACCGATGAAATCACCCAGCGCAGTGCCGACGATCTCTCCCCGGTGCCGGAACGCGTGCGCTACCACGATTTGCAGCCACTGAACGATGCACTGAACAATTTGCTAACCCGTTTGCGCGACGCGCTCGCGCGCGAAAAGGCGTTTATCCAGGATGCGGCCCACGAGTTGCGCACCCCGTTGGCGGTGATTCTGGCCCAAGCCCATGTACTGGCCGCTGCCGACACCCCGGCTGCGCGCAGCGAGGCGGCTCGGCGGCTGGAAAGGGCCTTGGTGCGGGCCTCGCACCTGACGCGCCAGATGCTGCAACTGGCGCAACTGGAGGGACGCGAACAGCGGCATCAAGCGCTGGATGTGATGAACCTGTTGCGCGACTCGATTGCCGAAACCTCCGAACGCGCGAGCGCGCGTGGCGTGGAGATCACGCTGGACGGCCCGGAACAACTGCCCTGCGAGAGCGACGCCCAGGCGCTGCAGTGCGTGATCGACAACCTGCTGGACAACGCCTTGCGCTATGGCCCGCAGCCGGGCCGGATCGAAGTGGCGGTGCTGCAGGAACCGGGGTCGCTGACGATCCGCGTGATGGACGACGGCCCGGGCATTGCGCCGGCGCAATGGGAGAGCGTGTTCGATCGCTTTCACCGCGAACAGTCGGCCGACGAATCAGGCTCCGGTCTGGGACTGGCCATCGTCAGGCAGGCAGCGCGCGCCATGGGCGGCGAGGTCTCCCTGGCCATCGGGCTGGACGGCCGCGGCTGCTGCTTTGCGGTGCGCATTCCCCTCTGGAACTCACGGCTGCAATGACGCTGCGATCAGCGGCCTGGTCAAGCTGCCACGCAGCGGGCCTCCCGGCCTCGTCCCGGTACTCCAACCCAGAAATATCGAAACATGAAAGCGCGCCTTCGCACCCATGGCGTTGTTGCAAATGCTCGCCATCGCCGCCCCAAGCTTCGGCGCCGCGCCTAGCGCTGCATCCGAATGCACCCCCGTCGCGCCCACGCCCAGAGTCCGACAGGCTGCTAGCGCACGGAGAACGACAAGGGCAACAAGGCTTGCACGGGCACGGACGCGTCCTGGGTCAATGCGCCGGCGCCCGGCGGCTGGGCCAACTGACCCAGACCGATCGCCTCGATCACCACGTCCTCGATCATTCTGCTGAGGTAGCGCTCGCCATCGGCCTTGATGAGCTCGGCGTAAGGCGCCTTGGCCAGCGTCAGCAACAGCCGTTGGATGATGACGGCCCGTTGCTCCTGCATGCTTTGCAGCCAGCGCTGCGGCTCGCTTGCCCACACCCGAAGCCCGATGTTTGGAATGTGCAACACGTGGAGCGCGCCGGCGGGCACCGAGTCAAGCGGGGGCAAGTCAATGGACAAGTCGATGATGAAGGCGGAAATCGTCCTGGCTTGCAGTTCGTCCGCCTTGGCGCTGGATCTTTCAGTGCCCAGCGCGTCCCCTGCCCTGGGCGCCTTCACGGCGACGTCCAGCCCCACCAGCGGCGCGGCCGGGGATTGCCGGGCTTGAGCCCCGCTGGCCCGGCCCAGCGCCCGCTCCTGGGTCAGCAGCAGCAGGGTTCCACCGGCGAGAATGATGAACATGATGAGCACGGGCGCATACCAGTTGCGCCAACCCGTGGCGACCCCGGGATGGCCTGACCGCAGTCCGTGGGAAGCCGCGCCCTGTGCTGCGCTGTTGGCCGAAGGCGTGGTCGCGGCTTGGCGCTGGAGCGTCTCGTCATAGGCGCAGCGCCGCTGCGGGTCACTCAGCACCGCATAGGCCTGAGCAATCTGCGAAGCCTGCTTGGTCGCCTCCGAGGCGTTGCCATTTTTGTCCGGATGGTGGCGCTGCATCAGGCTTTTGTAGGCAGCGCGGACGACTTCGATGCTCGCCTTGGGGCTGACCTCCAGGAGGTCATAGTGCGTCACGCTTGACCTCGTGCGGCGGCGCTCGCTGCGTCAATGGCGGCGCTGAAAAGTCGTGACCCGCCCCGCCTCGCGCAAACGAAACCCGGTGTCCGTGAGCGACACCACCGCATTGACCTCCGTGCTGATTTGAGATCCCTCTTGATGGCGCCAGACAATGCATCCGTCGCGGATAGTCCCGGATTCCGTATTGCCATACGCGGCCAGGCCGAGTCGTTCATGTGGCCTTCCCTTCGTGCTCATCGGTTGGTGGGGCTATCCAATATTCTCTGCCACTCGGCTTGCTTGGCCTCAATGCGCTGGCGCTCGGCCTGGGCTTTCATGCGCTCAGCGCGTTCTTTCTGCTGCTCGTCGTAGTGCCTGGCCTGGCGGGCTTTTTCTTCCGCAAAATCCAGTTCAGCCGACACCTGGGCGCCACGCTTTCGGGATTCCGCCTCAAATTCGCGTTCTGCCCGCAGCGCTTTTTTCTTTTCATCTTCCGCCTGTTTCCGAGCCCGAGTGGCATCCTCGTCGCTGCGCCGCTGCGCGTCGAGTAACTCGGCTTCGGCCCGGCTGGCCGGGCGCACGCCCCAGGTCTGGTAATAGTCCTGCAGGAAGATCTTTTCGCTGTTGGCGCTGCGTGCGCTGGTCACGGCATCGGACTGCCCGGTCATGGTGAAAAGCAACACGATCTTGATAACCATGCCAAGCGCGGCCAGCGTACCGAGCGTCAGCAGCGCGGTCTTGAACGACGACAGCACACGGGACACGACCGGGCTTGCCCCGATGCGCGAACCTGCTGGCGACTGGCGATCGAGGCTGTCGGCCCGAAAGCCCATCGCGTCGGCGCGCAGTGACATGGCATCGGCGCGCATCAGCATGGCATCGGCCCGAATTTCGGCGGCGCTTGGGTTGCCCAGAGAGGCCGCCACCAGCGCGCTCGAAGGGGGCTTGGTCGATGCCTTGCGATCCGCCAAATGGGCGTCATAGGCGTCGCGCGACAGAGGTGTCGAGAGGGTGCTGTAGGCCAGCGTGAGCAAACGCCTTTGTAGGTCGGCGTCTTCCGTGAGCAAGGACTGCGACCGACTGTCCAGCGCCTGCACCCGCATTTCGTAGGCGGCACGAATCTCGGAGTAGGACGCATCGGCTTCGAGCTTCAGTATTTCATACAGCGACTTCTTCTGTGCCATGCGCGACATGCTCCCGTGTAAGTGAATCTGACCAGGCCGGTGTTTGCGAGGACGGGAAATTGTACGAGAAGGTTTTAGCTTTGATCAGCGGCGGAACCGGCGCTTGCGCGCAGCGATGCCAAGTGGGGTCTGCCTGATGGCAAGAAGCCTGCTCCGGCAAAGCCCCATTGAACGCGCCGCCCGAGCCCAGCCCTGACCTTGACAAGAGCGAATCAGGTCGCAGGCTTGGCGTTCAGCCCGCTGTGCGTAGATCGGCCTCGGCGTCGGGCGCGGTTTGGGCTGAGCTGGATCGCGCTTGAAGTTCAATGAAAATCCCGGCTCGCGCTGGCTGAGGCGCCCGAAAGTACAGTATTTGAACATTGGTGGCAATTTTGCTACCATTGCAGAATGATTCGCGCTGTTGTGGACACCAATGTGTTTGTTGGGGCTTGCCTTGGAACCGGCGCTGCCAATCGCGTTGTCGGCATGTGCCTAGAGGGACACCTCCAAGCGCTGATGGGTTCCACCCTGATGGCAGAGTATGAAGACGTGTTGGGGCGCACGGCGCTTTTCAAAGGCTGCCGATTGACGGCACGGGAGCGCTCTGAGTTGCTTGACATTTTTTTGGCCCAGACCAAGTGGGTGCGTGTCTACTTTGGCTGGCGACCCAATTTGCGGGACGAAGCAGACAACCACCTGATCGAGCTCGCTGTGGCCGGGAGCGCAGACTCTATCGTTACCCGCAATGTGCGGGATTTTTCAGGTATGGACTTGAGCTTTGCGGGATTGAGAATTTTGAGTCCTGAGCAATTTTTGAAGGAGCAAACACCATGAGCGCCCTGACGGTTCGCCTGTCCGATGACAAACACCAGCGTTTGCGGCAACTTGCGCTGGCCAGGTCCACGACGATCAATGGCCTGCTGGACGAAACGGTCACGCTGATGCTGGCCGAGTTCGATGCAGAGGTTCGCTACCGGGTGCGATCGCAGCGCGGTGCCGGACATCAGGGCCGCGGGCTCAAGCTGCTGGCCAAAGCGGCCGCAGGCCGCGCGTAGATTTCAGGTTCAATGAAAATCCCGGCTCGCGGTGGCGAGCCTCCCGAGCAGCGGCGTCAGATCCACCAGCCGCTTGGCGATGAGGTGGCAGACCTGGGCGCCGCTGCCCTGCGGCGACGACGTGTCGCGCTGCCACACGCCATACACCGCCAGCAGCTTGGCGTGGATCAGCTCTTGGCGCTGGCGCTCGCGCAGCGCTTTCCAGACGATGACGTTGACGCTGCCGGTTTCGTCCTCCAGCGTGACGAAGGTCACGCCGTGCGCCGTTTGCGGCTGCTGGCGCACGGTGACGATGCCGCAGGCGCGCACCAAGGCGCCGTTGGCCCGATCGCGCAACGCCTGTGCCGTGAGCAGTCTTTTCTTGTTCAAGCTCTCGCGCAGCAGCGCCAGGGGGTGGCGCCTCAGGCTCAGTCCGGTGGAGGCGTAATCAAAGACGATTTCCTCGCCTTCGGGTGCGGCAGGCAGTTCCAGAAAATCCTCCGCCACCGGAATGTTCCTGAGCAGCGGCGGCGCCACTTTCAAGGCCGACGCGTCCCACACCTGCTGGCGTCGATGGCCCGACAGCGCGGCCAGCGCATCGGCCGCGGACAGCGCCTTGAGTTCGCCCTGGTCCAGCGCCGCGCGCAGGCCCAGGTCTTCGGTGCTGCTGAAGGGCAGCTGCTGCCTTGCGTCAACGATGCGCTGTGCGGCCGCGGCGCTCAGGCCCGCGACCATGCGCAGACCCAATCTGACGGCAAGTGCATCGGAGGCAAGAGACGGATTGCCGCGCTGCGCTCGCAATGACGACTCAGCTTCCAAGGTGCAGTCCCACTCGCTGCACATCACGTCCACGGCGCGCACTTGAACGCCGTGGCGCTGGGCGTCCTGCACCAGTTGCGAGGGGCTGTAAAAACCCAGGGGCTGGCTGTTGAGCAGGGCCGTGAGGAAGCACGCGGGCTCGTGTTTTTTGAGCCAGCAGCTCACATACACCAGCAGGGCAAAGCTGGCGGCGTGGCTCTCGGGAAAACCGTATTCGCCAAAGCCTTCGATCTGCTTGAAGATGCCTTGCGCGAACTCCAGCGTGTAGCCGCGCTCCAGCATGCCGCTGACCATGCGCTGGTAGAACTTGTGCACGCCGCCCTTGCGCTTCCAGGCAGCCATGGAGCGGCGCAGGCTGTCGGCCTCGCCCGCGCTGAAGCCTGCGGCCAGCATGGCGATCTGCATCACCTGTTCCTGAAAGATCGGCACGCCCAGGGTACGCTTCAAAGCCTCCTTGAGCGAAGGGCTGGGATAGACCACGGCATCCGGGTTGGCGCGCGCCTTGAGGTAGGGATGCACCATGCCGCCCTGGATCGGGCCCGGGCGCACGATCGCCACTTCCACCACCAGGTCGTAAAAGCAGCGTGGCTGCAGGCGCGGCAGCATCGACATCTGGGCGCGGCTTTCGATCTGGAACACGCCCACGGTGTCGGCGGCGCAGATCATGTCGTAGGTGGCGCTGTCTTCGGCCGGGATGTCCTGCATCTCGAAGGCATGGCCACGGCGCGCGCTCATCAGGTCCAGGCAGCGGCGGATGGCGCTGAGCATGCCCAGCGCCAGCACATCGACCTTGAGCAGCCCCATGGCGTCCAGGTCGTCCTTGTCCCACTGGATGATGCTTCTATTCATCATGGCAGCGTTCTCCACCGGCACCAGCCGCGTGAGTTTGCCTTGCGTCAGCACGAAGCCGCCCACATGCTGGCCCAGATGGCGCGGAAAACCCATGAGCTGGCGCGACAGGTCCAGCCACAGGGCCAGGCGCTGGGGCGAAGGCACAAGCGCCTGCGGACCCAGTTGTTCCAGCGCCGATTGCAGTCGCTCGGCCAGCACCTCGCGGCTGTACATGCCGGGGTGTTCGCGCGACAGCGCGGCGATCAAAGCGGCGTCGATGTCCAGCGCACGCCCCACGTCGCGCAAGGCGCTGCGCGGGCGGTAGCTCACGACCACGGCGGTGAGGGCGGCGCGCTCGCGGCCGTACTTGGCGTAGATGTACTGGATCACCTCCTCGCGCCGCTGGTGCTCGAAGTCCACGTCGATGTCGGGCGGCTCGTCGCGCTCGCGGCTGATGAAGCGCTCGAACAGCACGTTGATGCGCGCCGGATCGACCTCGGTCACGCCCAGGCAATAGCACACGGCCGAGTTCGCCGCCGAGCCCCGGCCCTGGCACAGGATGCGTCGGCTGCGGGCAAAGCGCACGATGTCGTGCACGGTCAAAAAATACATCTCGTACCTCAGTTCGGCGATGAGCGCGAGCTCGTGCTCCACCTGCTGCTGCACGCTGGCCGGTATGCCTTGCGGATAGCGCGCGCCCGCCCCTTCCCAGCTCAGGCGCGCCAGCGTCTGCGTCGGCGTCTGGCCCGGGTCCACGGTCTCCAGCGGGTACTGGTAGCGGATCTCGTCCAGGCTGAAGGCGCAGCGCGCCGCCACCTCCAGCGTGTTCTCCAGCAGGGTTCGCGCATAGATTTGCCCCAGGCGCACACGCTGGCGCAGGTGCGCCTCGGCGTTGCGTTGCACCACCTGGCCGCACTGCGACAGCGGCAGGTGCAGGCGGGTGGCGGTGAGCACGTCGTGCAGCGGCTTGCGCGAGCGCACATGCATGAGCACGCCACCGGCGGCCACGAGCGGCACGGCGCTGGCCGCGCTGACCTGCGTCAGCAACTGCTGCCACAGCGCGTCATCCACGCCGTGCAGCAGCTCCAGCGCCAGCCACAGGCAGGCGCCGAAGCGCTCGGCAAGCTGCCGCAACAGCGCAGCGAGCGCCGTCACCTCGTCCTCGGTGTAGCGGCGGCGCTGCGGCAGGAACAGCAATTCGCAGTCGTGCAGCAGCGTGAAGTCGGAATGCTCCAGCGTCACGCGGTACTCGCCCTTGGGCGCGGCGCGGCGCGCGGCCGTGATGAACTCGCACAGGTTGCCCCAGCCGTTCAAGTTGCGCGCCAAGGCGATCAGCTCAAAGCTCTCTTGAGCCGATTGCTGCACGCGAAACACGCTTCCCGGCAACAGCTTGAGTCCGATTTTTTTCGCCTCGGTGTGCGCGCGCACCATCCCGGCCACGGAGCATTCGTCGGTGAGCGCGAGTGCGCTGTAGCCCAAGGCGTGGGCGCGCTCCACCAGTTCTTCGGGCAAGGACGCGCCCAGCCCGAAGCTGAAGTTGGAGCGGCAGTGCAGCTCCGCATAGGCGGGCAGTTCAGTGTGGTTCATGGCTCAGCCCTCACCCCCGCCCTCTCCCGCAAGCGGGCGAGGGAGTCATTCCAACGCCCTCGCCCCGTACTCGGGGGAGAGGGCGGGGTGAGGGGAATCAGCTTAGGCATAGATGCCGTGCAAAAACCACCGGTCGCTGGCCTGGCCCCGGGTCAGTCGCTCGCGGTACACCCAAAGCAAACCGGCGTGCGGACTCAGGGCGATGAAGTAGTCGCGCAGCGCAGGCGCCGGCGCGTCGAGCTGGGCCCAGCCCATGAGCTCCAGGCGCTGCGGCCCCACCAGCAATTGCAGCGCGCCCTGGTACAGCGGACGGCTGCCCTGCAGCGCCAGCGGCAGCGGACGCTCCAGCAGCCAGCTGGGGTAGAGCGCGGCGTCGGGAGCCGCGTCGGCGTTGGAGGCTTTTTTTGCGCGCGGCGCCAGGCGCGGGAGCGCCAACCCTGCCGGCTCCAGACTTTGCATGTGCTCGGGCAGGTGCTCGGCCCGGGGCTGCAGCCAGACCACCTGCTGCGCCCCCAGCCGCGCGCCCAGTCGCTCCACCAACTGGTGCAGGCTGTCGCCGTGCAATCGTTCTTCGAGCAGCAAACTGGCGCTGGCCGTGGGCAAGGGAGTCACCTCGATGGACTGCAAACGCAGGCTGTGCACCGGCGTGGTCAGCGTGCAGCGCGCCAGTTGCTCGGCCGTGAGCCGCGCCAGATGCGCCATGTCGCGCGTCGGCTCTGCGGTGCGAATCAGCAGGCCGTCGCAGTCCGGCGCATCACCCAGCGCATGGCTGCGCCGCGCGTCAAAAAACCAGGTCCATTGCAAGGCCAGCACGCCGCTTTGCCGCGCCTGCAGCCAGGCCTGCAACTGCGCCAACAAGCGCTGCGCCACGAACATCAGCGCGCCCGCCTGCTCCACCAGCGCGTGCAGTTCGAGCTTGACCTCGAACACTTGCGGCGCGATGAGCCAGGTCGGGGCTTCGTGCCGGAGCCCATAGGCGCAATCGAGTGCGTCGAGCAGCTCCGCGCCAAAGCGGCGCACCACGCCGCCGCGCGGCAGCGCACGCAGCTCGCCCCAGCGGTTGCAACCCAGGCGCGAGAGCGTGGCCAGGTGGCTGCGCGCCGCGCTCAAGGTGTGCAAAGCCAAGGCATCGGGCGAAGACGGTTGCGTGACACCGGTGCGCAAACACGCCAGCGCCAGCAAGGAACTCGCCCCTTGCGCCCAGCCGCTGATGGCCAGGGGCGGCTGCAGCAGTTGCTGCAGCAAGGCGTCGCGCCCGCCAAAGAGGCGCTCGCTGCCCGACACCTCCAGCAGCACGGCTTCGTCTTGCAGCGCCACGCGCGGCGTGAACTGCAGGGCGCGCCAGCCCAGGGCCACGCGCAGCGCCGCTTCGTCCGGCGCTGAAACGCTCTGCCCCGGCGGCGCGTCACACAGCGGCTGCAAGGCGATCCAATGCATGCGCCCTCCGCACAACCAGCGTTTCGCGCGCTTCGCTGCCGCGCAGCTTGGCGGCCGCCAGCAGGGCCCGCAGCGCGGCGCTGTGCAGGGCCAGCGGCAGCGCCTGCTCCAGCGGCGGACCGCGGCGCTTGAGGATGCTCACCAGGCTCTCATGCGCCGCGCCCAAGCCCGGGCTTGCGGTGGCCAGCAGCAGGCGCAGCGGTGCCGGAGAAGACTCGTGTTGCGCTGCGGCCGGACGCAACACCCACAGCAGCTTGGCATGGTCGTGCGCGGCCAGGTGCAGACGGCGCAGCGCGTCCGTGCGCACCTGGGGCAGCCAGGCCAGCACGGCGGTCACGTCGGCGCAGCGCAGCGCCTGCTCGCAGGCCCAGGCGCGCGCCGCAGGCGTGTCGGTGCGCACCCACAGCAGGCGCTGCGCGTCCAGTCCGCGCGCCAGCAGCGCCGGACCCAGCGGCACATGCGGCGCGCCCACCAGCACCAGTGTCGCCCGGGGCGAGGTCGCGCGGGACAAGCTGCACGCCAGCGCGGGCAACAGCAAGCCCCACTCGCCCACGCCCGACTGCACCTGAAGCAACTCGGTCAGCGCGCCCACCGGCCAGCCACCGCCGGGCAATTGCGCGTCCAGCGCCGGGTAGCCGCTGGACAGCACGCTGCCCACGGCCGAGGCCATCTGGTCGGCGCGCCAAACGCCCACCAACGCGGACGGATCGACCGAAGAAGCAAGAGCGAGAGCGGGTGGCATGGCGGCAAGATCACGAACAATAACTGTTTATTTGTACAGTATTATGGGCCATTGTTCGCGTGACTGCAAACCCCGATGTCGGCCCCCTGCGGCGACGGCGCACAACGGTATGGGACAATCCAAGCTCACTCTGAAGTCAGCCATCCCATGTCCATTTTTGAAATCGAAGGCGGTGTTCCGCTGCGCGGCACGGTCCGCGTCTCGGGCAACAAGAACGCCATTCTGCCGATGATCGCGGCGTGCATTCTCACGGATCAGGAAATGATTCTGGAGAACGTTCCCGACATCATCGACGTGCGCCACATGCTCGACGTGATCGTCGAACTCGGCGGCAAGGTCGAGCGCAGCGGCGAGCGCGTGAGCGTGCACCTGGCGCAGGTCCACACCAGCGAAATCTCGCAGGCACTGTGCAACAAGGTGCGCACCTCCATCCTGTGCGTGGCGCCGCTGCTGCACCGCACCGGCAAGGCCAAGCTGTATCCGCCGGGCGGCGACGTGATTGGCCGTCGGCGCCTGGACACGCACTTCTATGGACTGCAAAAACTCGGCGCCACGCTGGAGTTGGGCACGACCTACGACTTCACCGTGCCCGCAGGACTGAGCGGCTCGGACCTGTTCTTTGACGAGCCCTCGGTCACTGGCACGGAGCACATCCTGATGGCCGCCGCCGTGAGCGCGGGCCACACCATCATCCGCAACGCCGCCTGCGAGCCGCATGTGCAGGATCTGGCCCACATGCTCAACGCCATGGGCGCCCGGATCACCGGCATCGGCACGAACCAGCTCGAGATCGACGGCGTGACCTCACTGCGCGGCACCACGCACCGCGTTTGCCACGACCACATCGAAGCCGCCTCCTACCTGGCGCTGGCCGCTGCCACCGGCGGCGAGATCCGGGTCGAGGGCACGGACCTGCACGCCTACTGGATGTGCAAGCGCGTGTTTGCCACCTTGGGCGTGAAGATCGAGCTCTACAAGGACCACATCCATCTGCCCCCGGACCAGGAGCTGCGCATCAACCCCGACTACGACGGCTCGATTCCCGTCATCGGCGACGGGCCCTGGCCGCAATTTGCCACCGACCAGATGAGCTGCATGATCACGCTGGCCACCCAGGTGCAGGGCAGCGTGCTGTTCTTCGAGAAGATGTTCGAGTCGCGCCTGTACTTTGTGGATCGCCTCATCGCCATGGGCGCCAACGCCGTGGTGTGCGACCCGCATAGAGTTGTCATCAGCGGGAGATCGCAGCTGCGCGGCACCACGCTGAGCTCGCCCGACATCCGCGCCGGCATGGCGCTGTTGGGCGCGGCGCTGTGCGCCACCGGCAAATCCACGGTGCAAAACGCCAACATGATCGAGCGCGGTTACGAGCACGTGGAAGAAAAGCTGCTGGGCCTGGGCGCGCGCATTTCCAGGCGGGCGTAAGCCCCCTTTGTCATGAGCCGCGGCCAGGTGAAGAACGCCACCGGCGACTCCTTCTACGTGTGGGAGGGCGAGGTGCTGGTGCTGAACATCCTGGGCAAACCCAGCGCCTCCAAGGACGCCATCGGCAAGCCCAAGGGCACGCAGCTCAAGGTCAGCGTCACCGCAGCCCCGGTGAATGGCCGAGCCACCGATCACATGCTGCGCTTTTTGGCGCCGCTGTTCGGCGTCGCAGTGGCCGACATCGAGGTCGTCTTTGGCCGGGAAAACGTGAACAAGCAGTTGCGCATCACGGCGCCCAAGAAGCTGCCTGCGGTGTTTGCCCAGACCGACCTGTTCCGCCCCGAAGACTGAAGCCAGCCGACGCCGCTTCCTGCGATACTTGTCGGCATGAGTGGTCCCATCACTGTCGTCATCTCGGCGAATCCGATCGCAGCCCTGCTTTCGGCGGCCGCCATTCGCGCCGCGCTTGCGGTGTACGAGGGCCACGCGCTTGCCGCGGCGCTGAAGCAGCAACACCAGCAACAAGACGAGGCCCGCGCCGTGGCGCAAAGCGCCGCGCAACAGCGCGGACACGCGGCTTTGGGCGAAGAAGCGCAAGGCGCGCAAACCGCTTTCGATCAACTCCAGGGGCTGGCCGAGCGCCTGGGCCTGGCCGAGCAGGTGCGCGCCACACGCCCGGCGCCACCGCCGGCGGGCGACGCCGACGCGCTGGGCGCCTATGTGCGAGCCCTGCAAACACTGAGCGCCGAGCTGCGCGCCATTTTGTTGACCGAGGCCGCGCGCCAGAGCCTTGAGTTTGCCGAACAGGCGGTCGATCTGCCGCTGCCCGAGGCCGCCGCGCGCACGCTCGCGCAACGCCTGCTGCAACGCATCGACGCCCTGGGGCCGGTGCCCGCGCACATCCAGAGCGTGGCACGCGAACTCGACGCCACGTTGCCGGGCGAGCGCGCCGAGTTGCTGGCCACCGAACTGCGTGCGCGCATCCAGGCGCACATCGAAGCCCTGCAACAGCAACAGGTACAGCAGGCCACGGCCACCATCGTCGAGCGCGCGCTCAAGGACCTGGGCTACCAGGTGGAAGAAATTGGCAGCACGCTCTTCGTCGAGGGCGGCGTGGTGCATTTCCGGCGCCAGTCCTGGGGCAATTACATGGTGCGCATGCGCGTCAACGCCCAGGCCAGTTCCGTCAACTTCAACGTGGTGCGCGCCGTCCGCGCCGAGCACAACGAACGCAGCGTGCTCGACCACCTGGCCGAGGACCGCTGGTGCAGCGAATTCCCGGCCCTGCTCAAGGCGCTGGAGGCGCGCGGCGTGCAGCTCGACGTGACGCGCCGCCTGGCTGCGGGCGAGCTGCCGGTGCAGTGGGTGCAGGCCGACAAGCTACCGCGCTTTGCCGACGAAGAAGCCGCCGCATCGCACACCCAACCGCTGCAACGCGAACTCAAATGAAAACCTCACCGCCGCGCTGGCTCGCCGATCTGGAGCGCCTGCTGGCGATCCGCTCGCAATTTGTCGTCTCGGGCAGCATTCGCGACAGCTTTCTCACGCCGCTGGCGTCGGGCGCAGCGCTGGTGCCGCTGCTGCGCGCCCTGTGGGAAACGCTCAAAGTTCGCGACTACCGCTTCTTCCTGGTGTTCGATCCGGCCGATGGCCTGCGCGTCTATCCCGACGAGCCGGTGGCGCGCGAACTGGCCGAGCGCTTGTTCGAGCTCAAGCTCGGCGCTGGCTGCCAGCTGATGAGCCTGGAAACGCTCAGCGGCGTGATGAAGAAATTGAGCGCGCAGCGCGAGGCGCGGTGCGCCCTGGTGCTGGACTTCGCGTCGCGCATGACGCGCCAGGTCGAGCACTTGAGCGAAGCCGAGCACCGCTTCTTCGTGGCCGCTGAAAAGCTCTCGCTGAACGCGGCGCCCATGGTGCCGCGCGAGGGCGGCGGCGCGCCCCAATACAACCCGGTGCTGTGGCTGCTGAACCGCGCCCAAGACCTGCCTTCCTGGTTCACGCTGGACAGCGAGCGCGTGGCCAGCCTGATCATCGCCAAGCCCGATTTCGAAACCCGACAAGCCGCCGCGACCCAACTGGCGCCGCTGTTTCGCGGCTTCGAGCAGGCGCCGCTGGCGCTGCGCGAGCAGTTTGTCAAGACCTTCAGCGAGGGCACGGAAGGACTGTCGCTGACCGCGCTCTCGGACATCACCGAGCTGGCCGATCGCGCCCAACTGGGCATCAAGGACATCGACGACGCGGTGCGCTGCTACAAGGTGGGCGCGCTGGACAACCCCTGGCGCAAGGACTATTTGCGCCAGAAGATTCGCGACGCCCAGCCCTTCATCGAGGACCGGGTCAAGGGCCAGCACCCGGCCGTCGTCAAGACGCTGGACATCCTGAAGCGCTCCGTCATGGGCCTGACCGGCGCGCAGGCGCGCTCCGGCGCCAGCCGTCCCAGAGGCGTGCTGTTCTTTGCCGGCCCCACGGGCGTGGGCAAGACCGAGCTGGCCAAGACGCTGACGCAGCTGGTGTTCGGCGACGAGCGCGCCTATCTGCGCTTTGACATGAGCGAGTTTGCCGAGGAGCACACCAGCGCGCGGCTGCTCGGCGCGCCACCGGGCTACATCGGTTTTGACGCCGGCGGCGAGCTCACGAACGCGGTGCGCGAGAAGCCGTTTTCCGTCGTGCTGTTCGACGAGATCGAGAAGGCGCATCCGCGCATCCTGGACAAGTTTTTGCAGATTCTGGAAGACGGGCGCCTGACCGACGGGCGCGGCGACACGGCCTATTTCTCCGAGACCATCCTGGTGTTCACCTCGAACCTGGGCATCTACGTCGAAGACGCCCAGGGTCAGCGCGTGCAAAGCGTGCGACCGGGCGACGCCTACGAGACGGTCGAGGCAAGGGTGCGCGAAGCCATCGGCCACTACTTCAAGTTCAAGCTGTCGCGCCCGGAGCTGCTGAACCGCATCGGCGACAACATCGTGGTCTTCAACTTCATCAGCGCCGACGTGGCCGAGCGCATCTTCGACGGCATGCTGCGCAATGTGGCGCGGCGCCTGCTGGATGAGTTCAAGCTGCAGCTCACGCTCTCGGCCGCGTTTCGCCAGGAGCTGCTGACGCGCTGCACCCGCGACCTGGACAATGGCGGGCGTGGCATCGGCAACCAGCTCGAATCGTCGTTCATCAATCCGCTGTCGCGCGCCCTGTTCGAGACCGATCTGGAGGGTCTGACCCAGGTCGCGATCACCGGCTTGTCCGAAGTGGAGAAGGTGATCACGCTGAACCTGCAGTGCACATGAAGATCGCCATCAACAAGGCGCACTTCCCGGTGACGGTGCTGGGGCCGGGGCGGCGCATCGGCATCTGGGTCCAGGGTTGCAGCATTGGCTGCAAGGGCTGCGTGTCGCAAGACACCTGGAGCCGGGACCCCGGGCGCGAGATGGGCGTGGCGCAGTTGCTCGCCTGGTGCCGCCAGACCAGCGCCAGCCAGCTCGATGGCGTGACGATTTCCGGTGGCGAGCCGTTTGACCAGCCCCAGGCGCTGGCCGCCCTGCTGGCGGGATTAGCGCAGTGGCGCAGCGCCGAGCAGCTCGATTTCGACATCCTGTGCTACAGCGGCTACGCGCTGGCCACGCTGCAGAAAAAACACGCGCGCCTGCTGGCGCAGCTCGACGCCCTCATCCCCGAGCCCTTTGTGCAGGCCCGGCCGCTCACCCAGGTGTGGCGCGGCTCGGCCAATCAGCCCTTGGTGCCGCTGTCCGAGCGTGGCCGCGCCCGCTACGGCGCGCACGTGGATGCGCTGGCGCAGGATGCAGACAAGCGCATGCAGACCATGGTGGACGGCGACCGCGTCTGGTATGTGGGCATTCCGGCGCGCGGCGACATGGCGGCGCTGGAGGCGTCCTGCGCGCAGCGCGGTCTGGCCTTCAGCCAGGTTTCCTGGAGGCCTTAGATGAGCGTGGATGAGCACCGCCTTTGTCCCAGTTGCGGCACCGAGAACGCGCCGCCGGTGATGCGCTGCGCCTGCGGCGCGCTGCTCGCCGGGGTCGATCTGGTGAGCCGACAAGGCGGCGCTGCGGCCGTTGTTGCGGCCGCGCCGATCGACGTGGCGATGGCGCAAGCAGCCAGCGTCTGCGCGCACGAGGACTGCGGCCAAAGCAACCCGCCCGGCGCCAAGACCTGCCTCTACTGCGACCGCCCCTTGGCGCAGACCAGCGCAGGCGGCGATCAGCTGCACAGCCTGATCAGCCTGCCGGGCAAGCTCAAGGACGCGTACCGCATCCTGCGCCCCTTGGCCAGTTCCGGCGCCGAAGCCGAACTGCTGCTGGTGCAAAGCCTGGCGGGCGGCCCCACGCTGGTGGCCAAGATCTACCGCCACGGCCTGCAACCCAAGGCCGAGGTGCTGCAGCGCATCGCGCAGCTCGATCCCAGCTACTGCGTGCGCGTGCTGCAATCCGGCACGGAGCAGGGCTATGCCTACGAGTTGATGGAGTATTGCGCGAGCGGCTCCCTGCGCGACCTGCTGCGCTTGGGCCCCTTGGCCGACGCTGCGCTGCGCGAGGTGCTGCGCCAGACGGCGGCGGCGATTGAGGCGGTGCACGCGCTGGGCTTGTTGCACCGCGATCTCAAGCCCGAGAACATCCTGCTGCGCCGGGCCCAGCCGCTGGAACTGGTGCTCACCGATTTCGGCATCTCCTCGGTGCTCGAAGCCACGCAGCGCTTCACCAGCGTGGCGCGCACCCTGCCCTACGCCTCGCCCGAGAGCCTGTCCGGCGTCATCGACGTGAAGGCCGATTTCTGGGCGCTGGGCATCATCGTGCTCGAAGCCCTGCTGGGCAAACATCCTTTTGCCGGACTCTCGGAACCGGTGGTGCTGCACCACCTCACCACGCGCGGCATCGACCTGACCGAAGTCACGGATCGCAGCTTCAGGAAACTGCTGCGCGGCCTGCTGGTGCGCGACCCCAAGCAGCGCTGGGGCGGTGATGAGATCAGGCGCTGGCTGGCGCACGACCCCAGCCTGGCCGAAGCGCAGGACGCGGGCGTGGCACACCGTTTCGAGCAGGCCTATCGGCTCGGCACGGACGTCTGCTACAGCCCCGAGCAGCTCGCCGTGGCGCTGAGCCGCCACTGGGCTGCGGGCGTGGCCGACATTGCCAACGGGCTGTTGCTGACCTGGTTTCGCGACGTGCAGGTCGATCAAAACGTGGTGCGCCTGCTGCTCGATCTGCGCCACGACAGCCGCCTGCCGGTGGACGTGCAGTTGCTGCAGTTGATCTTGCAACTGGCGCCCGGCATTCCTGCCGTGTGGCGCGCCGAGCCGCTGGGCCTGCGGGCCGTGTTGCAGCACGCCAACGAGGCCTTGAACGGCGATGTCGAGGCCGAGCATTGGCTGCACCAGTTGCACCAATACCGGGTGCTGCAGACTTATGCGCAAGCCGGCAACAGCGCCTGCGCCGACATCGTGCAGCGCTGGGGCGACGCCGCCGACGGCTTTGACCAGGCCTGGGAGCACGGGCTGGCGCGCATCCGGGCGAAGGCGCCTGCGGCGGCGGCGAACGACTACCCCGATGTGCACCAACTGCTCTACGGCCAAAGCGACCCCGATCGCCCGGCCCTGGCCAAGCTGCATGCGCGCCTGCTGGCCGTGGCCTACGACGCGGTCTGGGCGCAACGTTTGCGGGCGCGCCTCACGGCCGACCTGGTGGGCCTTGCCGTGCACTGTCCCTGGCTGACGGATCTGGGCGACCCGCAAGCCATGGCGGCGGCCGAGCTGCTGGTGCTGGAGTCGCTGCTGCCCGAAGCGCGCAAAGCGGCAGACCGTCAACTTCAGGCCAACGCCCGCGCACTTCAAGCCCAGACGGATGAATGCAAGGCGATGGGCGTTGAATTCCAGAATGTGCTGAGCCAGATTCAAAGCGCCGCTCGCGCCAGCCTGATCGCGCCGGCCGGCGCCAGCGAGCTGGCGGCCTGCATCGAGCGCTATTTCGACCTGGTCTCAAGCATCATCGCCTCGGGCCGCTCGGACCTGCCCTGGCGGCAGATGAGCAAGACCGTGGCGCGCGCGAAACCGGTGCTGAACCAGCTTCGGGCCAAGGTGGAGCAACTGATGGAACGCCGCGCGCAAAATGTCGGCTGGCTGAGCCGCGACGTGGCGATCTTTGTGCTGTTGGCCGTGTTGTTTTTGCCCCTGTTCCTGCCACAGAGTCTGCGCTACCTGCCGATCGCCGCGGCACTGGCCGTCGCCGCGTGGCGACTGCTGCCGATGCTCTTTCTGATGCGCGACATCCGCGAACTGGCGGCAAAGCTTGGCAACTGGATTCGACCGGCGGCGCTCGCGGCGCGCAAGGCGCCGGACAAGCCGCTCGGCCTGAACGCCTGACGCTCAGTGCAGCGGCACGCCGGTCTTGGCTTGCAGCTCTTCACGCGTCACACCCGGCGCCATCTCCACCACCTTCAGACCATGCGGCGTGATGTCCAGTACCGCCAGATCGGTGATGATGCGGTCCACCACACCCACGCCGGTCAGCGGCAGCGTGCACGCGGGAAGGATCTTCAGGTCGATGCTGCCGTCCTTCTTTTTCGCGACGTGCTCCATCAGCACCACCACGTTTTTCACGCCGCCCACCAGATCCATGGCGCCGCCCATGCCCTTGACCATCTTGCCGGGGATCATCCAGTTGGCCAGATCGCCGCTGGCACTGACCTGCATCGCACCCAGGATGGACAGGTTGATCTTGCCGCCGCGGATCATGGCAAAGCTGTCGTGGCTGCCAAAGATGCTGGAGCCCGGAATGGTCGTGACGGTCTGCTTGCCGGCGTTGATCAGGTCCGCGTCCACCTCGTCTTCGGTGGGGAACGCGCCGATGCCCAGCATGCCGTTTTCGCTTTGCAGCCAGACTTCGATGTCGGGCGAGACGAAGTTGGCCACCAGCGTGGGCAGCCCAATGCCGAGGTTGACGTAGAAGCCGTCTTGCAGTTCTTCGGCCGCCTTGGCTGCCATTTGGTCGTGTGTCCAAGCCATGATCAAACCCCCGCTTTCTTCGTTGACGTCTCAGTCAGTGTTCTTTTCTCGATGCGCTTTTCCGGGTGCGCATTCAGCACCAGGCGCGTCACGTAGATGCCGGGCAGGTGCACGGCATCCGGGTCGAAGCTGCCGGTCTCGACAATCTCTTCAACTTCCACCACGGTGATGCGACCGGCCATGGCCACGGCCGGATTGAAATTGCGCGCCGTGCGGCGAAAGATCAGATTGCCGCTCTTGTCGGCCTTCCAAGCCTTGACCAGCGACACGTCGGGCAAGAGCGCGCGCTCCATCACGTACATGTGGCCATCGAACTCGCGCGTCTCCTTGCCTTCGGCCACGAGCGTGCCGTAGCCGGTGCGCGTGAAAAAGGCCGGGATGCCGGCGCCACCGGCACGCAGCTTTTCCGCCAGCGTGCCCTGGGGCGTGAACTCCAACTCCAGCTCGCCCGCCAGGTACTGGCGCTCGAACTCCTTGTTCTCACCCACGTAGCTGGAGATCATGCGCTTGATCTGGCGCGTCTCCAGCAGCTTGCCCAGGCCGAAACCATCGACCCCGGCGTTGTTGGAAATGACCGTGAGGTCTTTCACGGCGCTGTCACGCAGCGCGTCGATCAGCGCCTCGGGAATGCCGCACAGGCCAAAGCCGCCCACGGCCAGCAACTGGCCGTCGTGCACGATGCCGTCAAGCGCGGCAGCCGCGCTGGGATAAATCTTGTTCACTCGGTGTTCTCCTGAAAACAAACAATGGCGTTACGATACTACCTAATGCACTACGTAGTTCTTCCTAAAGTAAAACCCCTGAATCCCCGCCGCCATGGACATTGATTACCGCCTCGCTTTCGATCTGGCTCCGCTGGGCCTGGTGCTGTCGCGCAACCGCACCATGGTGGACTGCAACCAGCGCGTGTGCGAAATGTTCGGCGCCGCGCGCGAGCAGTTGCTGGGGCAATCGTTCCAGATTCTCTACCCTAGCGCCGCCGAGTACGAGCGCACCGGTGCGCGCATCGCGCCGCTGCTCAACCGCCACGGCAGCTACGCTGACGACCGCATCATGAAGCGCGTGGATGGCCGCTTCAAGGGCGAGACCTTCTGGTGCCATGTGACGGGACGCGCGGTGAACCGCGAAGCGCCGCACGAAAGCGGCATCTGGAGCTTTGAAGACCTGTCCGCGCGCCGCCCGGTGAAAGCCGAACTCACGCCGCGCGAACGCGAGGTGGCGGCCAGCCTGCTCGACGGGCTCACCAGCAAGGAGATCGGCAAGTTGCTCGCCATCAGCCACCGCACCGTCGAGATCTACCGCGCGCGCTTGATGCGCAAGTTCAAGGCCAGCACCACCGCCGACCTGGTCCACAAACTCATGGCTGGCTGAGGACCGCGGCTCCAAGCCTGCCTGCGCAGGCTTGGACGGTCCGAAGAGGCGCCTGCCTGTGGCAGCGCCAAGTTTGAGGACCGCGGCTCCAAGCCTGCCTGCGCAGGCTTGG
>CAIMSP010000157.1 GCA_903844215.1 uncultured beta proteobacterium | reverse complement strand
CACGCCGCGCAGGTTGACCACGCCCTTGATGTAGGCGGGCAACTGCGCCATGCGCGTGGGCCGGTCGTAGCCGCGAATTTCCTGCACCCGCAGCAAATCGATGCCGTATTCCTCGCTCCCCAGCTTGAAGGCCAGAAATTCTTGCACCGCCGCCTCGCTCGATTTCTTCGCCGCGCTGCCTTGAGCTCGCGTTGGCTCGGCGAAGGCCTGCAGGGATGAGTTCATGATGGTGCTCGCTTATTCAAAGAAACCCAAAGAGACCGGTAGCTCCTCAAGGTCGCTCAACTGCAGCGCCTTGTCGGGCATGAACAGACTTTAGGTGGCGCCGCGTAGGCGCCATCTACAGAAACCGGTAGTGGCAGTACCGGTTTACCGGTAGTGCTTGCGCGCCTTTTGAAAATACTTTGACGAGCCTCAACGGCGCTCAATCAATACGGGCGTTGCG
Organism: uncultured beta proteobacterium; assembly: GCA_903844215.1. Lineage (GTDB taxonomy): Bacteria > Pseudomonadota > Gammaproteobacteria > Burkholderiales > Burkholderiaceae_C > CAIKVZ01. Next base: position 2,337 of record CAIMSP010000157.1, on the reverse strand, counting down.
ATCGCGGCGCGGCTTGTGGCTGCGCGGACCGACCGATTGACGTGATGACCGAACGCGCTTGCGTGGCTCGGGCCGACGCGCCGTCGATGCATGAAAATCAGCCCAGGAAAGACGCAACTGTGCAGCGCTGCAGACCAAGCGTCGCCGGGGCGTCATCAGAAGAGCTCGATCTCGCCCATGTTGACCTTCTCGGCATCGAGCTGACCCTGGGCCACCAGAGCCTCGTATTCGCAGACCTGGTTGCGACCATGTCCCTTGGCGTAGTAAACCGCTTTGTCGGCGCGCTCAAACGCGCCGCTGGGCGAGTCGCCATGGCGAATCTGCGTGAACCCCACGCTGATGGAGATGCGCCCGACCTGAGGGAAACTGAACTTTTCGGTTTCGCTGCGCAGGCGCTCAAACGCCTCTTCGGCCTGCTGGCCTTGCCCGCAGCGCAGCAGCACCACGAACTCTTCGCCGCCAAAGCGATAGAGTTGGTCCTGAAAGCGAAAAGTAGCGCGCATCAATCTTGCCAGCAGCAGCAGCACTTCGTCACCAATCAGGTGTCCGAAGTTGTCGTTGACGCGCTTGAAATGATCGATGTCGAGCATGGCCAGCCAATAGCCACAGCCACCTTGCGGTTCGCGGCGATCATCCTCCAGCTTGCCGGTGCTGTGGCGCGCGGGCGTCGTCGCTTTGAGAAAGGCCCCGTCAAAGGTTTTGCGGTTGAGCAGTTCGGTCAGCGAGTCGCGTTCGCCATAGTCGAGCAGGCTTTGAAAGTTTTGGTACAGGCGCAAAACGGAACTGACCAGCGTGATGATCATGCTTGAAATCGGCGCCGCACACGCAATCTCCAGCACGCCATTGCCCGCGCTCTGGGTGTTGAGCGGGAACACATAAAGCGCCGGATTCGACTCGCAAATCAACGTCGTATCGACAACGACCACTTGAGCGCTGCGCATGGCCTGCAGGCGCGCGGGAAATGCCGCAGCCGGTGGCAGCTCCGCCAGTTCAAGCCAGTCCTGGCCCGCGCGCCCCTGATCGATGCCATCTTGCATCTGAGCGCAATGGAGCCAGCGCTCGTTGCTGGACGGACCGACGAGACGGTAAATCGACAGGGATTGAGGATGCAGCAATTCGTTCAACGTGTTCACGAGCGCGGTATCGAGCGAATCCCGGTCGCGCAGTGCGGTCAGGGCCGACAATTGGGTAACAAGGTGTTTCATATTTGATTTCCGTCGTGCGCCGACGCCAGTAGCTGTTTGAACTCGCCGATAGGCACGGGCTTGCCAAACAGGTAGCCCTGCCAGAGACTGCAGCCATAACCATCGAGCAACACCCGCTGAGCGTCGGTCTCCACGCCTTCGGCGATCACCTCCATGCGCAGGCTCTTGGCCATGCCGATGATGGTTTGGACAATCGCGGCGTCGTTGGGTGAACTGTCGATGTTCATGACAAAGGAGCGGTCAATCTTGAGCTGTTTGACCGGTAGTCGGGTGAGATAGGACAGAGACGAATAGCCGGTGCCAAAGTCATCCATGGAAAAGTCCACCCCAAGGTCTATCAGGACGCGCATTTTGGCGATGTTTTCGTCCGCGTTGGTCAGCACCAGACTCTCCGTTATTTCCAATTTTAGGCGGTGGGGTCTGACCGCATAGGCGCTCATGCAGTCGCGCACATCATTCACAAAGCTGGGCTCACAAAATTGACGCGCGCTCACGTTCACCGCCAAACGAAGCTCGCGCAGCACCGGATCGGCTGCCCATTCGTGCAACTGTGCGCAGGCAACGCCCAAGATCCATAGACCCATGGGCACAATCAGACCGAGTTCCTCTGCCAGTCCGATGAAATCGTTCGGCGCCACCATGCCCCGCACCGGGTGTTGCCAGCGCATCAGCAGTTCTGCGCCGACGATGCGGCCTCCTTGTTCGACCTGCATTTGAAAATGGGACACAAATTGCTGCTCGGCCAGTGCCAGGCGCAAATCCGATTCCAGGGCCGCGCGGGCCGTGACGGCGGTCTGCATCGCGGGATCGAAGAAACGCAAGGTGTTGCGCCCCGCATCCTTGGCCTGGTACATCGCGATGTCTGCGCGGCGCAGCAAGGTGTCGCTGCTGTCGTGATGCTCGGCAAAGAGTGTGACGCCAATGCTGGAGGTGCAGTGGTATTGCTGATTTGCCAGTGAATAGACTTGGCTCAGACTTTGCAGGATGTTCCTGCCGATCGATCCCGCCTGTTCCGCCGCCTCGATGGCATTTTCGCTCAGGCCCTCCAGCACCACAACGAACTCGTCGCCGCCGAGTCGAGCGACGGTGTCGCTGTCGCGCACACAACTGGAAAGGCGCTTCGCCACCAACT
>CAIMSP010000156.1 GCA_903844215.1 uncultured beta proteobacterium | reverse complement strand
GGATCATCAAGCAGTTGCTGGCCCTCGATGCGCCGGCGCCCCGGCCGCCCGTCGCGCCGGCGCCAGGCCCTGGTCATGACCTTGACCCTGTCGCTCCCCGCCCAGCCATGACCGGCCCTGTCACGAATGGCGCCACCCTTGACGCAGTCGTCGAGGTCGTCCCGGCAGTGGCTGAGGTCCCTGATCGCTCTGTCGTGCAAGCGCCGCTTGTGCTGGCCGGTCCGGCCTGTGCCTCGTCAGCGCTTGCACGGCAGTTCATGGCGTGGCTGGATCAAGGATTGCGCGGCGGGGGTCTTGCCGTCAACAGTCCACAGGCTTTTGTGCACCGCGTGGCTGCGGGCTTGCTCCTCGTGGCGCCGCAGATTTTCCGGGAGTTCGCGCGGCAAGAAGGTCTGGGTAAAGGGCCGGTTGCCGATGTCGTCAGGCGCGTGCAGCGCGAGGTGTTGCGGCAGCGCTGGCATCAGTTGGCCGTCCAGGGCGGCAACATCCTGTGCTTTGAGCAAAGGCGACGCGACGGCAGCATTGCCCTGATCAAGGGCGTCTTAATTCGCCTACCGCAGCAGCACCTCGGCGTGCTGCCGGCCATTGACCCTACGCTGCTGCGGAGTGATCCGGCGCCCGGTCCGGTGCCTTGATGGCCTATCCTCTGGAATCCATGCTGCGACCCGCTCATGAGTTGCTTGGGGCGGGTGTCTCGGCGTTGGGGGCTGCTCTTGTGTATGGGATGCCGGGGGTGTTCCTGCTGCAGCCTCCTTGGCATGGGCTGCTTGTTCTGTCCTTGCTTGTGCATGCCGCATGGCGCGGCGCGGGCGGCGCGCGCACGCTGCGTTACCGGGCCCGTCTGAAACGCCTGCACCGTTACGAGTTGAGCGCGGGCGAGATCCCTTGGTCGAGCGAGCGGCTGTTCCTGGGGCGAGGTTTTCAGTGGGATCAGCGCCACACGCAGCGCCTGGCCGAGGCCAGGCTTCCTGAGCATCAGCATTTGTTGCAACCGGGTCCGCTCGGTGGTGTGTGGGCGCGATTGCGTGCGCAGGAAGCCGCACCCCTCCACCTGGGGGGTGATCCGGCGATCCACGGCGTCGAGCCCAACGAGACCGAGGTCTGGATGGACATAGCCGAGCGGGTCGGTCACACCCTGGTGCTGGGCACGACGCGGGTGGGCAAGACCCGCCTGGCGGAGTTGCTGATCACCCAGGATATCCGGCGCGGCGAGGTGGTGATTGTCTTCGACCCGAAGGGCGACATCGGCCTGCTGTGTCGCATCTACGCTGAGGCCCAGCGGGCAGGGCGCGCGGGGGAGTTCTTCATGTTTCACCTCGGGCATCCCGAGATTTCGGCACGCTACAACCCGGTGGGAAATTTTTCTCGCATCACCGAGGTGGCCACGAGGATCGCCGGGCAGTTGCCATCCGAAGGGCAGTCTGCTGCCTTCAAGGAGTTTGTCTGGCGCTTCGTCAATGTGATGTCGCGGGCGCTGGTGGCCCTGGGGCGCAAGCCGGACTATCAGGAGATCAATCGCTATGCGTCCGACATCGAGCCGCTATTGATCGACTACTTTGAGCAATGGCTTGACCGCGAGCCGGCCGCCGCGGGTTGGCGCGAGTCCTTGCAGTCCATGGCGATTGACAAGAAGAGCCTGGACAAGGGCCTGCAGTCTCGCGGCGTGCGTGCGGTCAGCTTGGTCGAGTATGCAAGGCGCTGCAAGCTCTACGATCCGATCGCGCACGCGCTGGCCTCGACCCTGAACTACGAGAAGAGCCACTTCGACAAGCTGGTGGCGTCATTGCTGCCCTTGATGGAAAAGCTCACCACTGGCCGCACGGCAGCGCTGTTGTCACCCGCGCTCGATGATGGCTCTATGCCGTTTCGTGT
>CAIMSP010000155.1 GCA_903844215.1 uncultured beta proteobacterium | reverse complement strand
TCATGGGTTTGGGGCGCCTTGCGCACCAAGCATGAAACACAGCGTGTAAGAACGAACTTTCATGGGTTTGGGGCGCCTTGCGCACCAAGCATGAAACACAGCGTGTAAGAACGAACTTTCATGGGTTTGGGGCGCCTTGCGCACCAAGCATGAAACACAACGTGAAAGGACGAACTTTCATGGGTTTGGGGCGCCTTGCGCACCAAGCATGAAAGTTAGCCGTGCACCGTCAGATCTTGTTGTCCGCCTGCAATTCGGCCGTTCTCTGATCCACGGCTTCACGCAACGCCTTGCCGGGTTTGAAATGCGGCACGCGCTTTTCCGGAATGGCCACGCTCTCACCGCTGCGCGGGTTGCGGCCCATGCGCGGTGGTCGGTGGTTGATGGAGAAGCTGCCAAAGCCGCGGATCTCGATCCGGTGGCCTTGAATCAGCGCTTCGCCCATCGCGTCCAGAATCGTCTTGACCGCGCTTTCGGCGTCGTGATGCGTGAGCTGGCCAAAGCGGGAGGCCAGTTCTTCAACCAGATCGGAGCGGGTCATGCGGATGCAGCTTGTGTTCAGTTGTGGCAGCGGCCCGACGCTTGCGAATCAGGCCGCCGTGTTCATCTGACCGATCAGTTGTTGTCCAGTTTGGCGCGCAGCAATGCGCCCAGGCTGGTGGTGCCGGCGTTTTCACGGGCCGACGACTGGCTCAGGGTGGCCATGGCTTCTTGCTGATCAGCGGCATCCTTGGCCTTGATCGACAGTTGGATGTTGCGCGTCTTGCGATCCACGTTCACCACCACGGCTGTGATTTCGTCGCCTTCCTTGAGCACGTTGCGGGCATCTTCCACGCGGTCGCGTGAAATTTCCGAAGCGCGCAGGTAGCCGATGATGTCTTCGCCCAGATCGATTTCGGCACCGCGTGCGTCCACGGTCTTGACCTTACCGGTGACGGTCTGGCCCTTGTCGTTGACGGTGACGAAGGTGGTGAAAGGATCCGAGTCGAGCTGCTTGATGCCCAAGGAGATGCGCTCGCGGTCCACGTCCACAGCCAGCACGATGGCTTCGACTTCCTGGCCCTTTTTGTAGGCGCGCACGGCGGTTTCGCCGGGCTCGTTCCAGGACAGGTCGGACAGGTGCACCAGGCCGTCGATGCCGGCCGCCAAGCCGACGAACACGCCGAAGTCGGTGATCGACTTGATCGGGCCCTTGACGCGGTCGCCGCGCTTGGTGTCCTGAGCAAATTCCTGCCATGGGTTGGCCTTGCACTGCTTCATGCCCAGGCTGATGCGGCGCTTGTCTTCGTCGATCTCCAAGACCATGACTTCGACTTCGTCGCCCAGCGAGACCAGCTTGGAGGGAGCGATGTTCTTGTTCGTCCAGTCCATTTCGGAGACGTGCACCAGGCCTTCGATGCCGGGTTCGAGTTCCACAAATGCGCCGTAATCGGCGATGTTGGTGATCTTGCCGAACATGCGCGTGGCCGTGGGGTAGCGGCGGTTCACGCCCATCCATGGGTCGTCGCCCATCTGCTTGAGACCCAGCGACACGCGGTTCTTTTCGGTGTCGAACTTGAGGATCTTGGCGGTGATTTCCTGACCCGCAGTGACCACTTCGCTGGGGTGACGCACACGACGCCAAGCCATGTCGGTGATGTGCAGCAGGCCGTCGATGCCGCCCAGGTCCACAAAGGCGCCGTATTCGGTGATGTTCTTCACGACACCGCGAACCACGGAACCTTCCTTGAGGGTTTCCATCATCTTCGCGCGCTCTTCGCCCATGCTGGCTTCAACCACGGCACGGCGGCTCAGCACCACGTTGTTGCGCTTGCGGTCGAGCTTGATGACCTTGAATTCCAGGGTCTTGTTTTCGTACGGAGACAGGTCCTTGATGGGACGCGTTTCGATCAGCGAACCGGGCAGGAAGGCGCGGATGCCGTTGACCAGAACGGTCAGGCCGCCCTTGACCTTGCCGCTGGTGGTGCCGGTGACGAACTCGCCGGATTCCAGGGCTTTTTCCAGGCTCATCCAGGACGCGAGGCGCTTGGCCGTGTCGCGCGACAGGATGGTGTCGCCGTAGCCGTTTTCCACGGAGCCGATGGCCACCGAGACGAAATCGCCGACTTGGACTTCGACTTCGCCCTTGTCGTTCTTGAATTCTTCCAAAGGCACATAGGCTTCGGACTTCAGACCGGCGTTGACCACGACAAAGCTGTGGTCGATGCGCACGACTTCAGCGGTGATGACCTCGCCAGGGCGCATTTCTGTTCGCGTCAGGGATTCTTCGAAAAGGGCGGCAAATGATTCAGACATTCAATTTTTCCTAAACCGGCAACAGGATTTCAGCAGCGGGATGCGGCTGTTTTAAGAGCTGAGGACGGCAGTTGTGCGGATGACCCGCGGGTTACGTTAAAAAACCGCAGCAACTGTGCGCAGATGGCGCAGCGGGTTGATGCGGGCTGGTAGCCGCTTCAGGATGGAAGCGGCTGTTTGCTCTGCCACCAGTGCAATACCTGAAGTGCCGATTCTTCAATCGACAGCTCGGAGTTGTCCAGCAGCAGCGCATCCTGTGCCGGCTTGAGAGGCGCGACGCTGCGGGAGGAGTCCCGTGCATCACGCGCTTCCATGGCGGCGCGAAGATCTTCGAGTGTAGTCGAAATTCCCTTTGAAATCAATTGCTTATGACGTCTTTGTGCGCGTTGCGCGGCGCTCGCCGTGAGGTAGACCTTGAGCGGCGCGTCGGGAAAGATCACCGTGCCCATGTCGCGACCGTCGGCCACGAGCCCGGGGAGCTGCCGAAAATGCCGCTGCAGTTCGATCAGCGCGTTGCGCACCGCCGGCAGGGCCGACACCTTGGATGCATTCATGCCGGCTTGCTCGGTGCGGATGGCCTCGCTGATGTCCTCGCTCCCGAGCCAGACCCGACCCTCCTCGAAGCGCAGCGGCAGCGCCTGCGCCAGCGCCGCGATCGGCGCCTCGTGCGCCAGGTCCAGCGCCAGACCGGCACGCGTCGCCACCAGACCGGTCACGCGGTAGAGCGAGCCCGAGTCCAGAAAGTGGTAGCCCAGGCGTGCGGCCAGCAGCGCCGCCAGCGTGCCCTTGCCCGACGCCGTGGGGCCATCGACGCAGAGCACGGGGATGGCGCCGGGCGCGGCCTGGGCCAGCGCGAACAGGGCTTCAAAATAGTCGGGGAAGGTCTTGGCCACACACTTGGGGTCCTGGATGCGCAGCGGCAGCGCGGCCGGATTGAACGCCGCCAGTGCGAAGCACATCGCCACACGGTGGTCGTCGTAGGTGTGGATGCTGGCCGCACGCCAGTCGGCGCGGCCCTGGGGTGGCGTGATGGCGATCCAGTCCGCTCCTTCTTCCACGCGCGCGCCGAGCTTGCGCAATTCCGTGGCCATGGCGGCGATGCGGTCCGTTTCCTTGACGCGCCAGCTCGCGATGTTGCGCAGCCTGGTGGTGCCCTGCGCGTACAAGGCCATCACGGCCAAGGTCATGGCGGCGTCGGGGATGTGGTTGCAGTCCAGGTCGATGGCCTTGAGCGGCCAGGCGCCGCGGGACACCTCCAGCCAGTTCGGGCCGCTCTGGACGCGCGCGCCCATGGCCATTGCGGCTTCGATAAAGCGGATATCACCCTGGATCGAGGCTGCGCCCACGCCTTCGATGCGCACGCCCTGGTGCCCCGGTGTGGCTGGCGCGAGCGCGCCCAGCGCGATGAAATAGCTGGCCGACGAGGCGTCGGCTTCGACGTGGATCTCGCCCGGCGAGGTGTAGCGGCTGCCCTGGGGCACGGTGAAGCGCTGCCAGCCATCGCGCCGCACCGCAACGCCAAAGCGCTGCATCAGATTGAGCGTGATTTCGATATACGGCTTGGAGATCAGCTCGCCCACGACCTCGATCACGATGTCGCGTTCAGCTGCCAATGGCAGCGCCATCAGCAGCGCGGTGAGGAACTGGCTGGAGACGTCGCCGCGCACGCGGATCGGTGCGTCCAACTTGAGCTGCGGATGGCCAATGTGCAGCGGCGGATAGCCGTCCTGTCCCAGGTAATCGACGCTGCAGCCGAGTTGGCGCAGCGCATCGACCAGATCGCCGATCGGGCGCTCGTGCATGCGGGCCACGCCGCGCAACGAGAAGTCGCCGCCCAGCACCGCCAAGGCCGCAGTGAGCGGGCGCATCGCCGTGCCCGCGTTGCCCATGTGAAAGTCGGCCTGCGGCTGCGCCAGCCGACCTGCGAGCCCCTGCACCACGACGCTGGTGCCGCTTTGCTGCAGCGTGCAGCCCAATTGCCGCAGCGCCGTGAGCATGACGCTGGTGTCGTCGGAGGCGAGCAGGTCGTGCACCGTGGTCGTGCCGGTGCACAGCGCAGCCAGCAGCAGCACCCGGTTCGAGATGCTCTTGGAGCCGGGCAGCAGCACCGTGCCGCCGGCCTGGGCGAGCGGCGGAATATCGAGGAATTCGGTAGAGAACATACGGGTTTTCGCAGGGCCGCGCCGCCGCTTGGGCGCAGCGTGGGTTGTCAGGACTTCGGGGGTTTATGCGAGGTCATGTGCCAGCGTGCGCGCGCCTGTGAGGCGAGTTGCAGCACGCCTTCGAGCGCGTCGCCATGGTTGTTGGCGACCATGTTTTCCAGCGAGTTCAGCGTGCGCTTGAACATGTCGGTCTGCGCCAGCAACTCCTGGCGATTGGCCATCATGATGTCGCGCCACATCTTCGGGTCGCTGGCGGCGATGCGGGTGAAATCGCGAAACCCCGGGCCGGCCAGGGACAGGAAGTCACGCGCTTCTTGCTGGCTTGAAATGCTGCTGATCAGCGCAAATGCCAGCAGGTGCGGCAAGTGGCTCACGGCCGCAAAGGCCGCATCATGCGCGTCGGGCGACATCTGGCGCACCGAACAGCCCAGCGCGGTCCACAGCGCCACGGCCTTGTCGAGTTGCGCGGTCAGGGTGCGCTCCGTGGGCGTGAGGATCAATTGCTTGCCGCTGTACAGGTCGGCGACGGCGTGCTCCACACCCGAGACTTCCCGACCCGTGATCGGATGGGCCGGGACAAAGGAGCCAAAGCGATCGCCCAGGGCGCTGCGCGCGGCGTCAACCACGTCGCGTTTGGTGGAGCCCACATCCATCAGCAACATCTGCGGCGTCACCAGGTTCTTGATCGATCGGAACGTGGCTTCGCTGGCCGCCACCGGCACCGCGATCAGCACCAGGTCGGAGCCGGACACGGCCAGCAGCGCCGAGGGGGCTTCGACGTCGATGATCCCCATCTGGCGCGCGCGCTCGGTGGTGGTGGGGGATTTGCTGTAGCCCACGACGCGCTTGACCAAGCCGGCCTTCTTCAGTGCCAGCGCGAACGAGCCGCCCATGAGGCCGCAGCCGATGAGACCCAATTGTTCAAACATCATGCGCTCACCGGATAGGTTCCCAGCACCTTGTAGAACGCACACAGGCTGCGCAACTCCTGCAGCGCCTTGGCCACATGCGGCTGCGACGGGTGGCCGTCCAGATCGATATAAAAGTAGTACTCCCATTGGCCGGTACGCGCCGGGCGCGACTCGAAGCGCGTCATGGAAACGCCGTTGTTCTTCAGCGGCACCAGCAGGTCGTGCACGGCGCCGGGTCGGTTCGTCACCGAGACCACCAGGCTGGTGCAGTCCTTGCCCGAAGGCGGCGGCGTGCCCAGGGTCTGGGGCAGGCAGATCACGGCAAAGCGGGTGCGGTTGTAGGCCTCGTCCTGAATCGCGTGCGCCACGATGTGCAGGCCAAACTGCGCCGCCGCGCGGTCGCTGGCCAAGGCGGCCCAGGTCGGATGGGCGACGGCCAGGCGCGCGCCTTCGGCGTTGCTGGACACGGCGCGGCGCTCGGCATGGGGCAGGTGCTGCGACAGCCAGGACTGGCACTGCGCCAGCGCCTGGGGATGGGCCAGCACCACCTCGATGCCTTCGAGCGAATTTTCCTGGCGCAACAGGTTGTGCCGCACCAACAGGCTGACCTCGCCAATGACGTGCACCGGGGAGCGCAGGAACAGGTCCAGTGAGCGCGCGATCACGCCTTCGGTGGAATTCTCCATGCCGACCACGCCGAACTGCGCCGTTCCCGCCGCCGTGGCGTGAAACACCTCGTCGAAGTTGGCGCAGTAAATCAGGTTCGCAGCGCTGCCGAAAAATTCGATGGCCGCCTGCTCGCAGAAGGTGCCGGCCGGGCCCAGCACAGCCACGCGCTGCGGCGCTTCCAGTGCCAGGCAGGCGGACATGATTTCGCGCCAGACGGCGGCCACGTGCACGTCCTTGAGCGGCCCCTGGTTGGCGCTTTGGATCTTCTCGATCACCTGGGCCACGCGGTCGGGACGAAAGAATGGCGAGCCTTCCTTGCGCTTGATTTCGCCGACCTGTTCGGCCACCTTGGCGCGACGGTTCAGCAGCGTGAGCAACTCGGCGTCGACGGCGTCGATCTGAACGCGCAGCTCAGCCAGCGTGGCGGGCGCCTGTTGGGTTTCGGGCTCGCTCATGACGCAGACGGGTCGGCCTCGTTGCCGCCGTCCGTGCCCTCGACGCTGGCGTCGATGTTCGCGTCATTTTCCACAATGCGCTGCAAGCCCGAGAGGCGTGAACCCTCGTCCAGGCCGATCAGCGTGACACCCTGGGTGGCGCGTCCGAGTTCGCGGATCTCGGCGACGCGGGTGCGCACCAGCACGCCCTTGTCGGTGATCAGCATGATTTCGTCGTCCGCGTGCACCAGCGTGGCGGCCACGACGCGTCCATTGCGCTCGGTCTGCTGGATCGCAATCATGCCCTTGGTGCCGCGACCGTGGCGCGTGTACTCGGTGATGCTGGTGCGTTTGCCATAGCCGTTTTCCGTGGCGGTCAACACGCTTTGTTGTTCGTCCTCGGCCACCAGCATGGCGATCACGCTTTGCGTTTCGTCCAGCATCATGCCGCGCACGCCGCGCGCCTGGCGACCCATGGGACGCACGTCGTTTTCATCAAACCTCACGGCCTTGCCGCCGTCGGAGAACAGCATCACATCGTGCTGGCCATCGGTCAGCGCGGCGCCGATCAGGAAGTCGCCCTCGTCCAGGTCCACGGCAATGATGCCGGCCTTGCGCGGGTTGCTGAATTCGTCCAACGCGGTCTTCTTCACGGTGCCCATGCGGGTTCCCATGAACACATACTGGTCCGCCGGGAAGCTGCGCTTCTCGCCGGTCAGCGGCAGCACCACGGTGATCTTTTCGCCGTCCTGCAGCGGGAACATGTTGACGATGGGGCGACCGCGCGAGCCGCGCGAGCCTTGCGGCACTTCCCAGACCTTGAGCCAGTAGAGGCGGCCGCGATTGGAAAAGCACAGGATGTAGTCGTGCGTGTTGGCGATGAAGAGCTGGTCCACCCAGTCGTCTTCCTTCGTGGCCGTGGCCTGCTTGCCGCGGCCGCCGCGCTTTTGCGCGCGGTATTCGGACAGCGGCTGGCTCTTGATGTAGCCGGTGTGGCTCAGGGTCACCACCATATCGGTGGGCGTGATCAGGTCTTCGGTGCTCAGGTCGTAGGCGCTGTGCTCGATCAGGCTGCGCCGTGCGCCCAGCTTGGTCTGGCCGAACTCCTGCTTGATGGTGCCCAGCTCGTCGCTGATGATGGTCGAGACGCGCGCCGGCTTGGCCAGGATGTCCAACAGGTCCTCGATCTCCGACATGACCTGCTTGTATTCGGACACGATCTTGTCCTGCTCCAGGCCGGTGAGGCGCTGCAGGCGCATCTGCAGGATTTCCTGGGCCTGGGTTTCGCTCAGGCGATACAGCCCGTCTGCCCCCATTCCGAGCGCCTTTTCCAGGCCGTCAGGGCGGTAGTCGTCGGCATTCACGCTGCCGCCGTCGGCGCGCGTGCGGGTGAGCATTTCGCGCACCAGCTGACTGTCCCAGGGCTTGGCCATCAACTCGACCTTGGCCACCGGCGGCGTGGGCGCGTTGCGGATGATGGCGATGAATTCGTCGATGTTGGCCAGCGCCACAGCCAGACCTTCGAGCACGTGGCCGCGTTCGCGCGCCTTGCGCAGCGTGAACACGGTGCGCCGCGTCACCACTTCGCGCCGGTGCTGCAGGAAGACCTCGATCAGGTCCTTCAGGTTGCACAGCTTGGGCTGGCCGTTGATCAGCGCCACCATGTTGATGCCGAAGGTGTCCTGCAACTGCGTCTGCTTGTACAGGTTGTTCAGCACCACCTCGGGCACTTCGCCGCGCTTGAGCTCGATCACCAGGCGCATGCCCGATTTGTCGCTCTCGTCCTGGATGTGGCTGATGCCCTCGATCTTCTTCTCGTGCACCAGCTCGGCCATGCGCTCCTGCAGCGTCTTCTTGTTCACCTGGTAGGGCAGTTCGTCCACGATGATGGACTGGCGCTGGCCCTTGTCGATGTCCTCGAAGTGGCAGCGCGCGCGCATCACGACCTTGCCGCGACCGGTGCGGTAGCCGTCCTTCACGCCGTTGATGCCATAGATGATGCCGGCCGTGGGGAAGTCGGGCGCGGGGATGATCTCCATCAGATCATCGACCGTGGCTTCGGGATGCGCCAGCAGGTGCAGGCAGGCGTCCACCACCTCGTTCAAATTGTGCGGCGGAATGTTGGTGGCCATGCCCACGGCGATGCCGGAGGAACCGTTCACCAACAGGTTGGGCACCTTGCTCGGCAGCACCAGCGGCTCGCGTTCGCTGCCGTCATAGTTGGGTCCGAAGTCGACGGTTTCCTTGTCGATGTCGCCCAGCATTTCGTGCGCGATCTTGGTCAGGCGGATTTCCGTGTAGCGCATGGCCGCGGCGTTGTCGCCATCGACCGAGCCGAAGTTGCCCTGGCCATCCACCAGCATGTGGCGCAGCGAAAAATCCTGCGCCATGCGCACGATGGTGTCGTACACCGCGCTGTCGCCGTGCGGGTGATACTTGCCGATGACGTCACCCACAATGCGCGCCGATTTCTTGTAGGGCTTGTTCCAGTCGTTGCTCAGTTCGTGCATCGCGAACAGCACGCGCCGGTGCACCGGCTTCAAGCCGTCGCGCGCGTCGGGCAAGGCGCGCCCGACGATCACGCTCATGGCGTAATCGAGGTAGCTCCGGCGCATTTCCTCTTCAAGACTGATGGGCAGTGTTTCTTTGGCGAACTGGGTCATGGAATGCGGGCGCGGTTGGGTGAGCAGGGCTTGCGGCAAGGCAAGGCCGCAACGGCCGATTTTAGAACATCGACCCGTCAGGGCGATTGTCGCTTACCAGCAACACCGCTTGATAAAACGCAGCGCCTGTGGCGATCCCAGGCCGAACCGGTTTGGACTCACCCATGGCCTATGGCACAATGAGGCATCGTTTTAGGTGATGGTCACCCAAGATGCTAAACCTCGCAGCGCGTCTGCGGCCTTTATTTTCCAAGAGGGACAGAATCATGAAGAAACTCAATCAAGTGGCACTGCTCGTCGCCGCTGCTGCACTGGCAACGGCTGCTGGCGCGCAATCCGTGGACAACTGGCGCAATGGCAACACTGAGCTGGTCTGGAAAAACGGCAACACCGAACTGTGCTGGCGTGATGCCAACTGGACGCCTGCGACGGCCTCCAAGGACTGTGACGGCGCCATCAAGGCTGCACCAGCTCCCGCTCCCGTGGCCGCTCCAGCACCTGCGCCCGCTCCGGTCGCTGCTCCCGCACCTGTGGCCAAGGCGGCTCCTGCTCCTGTGCCCGCACCGGCTCCCCAGCCTCCTGCAGCCACCAAGGTGACCTACGCTGCTGACGCCTTCTTTGACTTCAACAAGTCGGTCGTCAAGGCCGAAGGCAAAGCCAAGCTCGACGACCTGGTTGGCAAGATCAAGGGCGTGAATCTGGAAGTCATCATCGCCGTGGGTCACACTGACTCGGTCGGTGGCGACGCCTCCAACCAGAAGCTGTCGGTGGCGCGCGCTGAAGCGGTCAAGGCCTACCTGGTGACCAAGGGCGTGGAAAAGAACCGCGTCTACACCGAAGGCAAGGGCGAGAAGCAACCTGTGGCTGACAACCAGACCGCAGAAGGCCGCGCCAAGAACCGTCGCGTTGAAATCGAAGTGGTCGGCACCCGCGCCGCCATGTAAATCAGGCCTCGCTTGATTTCAGAAAACCCGCTTCGGCGGGTTTTTTGTTGTTTGAGCCGAAGTGATGCCCCTGTGCAGGCGCTTCTTTGCCGATAATCCCAGCATGACTTCCACACTCAACGCCGACCCGGCCGAACTGGCCAAATTCTCCGAGCTTGCCCACCGCTGGTGGGATACCGAAAGCGAATTCCGTCCACTGCACCAGATCAATCCGCTGCGCTTGGACTGGATCAACGCGATGGTGCCGCTGCAAGGCAAGCGGGTGCTCGACGTGGGCTGCGGCGGCGGCATCCTGTCGGACTCGATGGCGCGCAAGGGCGCACAGGTCTTGGGCATCGACCTGTCCACCAAGGCGCTCAAGGTGGCGCAACTGCATGCCCTGGAAGCGCAGACCGCCAACGTCAGCTACCGCGAGGTGGCGGTGGAGGCGCTGGCCGATGAACAGCCCGCCAGTTTCGATGTCGTGACCTGCATGGAAATGCTCGAGCATGTGCCCGATCCGGCCTCGGTCGTGCGCGCCTGCGCGGCCCTGGTCAAGCCCGGTGGCTGGGTGTTCTTCTCGACCCTGAACCGCAATCCCAAGTCGTATTTGCTGGCCGTGGTGGGGGCGGAGTATGTGCTCAAAATGTTGCCGCGCGGCACGCACGAATACGCCAAGATGGTGCGACCCAGTGAACTCGCCAGCTATTGCCGTGCCGGTTCCCTGGACCTGCAGCGCACCTCGGGCATGGCCTACAACCCGATCACCCAGCGCTATTGGCTCAACAGCGACACCAGCGTGAACTACCTGTTTGCCACGCGCAAGGCCGACTGAGGGCGCGCGCCTGTGGCGTGAAACTTAGAAATGGATCACGGTGCGAATCGACTTGCCTGCGTGCATCAGCTCGAAGGCCTCGTTGATGCGCTCCAGAGGCAGGGTGTGCGTGATGAACGGGTCCAGCTCAATGTCGCCGCGCATCGCGTCTTCGACCATGGCCGGTAGTTGCGTGCGGCCCTTGACGCCGCCGAAGGCGCTGCCGCGCCAAACCCGGCCCGTGACCAACTGAAACGGTCGCGTCGAGATTTCCTGACCGGCGCCGGCCACGCCGATGATGATGCTCTCGCCCCAGCCCTTGTGGCAGCATTCCAGCGCAGCGCGCATCACCTGCACGTTGCCGATGCACTCGAAGCTGAAATCCACGCCGCCATCGGTCATCTCGACGATGACATCCTGAATCGCCTGGCGGTAGTCCTTGGGGTTGACGCATTCCGTGGCGCCCATGGTTTTTGCCAGATCAAACTTGGCGGGATTCGTGTCCACGCCGATGATGCGCGCGGCCTTGGCCTGGCGCGCGCCCTGGATCACGGCCAAGCCGATGCCGCCCAAGCCAAACACCGCCACGGTGTCACCCGGCTTGACCTTGGCCGTGTTGTGCACCGCGCCAATGCCGGTGGTCACGCCGCAGCCCAGCAGGCAGACTTTTTCCAGTGGCGCCTTGGGGTTGATCTTGGCCAGTGAGATTTCCGGCACCACGGTGTACTCGCTGAAGGTGCTGGTGCCCATGTAATGAAAGATCGGCTGGCCCTGGTAGGAAAAGCGCGTCGTGCCGTTGGGCATCAGGCCCTTGCCCTGGGTGGCGCGAATTTTCTGGCACAGATTGGTCTTGCCCGATTTGCAGAATTTGCACTCGCGGCACTCGGCCGTGTACAGCGGGATCACGTGGTCGCCGATGGCCAGGCTGGTCACGCCCGCGCCAAGTTCCACCACGATGCCGCCACCTTCATGGCCCAGTACCGCAGGGAAAATGCCCTCGGGGTCGTCGCCGCTGAGCGTGAATGCGTCGGTGTGGCACACGCCGCTGTGTGTGATGCGCACCAGCACCTCGCCGGCCTGCGGTGGCGCGACGTCGATCTCGACAATTTGCAGGGGCTGGCCTGCGGCGAAAGCAACGGCGGCTCTGGATTTCATGCGTGGAATTCTCTTGTTGTGAATGGAGGAATGAACGAAAGATGGCGCGGCTCAGGCGCGCTTGAAGGCCGCGAACGTCGCCAGTCCGAGCACGGTCATGCCCAGGGAGCCGAAGACGTGCAGCGAAATCGCGGCCACGGCCCAGCTCAGTCGGCCCTGCTGGATCAGCGCCGTCACCTCGGCCGAGAAGGTCGAGAAGGTGGTGAGTCCGCCCAGGAAGCCGGTGATCACCAGCAAACGCCATTCCGGCGACAGACCGGGGTGATCGGTGAAGAAGGCCAGCGCCACGCCGATCAGATAGCCGCCGACCAGGTTGGCGGCGAGCGTGCCCGCAGGGATCTGCGTGAAGGCGTGGTTCAGCCCCAAGCCGAGCAACCAGCGTGCGACGGCTCCGAGCGAGGCTCCTAAACTGATCACCAGAATTGAATTCAGCATGTTCATGACTTTGCAATGCGGCGGGCGGCGCCGCGCGGACTTTCATGCAAGGGCGTAACGCACCGAGTCATGAAAGGACTTTCTTTCAGCCTGCCGATTATCCAGGCATCAGGGCAAATGCCGATGCGTGAAACCGCCAAGTCGCGAGAATGGCGGCTGATTTTGCCCGTCCCACCCGCCCTTGTCGGCTCCCCAGGAGATTTTCCCCCATGTTGAAGTTGCGCCCGCTCACCGCCGCCGTCTTGTTGACCCTGGCCGCTGCCATGCCCGCGCTCGCGGGTGAAGTTGAAGTCCTGCACTACTGGACCTCGGGTGGCGAGGCCAAGTCGGTGGCCGAGCTCAAGAAGATCATGCAGGCCAAGGGCCACAGTTGGAAGGATTTTGCCGTGGCCGGTGGCGGCGGCGACAACGCGGCCACGGTGCTCAAGAGCCGCGTCGTAGCGGGCAATCCGCCCTCGGCCGCGCAGATCAAGGGGCCGGCGATTCAGGAGTGGGCCAGGGAAGGCGTGCTCGCCAATCTGGACGCCGTGGCCAAGGCCGAGAAGTGGGACAGCCTGTTGCCCAAGGTCGTGGCCGACGTGATGAAGTACCAGGGCAGCTATGTGGCCGCACCAGTGAATGTGCACCGCGTGAACTGGGTCTGGGCGAATCCGGCCGTGCTCAAAAAGGCCGGTGTGGCGACCATGCCCAAGACCTACGAAGAATTTTTCGCCGCAGCCGACAAGATCAAGGCCGCGGGCCTGATCCCGCTGGCGCATGGCGGCCAGTCCTGGCAGGACCTCACCGTGTTTGAGGATGTGGTGCTGGGTATCGGTGGCGCCAAGTTCTATGCCGACGCCTTCGTCAAGCTCGACCCCAAGGCCTTCGCCAGCGACACCATGAAGAAGTCGCTGGAAACCTTTCGCAAGCTCAAGGCCTATACCGATCCCGGCGCCGCCGGGCGCGACTGGAATCTGGCCACGGCCATGGTGATGCAGGGCAAGGCCGGTTTCCAGTTCATGGGGGACTGGGCCAAGGGCGAATTTCTCGCCGCCGGCAAGGCACCGGGCAAGGACTTCCTGTGCGCCGCCACACCGGGAACGGCGAACGCCTTCAGCTTCAACATCGATTCCATCGCCATGTTCAAGCTCAAGTCGGCGGATGCGCAAAAGGCCCAGGCCGATTTGGCCGCCGCCATCATGAGCACGGAATTTCAGGAAGTGTTCAACCTGAACAAGGGTTCGATCCCGGCGCGCCTGAACCTGAAGATGGACAAGTTTGACGACTGCGCCAAGACCTCCGGCAAGGACTTCGTGGAGACCGCCAAGACCGGCTCCCTGGTGCCTTCGTTGGCGCACGACATGGCCGCCAATCCGGCCGTCGAAGGGGCCTTGAAGGACGCTGTGAGCCAGTTCTGGAACAACGACAAGATGAGCGTGGCCGCCGCCATGAAAAACATCGCCGCCGCCGCCGCGACGAAATAGGCCCAGGTCCACTCTTTCTCCCTCGCCCGCTCGCGGCAGAGGGCAGGGCTGAGGGTGCGACCCACCACACACTTCACATGTCACGATCCCTTGAATCCGTTTTACCCAAGCTGGTGGTGGCGCCGGGCTTTGTGCTGGGCTTTGCCTTCATCTACGGCTTCATGATCTGGAACGGCGCGCTCTCGCTGACCACTTCGCGCATGCTGCCAAACGATGATTTTCAAGGCTTCGCGCACTACGCGGCGCTGTGGGAAATGGACCGCTGGTGGGTGGCGCTGGCGAACCTGGGCATCTTCGGCCTGCTGTATGTGGGCGGCTCCATGCTGATCGGCCTGGCGCTGGCGATCCTGCTGGACCAGAAGGTTCGCGCCGAGGGCGCGCTGCGCACGATCTATCTCTACCCCATGGCGCTGTCCTTCATCGTCACCGGCACGGCCTGGAAGTGGATCCTGAACCCGAGCCTGGGCCTGGAAAAACTGGCGCACGACTGGGGTTGGAGCCGCTTCAGTTTTGACTGGCTGGTGCAGACCGACACCGCGATCTACTGCGTGGTGCTGGCCGGCATCTGGCAGTCTGCGGGCTTTGCCATGGCGCTGTTCCTGGCCGGGCTGCGCGGCATCGACGACAGCATCATCAAGGCCGCGCAGCTGGACGGCGCGAGCCTGGCGCGCATCTACTGGCGCATCATCCTGCCGGTGCTGCGCCCGGTGGTGTTCTCCACCGTGATGGTGCTGGCGCACCTGTCGATCAAGAGCTTCGATCTGGTGATGGCACTGACCGCTGGCGGGCCCGGCTACGCCACCGATGTGCCGGCCACCTTCATGTATGCCATGAGCTTCACGCGCGGCCAGATCGGTCTGGGCGCGGCCAGCGCCACCATGATGCTGGCCACCGTGGCGGCCATCGTCGTGCCCTACCTGTACAGCGAACTGCGCGCCAAGCCCCATGAGCACTAAGTTCAATCCCTCGCGCTGGCTCTTGTACGGCGTGTTGCTGGCGGCCGCGCTGTTCTTTCTGGGCCCGCTGTACGTCATGCTCGCGACCTCGTTCAAGGATGCCGAGCAGATCCGCGAAGGCAATCTGCTGAGCCTGCCGCACAGCCTGAATCTGGCGTCCTGGACGCTGGCCTGGTCCACGGCCTGCACCGGCGCGGATTGCCGCGGTCTGCGGCCCTACTTCTGGAACTCGGTGCTCATGACCGTGCCGGCGGTGCTGCTCTCCACCGCCTGGGGCGCGATCAATGGCTATGTGCTGAGCCTGTGGAAATTTCGCGGCAGCGAGACCTTGTTCGGCTTCATGCTGTTTGGCGTGTTCATGCCGTTTCAGGTGGTGCTGTTGCCCATGAGCCAGGTTCTGGGCTACCTTGGAATTTCGAGTTCCATCTTCGGTCTGATCCTGGTGCACTGCCTGGCGGGACTGGCCGGCACCACGCTGTTCTTTCGCAACTACTACGCCGCCATTCCGAAGGAGCTGGTGCACGCGGCACGCATGGATGGCGCGGGCTTTTGGACCATCTTTTTTCGCATCGTCGTGCCGCTGTCCACGCCGATCCTGATGGTGACGCTGATCTGGCAGTTCACCAACATCTGGAACGACTTTCTGTTTGGTGTGGCCTTCAGCGGCGCCGACTCCAAGCCCGTGACCGTGGGCTTGAACAACCTGGTCAACACCAGCAGCGGCGTCAAGGCCTACAACGTGGACATGGCCGCTGCGCTGATCGCCGGACTGCCCACGATGCTGGTGTATGTGCTGGCGGGCCAGTATTTTGTGCGCGGCCTGACGGCCGGCGCCGTCAAAGGTTGAACGAGAACATCATGGCATCTTCATTGGCAATTCGCGGCATACGCAAATGTTTTGGCAAGGGCGAGCGCGCCGTGGAGGTGCTCAAGCGCATCGACATCGACGTGGCGCCGGGCGAATTTCTGATTCTGGTCGGGCCCTCGGGCTGCGGCAAATCCACGTTGCTCAACATCATCGCCGGTCTGGAACAGCCCACCGAAGGGCAGGTGTTGATCGCGGGCCGCGACGTGGTGCACGTGCCGCCGGCGCAGCGCGACATCGCGATGGTGTTCCAGAGCTACGCGCTCTATCCGAACATGAGCGTGGCCGACAACATCGGCTTTGCGCTGGAGATGCGCAACATGCCCAAGGCGCAGCGCCAGGCGCGCATTCTGCAAGTGGCCACGCTGCTGCAGATGGAGCATTTGCTGGAGCGCCGCCCGGCGCAGCTCTCGGGCGGCCAGCGTCAGCGCGTGGCCATGGGCCGGGCGTTGGCGCGCGAGCCCCAGCTGTTTTTGTTTGACGAGCCACTGAGCAATCTGGACGCCAAGCTGCGCGTGGAGATGCGCGCCGAGATCAAGCGCCTGCACCAGCTCAGCGGCATCACCAGCGTTTACGTCACGCACGACCAGATCGAGGCCATGACCCTGGGCAGCCGCATCGCCGTGATGAAGGGCGGCGTGCTGCAGCAACTGGGCACGCCCGACGACATCTACCGGCGCCCGGCCAACACCTATGTCGCCAGCTTCATCGGTTCACCCACGATGAACCTGATCGAGGGCCGCGCTGCGCAGGCGGGCTCGTTCGCGATCCTGGAGGCCGAGTTGCCCCTGGCCGCACCGGTGTTTGGCGTCCAACTTCAGCTTGGCTTGCGCCCGGAACACATCGCGCTGGACGACGCCGCGCCGTGGCGCGGCCAGGTGCTGGTGGTGGAGCCCACGGGGGCCGACACCTACGTCGTGGTTCAGACCGCAGCGGGTCGCGTCACGGTACGCACCCTGCCCCAAGGGCGCGTCAGCCCGGGCGACAACGTCGGGCTGGGCGTGAGCGCCGCGCACGCCAGCTGGTTCGACGCGCAAACCGGGGAGCGCGTGGCGGCCTAGCGGCGTGGTTCAGTTGAGCTCGACATCCACGCGTTTGAAGGCCCCGTCGCGCAGCGCCTGCGCCTGCGCCCCTTCGAGTTGGCGGCCCTGAACCGTGTGCACGCTGCCGTCGTTGCCGTGCAGCGTGAAGCGCCAGGGCGTGGCCGCATTCGCGCCAAAACTGTCCAGGCGCTTCGGGTTGCTGTAAACCAGCAAGGTGTGGCCCAGCAGCGCGCAGGCGGCGCTGTCTTGCGGCAGCACGGCGCCCCTGCCCAAAACCTGAACCGGCCGGGCCTGGGTCGCGAAGAAATCCTTGGCCAATGCCGGCTGAGGGCGAAACACCAACTGCTCGCGCTCCCAGACAAAGGGGGTGGCGCCCAGGAACAGATGGGTCCACAGGTGCAGGAACTCGACCGTCGATCCGGACAAGCGCGCGACGCAGCCCCGGCCGTGTTCGCGCGCGTCGATCTCAAAGCCGCTGCTGACGATGAAGCTGACGTTTTCCGTGGTGCTGCGCTTGTATTGGGCCGGGTCGCGAAACGGAACCAGCAGCTCCTTGATCTGCGCGTAGAACTCCTCGGTCAGGCCGCGGCGTGCCATCTCGAGCACGAACTTGGCGTGCATGTGCAGGAAGATGGAACCGTTTTCCAGCCAGCCGTAGTTGAAGATGCCCACGCGTCCGAGCTCCATCGCATCCTCGCCCAGCGGCACGTTGAGCCGGTACATGCCCAGCTTGGCATCGAACAGTTCCGAGCTGCGCACGGCCTGGTACAGCCGGCGCACTTCAGCGGGGTCGGCCACGCGCATGGCGTGCACGAAGCCTTCCAGGAACAGCGGCAAGGCACGGGGCAAAAAGCGCGTGACCTGCACCGTGCCGTCGCCGCGTTCTTCAAATTCCTTGGCCTCAAAGGCGTAGTAGGTGGTGATGCCCTGGGGCGTGCGTGCCCGCTCGATAGCCGCATCCAGGTAGCGCGAGGCGTCGTCCAGCAGCGCCCGCACGACGGGGTAGGGCTGGGCCTGCTGGGCGCCGTCAAAGCCCATGAAAACCTGCTCGCGGTAGGCCTCCTTCAGGTCGTGGCTAAGGCCCCAGAATGCGGCTGCGCCCAGATCGGTGCGCAGCAGCAGCGCCTGCAGTCCCTGCAGCAGGTTGGCCAGTTCCAGCGGCAAGGGGCAGCGCCCCTGCGCGTCCTGGATCGCGCTGCGCGTGAAGTCCACGAGCCGCTTGAGCTCGATGGTTTCGTTCACCGACGAGCCGAACAATCCGGGCAGGCCGTTCATCGCGTCGCACCAGCCGGGTCGGTCGGCTTCCATCTCGATGCCGATGCCGCAGGGGTCGAGCGAGGCGAGCTTGTTCGCCACCAGCGTCAACACCTTGCCCAGCAGCGTGGTGCTGACCACCTCGCCCCGTCCCTGCTGATCGCGCACCTGGTGCGCTTGCCGGGTGCGGCTCTGGATCAACTGCTGCTTGTCCTTGCGCGCCTCGACCGCGCCGTACTGGCGCACGCCGCGCGCGGTCATCACGTGTTTGCGCGAACGCGGCAGCACGAAGTGCGTGGGGTCGAAGAAGGTGTAGCCTGGTTGCGCAAACAGCTCGCTGAGCTGCTCCGGGAAGACCGCGGCAAAGGCCTCGAGCAGGTCCAGTAAATAGGTCCAGTGATCCGACCAGTAGCCCTTCTCGAATTCGGCGTCTTCCTCCTGTTGCGCTGCCGCCAGGATCTCGCTCAGCAGCGGCGCGACATCGCTGGTCTGGGAGCGCACCAGCTCCCACAACTGGGCGTACTTGAAGGGGCCGCTGAGCAGCGCTTGCAGGCCGGGAACCTTGGCAAAGTCGGAGCTGAACGCACCCGGGTCGGGCAGCACGTAGTGCGAGTTGCGCAGCACCATCGGGTTGAAGCCATCGGGCTGGATCAGCTTGAAGAAATACTCGATATTGCGGCTGCCCAGCGCCGGGTCGAAGAACAGGTCCGTGCGCCGGTTTTGCAGCATGTCGCGAAAGTCGCCATTGCCTTCGGAGTAGGGCGTGTCCAGCAGGAAGAAGTCGTTGTAGTCGCGCTCCAGGTCGCCGTGCTTACGGCCATACAGGTGCAGGTGGGCGCCGCCCGGCGCGCGCATCGAAAAGCCGCCGCGCAAGCCATTGTCCAGGTAGCACTGGCGCGCATAGGCGTCGAACTGAGGGAACGCAGTGGCGGTGAAGGCGCGCTGCGTCAGATCCTCAACCAGGCGCCGATTGACCTCGCGTTGGGCTTCGAAATAGACCGCGCCGGCGATGCCGCCGAGAAATTTTTGCAGCGCCTTCCATGACGGCGCCTGCCCGTACAGGCCGTAGAACGTGCGGCTCTCGCCGGGCGCGAGCTGCAGCGACAGCGCCTGAAAGGCCGAGGGCGTGCGGTTGCCCGCCACCTGGCGTTCGAACTCCAGCGCCTCGTCGCCGTAAAACCGCTCGGGCACGGAAAAATCCAGCGCCAGGCCAAAGATCTTTTCCGCGTCCACCAGCGTGTGGGTGCGACCCTGATCCAGGAATCCGGCGAAGAAATTGCCGCCCACCACGGGCGTCACCACCGGGGTGTCGCCCGTGAGCACCTTGAGCCGGTAGAAGGGCGAGTGCTCGGCCACGCCCTCCACCACCATCAGCGCCTCCGAGGTGCGGCTCATGTTCTTCACGCACCACTGGTTCATGCCGTAGGGCAGGATCTGCGGCAGGCCGTCCACGATGTCCACGCTTTTGACGCTCGCGCCGGTGTTGGTCAGCGTGACCCGACGCACCAGGCCGGCAAGTGCCGCTTCGGGCAGCGTGAAGCTGTCGGCACGAATCGTCAGACCCAGGTTGGCATTGATTTCCTCCACGCCCAGTTCGTGCGGTGACACATGCAGGCGTTGCACGACGTCGGCACCGGCGCCGCGCTGGAACGGCTCGTGCTGCACGCAGCCCTGGTCGTCATGGACCTTCAGAAAAGTCCGAAAGCCGCGCGAGGCCGTGAGCTGATACGCCTTGTCGGCCGCAAAGAACTCCAGGATGGCGTCGTCCTTGTTGCGCACGCCAAAGCTGGCAATGCCCTGGCCGCGGTTCACATAGAAGGCCCAGGCCGGGCGCCCGGTCGTGCCCGCGATGCCGGGAAGAAAGCTGGCGAAGGCGGCTTGGTCGTTGTACTGCTCGATGATGAAACCGTTTTCACCGTCGAATTGATAGGGACTTGCAGGCATGGGTTGAGCCGATGTGGCAGGGTTGAGCGTTGAGGGTAGCCAGGCTGGCAAGACCGGGTCGGGCAGAATGCCGGTCGAGTCAGGCGGCCCAGGGGTTGATCACGGCGTTGTCGGCAGCGTCGAGCAACACCGGGTCGCTGAACAACGAACTGAACACCAGCCGGCGCACCTGGGGCAGGTCCGGCACGGCGTAGAGCACGGGGGTCATCATCTCCTCGAAGATGCCGCGCAAGGAGCGCGCGCCGACCTTGTACTCCAGCGCCAGTTCGGCGATCTCCACGAACACGCGTGGCGCGATCTCCAGCGCCACGCCCTGCTCGGCCATGATGTCGCGAAACTGCTGGTGGATCGAGTTCTTCGGCTCGGTCATGATGCGCACCAGCGTGGCGCGCGACAGGTCCTGCAGATTCGCGATCACCGGCAAGCGCCCGGTGAACTCGGGGATCAGGCCGAACTCGATCAGGTCCGTGGGTTTGATGCGGGCGTTGAGCTTGTCCAGGATGCGCTGATTGGCCGAGTCGCCAATCGAGATGAAGCCGTAGTTCGGGTTGCCCAGCCGAATCTTCTCCAGGCCGACGAAGGCGCCGCCGCAGATGAACAGGATGTTGGAGGTGTCGATCGCCTGCGTGGCGCCAAGCTTGACCAGCGAGCCCTCCATGATCTTGAGCAGCGCGTGCTGCACGCCTTCGCCCGAGGTGCTGCGCAACTGGCCGCTGGCGGACTTGAGCTTGTCGATCTCGTCGATGAAGACGATGCCGTGCTGGGCCCGGGCGATGTCGCCATCGGCCTTGGCCAGCAGTCGCAGCAGGATGGCCTCGATCTCCTCGTTCACGTAGCGCGTCTGCGCCAGCGAGGTCGCGTCGGCGGTGACGAAGGGCACGCCGATGGCGTTGGACAGGGTCTGGCACAGCAGCGTCTTGCCGGTGCCGGTGGGGCCGATCAGCAGCACATTGCTCTTGGCGATGGCGGCGTTGTGCCGCGCCGCGCCCAGCAGCTTCTTGTAGTGCGCATACACCACCACCGCCAGCGTCTTCTTGGCTTCGTCCTGGCCCACCACGTACTGGTCCAGGTAGGTCACGATGGCGCTGGGCGTGTGGCTTGAGGCCAGCGCGCTGGCCGGCGCCAGGCCCTCTAGGCGGTTGGGTGGGTTGCGCTCGTCGGCTGCTGTAGTGGTGACCATGCAGGATTATGTGCGCTGGGCGCCCAGGCTGCGGCCGTAGCGCAGGGCCCACCAGGTCATGAGCAGCGCCACGCCACAGGTCAGGGCCGCATACAGCGGCGCGTTGGCGATCGGCACGGCCAGTAACTGGGGCAGTTGAACGAGCGGCGCCAGGCTCAGCATCGCCAGCGCCACACCGACCTCGCCGCGCCGCAGCAGGGCCCACAGCGCCATCAGGTTCAGCAGCGCCAGCAGTGCGACGACCGCCGCGTTGGCGGGCGCATCCATGCCCAGCGGAAAACTGATGGCCAGCACCAGCGCCAGCGCGGCGAGCAACATGGTGCGCAGTCGGTTGCTACAAAATTTTTGTGCCGCCAGGATCAACACGAGAACGGGGGCCGCGCCATAGAGGTCACTGGGCCCCTGCAGCACGGTCCAGAGCCAGGGCTGGAGCGAGTCCCAAGCACCGACACCGACCAACAGCGGCTCGTTTGCCGGAACAAAGTGCAGCAAGGCGCTGCCCACTCCCGCGATGGCCAGTGCCAGCCCCAGACCGCGCGCCATGTCGCTGGCGACTGCGGCGTGGTCGGGCCGATGCACGCTGTAAAGCCGCATGGCCAGCAGTCCGGCCAGGGCCGACAGCGCCAGAAAGCGAGTGGCAGTCAGCGCCGCGCCGGTGAGCCACTGCGTGTTCCAGTCCTGGGCCACGTTGAATCCCAGCGCATTGTGGTCGGCGCTGAGCAGATATTGACCCAGCAGCGAGACGCACAGCAGCCCTGCCCAGGTCAGGCCCAGGCGCCAGCGCAGTTGGCCGCGCACCACGTCGCGCAGCGTCGTTCCCAGCAGCAACAGTGCCAGCGCCACGCCGGCCACGCCGGCGGCGATGTTGAACGGCGTCTTGGCCGACTCCTTCTCCTTCTCCGCGCGCTGCCATGCATCGGGGACAAACACGTATTGCCAGGCGCTCAATTCGTCGCCGCGCAGCGTGACCGCGACGCGGCTGGTGCCGCCCTTGACATCCAGTGCCCGCTTGTCGTCCCAGCGAAATACCCAGTCACGCCGCGCCGGGCGTTCCTTTTGCTCCGCCGACACCAGCGTCCAGGGACGATTGACCAATGCCTTTTGTCCCTCCATGTAGCTGCGCACCAGGGCTTGCGCCTGCTCGCGCTCGAGCTTGGCGCCAGGCCGACCTTCGGGCAGATGGTGTTCCACGGCCAGGACCTCGCCCTGACCGGTGAGCGCCACTTCCCAGACCTCGGCGCGTTCTTCCACCGGGCCGCTGGGGTGCTTGAACAGCACCTGCCAGTGCTGCGGCAGGATGCTGCTGCCCAGCAGCCGTTCAAACACCTGCGGCCCGGCTTCGCGCCAGACAAAGCGCGGCGCCTTGTCGTCGCCACCGGCAGCCCCGCGCACGACCGCCAAGCGCTTCCAGTCGGCGTCCAGGCGCACGCCACGCTCGGCCAGCAGCAATTCAGCGCGGGCCACAGCCGCCGCATGATCGAGCGTGAAGTTCGCCGTGTGCACCTGCGGCGCGGGCCACAGCAACACGGCCGCCATTCCGATCACGGCACCGATCAGCAGCGTGCTGCGCTGCAGCCACCAGGGACGCGCCACGGTGTCCGCTGGCGGCTCGGATGCCAGCGCTGGTGTGACGGGTTCGGGCGTGGCGGCTGCGGCCACCGCCACCGTCTCGCCGTTGCGCCAACTCGAAGCCAACTCGGCGAAGAAACCCTGTTTGAGGCGCGCACGCGCCACCATCAGCAGTGGCGCCAGGCCCGCCAGCAACACCAGTCCACGGTCCAGCCACAGGCGCGAATCGCTGGCGACGAACAGCGGCAGGCTCATCAGCACCAGATCGAAAGTGAAGTGCATGATGATGCAAGGCACCAGGCCGTAGCGCAGGAAGATCAGGCCCCACACCAGGGCCGGAACGAACAGCTCGACGACGCGGCTGTAGCTGGGCAGGCCAGGGTAATTCGCGTGCGCGCTGGCAAACACCAGCGCCTGCAACACCAGCGCCACGGCAATCGCGCTGCGGCGCCAGCCGATGCGCGCGCCGATCAGCGCCGCGCCGGCCAAGGGCACGGCGCGAAACAGCGCCTCCTCCCATGTGCCGGCCTGCAAGGCATTGGCAATCGGCCCCAGCGCCGGGCGCCAGGCGGACAGGATGTTGGGATCGGTCATGTCGTTTGCCGGCATCCACCAGCCGAAATGGGTGCGCGCCACCCAAATGAAGCCCGACACCGCCAGCAGCTCGATCGCCATCCAGGCGTAGCCGCCCAGCGTGCGCCCCAGCGCCTGCGGGCTGGCCGCAGCGGCGACGCTCCAGAAGTCAAACAGTCGCGGGTGCTGGGCAAATGCGCGCCGACTCAGGCCTTCGGCCACGGCAAAGATCAGGCCCAGCAGCAAGGTCGTCGCAACCCAGGCGGTCAGAGCCAGGGCACTGTGGCGCAACAGGAAACTGCTGGCGGAATCGGTGGTGGCATAGCCCAGCCAAGCCATTGGCAGATTCGACAGCACAGCGGCACCGAGCAGCCCACCTACCACGCCGCCACCGACAAGCGCCGGTTTCCACGCCAGGCCGCCATGGCGCGCCAGCCAGAGCCAACCACCCAACAGACCGACCAGACCGAACAAGCTGAACATGGCGATGGTGGCGACCTTGGCAATGGTTTCATTGCCGGCGCGCAACTGGGTGAAGCGCTGCTCGAAGGCTTGCGGCACGAAGGCGTAGGGCGTGAGCTCGATCAACTGTTCCCCCGCCACCACCAGCTTCAAGCGAAAGCGCGCCTGGGCACGTTGTTCGCCCTGGTGTTCGTACACCAGGCTGTGGTCGATGCGGCCGCCGGGTCGCGTCACCTGGGAGGCGCTCAAGGGCGCGTAGGACTTCCACAGTGCCTCGCCCAGCAGGCTGCGCGCACCGGCTTCGGCGATGACGCGCGCGGCCGTTTCCGTCAACGCCGCCCCCGGCGCCTTCTCGGGCACTTTGCGCGTGAAGCCGTAGGGGAAGCCTTCGGGCGTGAAGCGCACGCGCAACTCGTCTTCCTGCGACTCGCTGAAGCGGCGCACGCTCCAGTGGTAGGGCGCGATGAAGCGCTGACCCAGCAGCGCCGTGTACGCGGCCGCGCCACCGCCTTCGAGTTCGATGTAGTTCTGCAGCGTGTCATCGTGCTCGAAGCCGGCCTCGGCGCGCGTCGTCGTCAGTTCCGAAAAACGTTGCGCCTGCAGCGCCGCCGCCGCATCCAGCGCTTGATCGCGCGACAGGCTGACCTGCAACTGCAGCAGCGGCATGGCCTTGGGGAAAAGCCATACGGCAGCACCCGCGCTGAGCAGCGCCGCCAGCAGCAGCGCGACCCAGAAGGTCTTGCGTTTTTCGAGAATCATGTGTGACTACCTTTGAAAGTGGGGAGCTGGTCATGCCCAGCCATGCAGCGCGAATATCTAGTGTATTGCAATATTAATACAGAATTAATGGCGGCGTAGAAAAAAAGATATTTCGTTCCCCCAACTGCTGCTACATGCCGCTGCTGCCGGTCGCATGGCCCAGCGCAAAGGCTTCCTCAAACACCGAGTAGCCGGCCCAGTCGCTGTGCGCGAATTGCAGTCGCCCGGCCCGGTCGGCTGGCTTGTGCTGGAGCTGGCGCAGCGTGCCCGGCGTCGGCATCGCCATGGCGTGGCCGTAACGGGTGACGGTCATGCGCGTGAGCTTGCTGCGCAGGTCGGGATGCGGCACAGCCAGGTCGGCCAGCAGCGCGTCGCGCCAGTGCGTCCAGGGCTGCTCGAACAGGCGGCGGCGAGCGTCGGGCACATCGCCCAGGGCCAGGTACCAGGTGAGCACCGTGGCGCCGGGCACGCGCTGCAGGCTTTGGTGCTTGGCGTCCACATAGCCCAGGCTGTGCAAAGCGGATGCACTCCCGTCCGGGTAGATCACGTTGTCCCAACTGGGCGCCGCGCCGGGGCGGTCGTTCAAGGGCTGGGCGAGGTGCACGTTGGCCACGAGCCAGGGGGCGTAGCGGAGGTGCGCGGCGCGCTCACGAACCCGTGCATCCGGGTTTTGCAGCACGCGCGCTGCGACCATCACGGGCAGGGCCACGATGCAGCGCTGCGCCTGCCAGCGCTCCACCGCCTGCGACGCGGTGTTGAAGGCATCGACTTGCACGCCGTGCTTGCCGTCCTCGATGCGCAGCACGATCTGGCCCGTGTGCAACTGGCCCGCCGCAGCCAAGGGTGCAGCCAGACGCCGCGTGAGCCAGGCATTGCCTTCGGGCCAGGTGAACACGCCCTCGCGCTCGGCACTGCCGTCGCCGGGCACATGAAAGCCGTGGCGACTGGCAAAGTAGTGAATCCCGGCCCAGGCCGAGACCGTGGCCAGACCGGCGCCAAAGTCGTCGCGACAGCTGTAGTCGAGGTACCACAGCAGTTGCGCGTCGCTCACGCCCTGCTGCTTGAGCCAGGCGGAAAACGTCAGGCCATCGAGTTCGAGTTGCAGCGCGCTGGCGCGCACGCTCGACACCGGAATGAGCCAGCGCGTCGCTTTGCTGAGACGCTCCACCAGGGCGGAAAATTGACGGTAAGCGGCCAGCGTTTGCGGCGCCACGCCGTGCAGCGGCAGCAGGCCTTCCTGCCACTCGCCGCGAAAGAACAGTCGCTCCTGGGGGCTGTGGCACAAATGCATTTCGTCCCAGACCCAGCGCCCCGACACGCGCCGGCGCAAGCCCAGTTCTTCCAGCAAGTCCTGCAGTGGCGGCGCATCGTCGCCCGGCACCGGCAGGTAGTGCGCCCCCATGGGGCAGTCGATGCCCTGGAGCTGCGTGGCGCGTGCATTGCCGCCGGCGCTGTCCTCCAATTCCAGCAGCGCAAAGTCGTGCATGCCGCGCAGGCGCAAGGCGCGCGCCGCCGCCAGCCCGGCCACGCCGCCGCCGGCAATCAGCACGCGGGTGCGGTGCGTGACCGAGGGTGCGGGCCAGGCCTTGGTGTCGCGCAGCCGATGGCCGCGTTCCAGATTCACGCCCTCGAAGCCGCCTTCGATGTCCGGCGCCGACTCGTGCTGCGCATCGCAGCCGATGAGGGGCAGGGCGCTGGCGGCGAGAAAATGGCGGCGTTGCATCAATGCGCGACCTTGCCCCACTCGCTTTCATACGTCGTCACCAGCACCTGGTTCGACAGCCGATTCACTTCGGCCGGCACGCGCGCCATGTCGAGCGGAAAATCGAACAGCAGCGGTATGGATTTCAGGTCGAGAAAGCGCAGCCCCGCGGGCAGCGATGCCGGCGGGCGCCAGGGCCGGCGGCTGGCGACGATGTAGCCCCATTCACCAAAGCTGGGAACGTCGGCGTGGTAGGGCGTGGCCTGCAGGCCGACCGACTCGACCGTCTGCACCACGGTCCAGAAGCTCTGGCGCGCCACCAGCGGCGAGGTGGTCTGGATCACGGCGTAGCCGCTGGCCGACAGGCGCTGATCGAGCAGGGCGTAGAAGGAATTGGTGTAGAGCTTGCCGATGGAGAAATTGGTCGGGTCGGGGAAGTCCACGATGATGATGTCGAACGGGTCGCTTCCCTGTTCCAGCCACTTGAAGGCGTCGGTGTTCACGACCTGGACCTTGGGCGAGAGCAGGGCGGCGCCATTCAGCGCCACGAGCGCGGGCTGGGTCGAAAACAGCTTCGTCATGGCCGGGTCGAGCTCCACCAGCGTGATGCTTTGCACGCCCGGGTACTTGAGCACTTCGCGCACGGCCATGCCATCGCCGCCGCCCAGGATCGCCACCTTGCGCGCGCCGCCGTGCGCCGCCATCACCGGGTGCACCAGGGCCTCGTGGTAGCGGTATTCGTCGCGCTGCGCAAACTGCAGATTGCCGTTGAGAAACAGCCGGTAGCCGGGCTTGCCCTGCGTCACCACGATGCGCTGGTACTGCGAGTCGGCCGTGAAGACCACATGGTCCTGGTAGAACTTGTCCTCGGCCAGCGAGGTGATCTGATCCGCCGCCGCAAACGCCAGGCCCAGGGCGATCAGCGTCAGCGCGCAGGCCAGCGCGTGCGCGCCGAAGCGGCGCAGCTCGTGCCGGAACAGCCACAGCGCCCACAGCGCCACGGCCGCATTCAACAGGCCAAACAGCAGTCCGGTGCGGATCAGTCCGAGTTGCGGAACGAGCAGCAGCGGGAAGGCGATGGACACCGCCAGCGCACCCAGGTAGTCGAAGGTGAGCACCTGCGACACCAGGTCCTTGAAGGCCACGTTGCGCCGCAGGATGCGCATCACCAGCGGGATTTCCAGCCCCACCAGAATGCCCACCAGCGTGACCAGCGCGTACAGCAAAAAATGAAACGCGCCCGGCAGGTAGCCGTTGGCCAGGAACAGCAGCGCCGGCATGGCGCCACCGCAGAGCGCCACCAGCAGTTCGATGCGCAGAAAGTGCGCCGGCAGTTGGCGCTCGAAGAAGCGCGAGCCATACGAGCCCAGCCCCATGGCAAACAGATAGCTGCCGATGACGGTGGAGAACTGCAGCACCGAGTCACCCAGCAAATAGGAGGCGACGGCGCCTGCGGCCAGCTCGTAAATGAGCCCGCAGGCGGCGACGACGAACACGCTGGCGAGCAGCGCGACCTCGAGCGGACGCGGGGCGACGGGGCCGGGTTTCAAGTCGGGCTTAGCCGTGCACTGCGGCGGCGATGATGATGGAGATGCCCAAGCTCATGGCGCCCACCACGATGGCCAGCGCGATGTTGTGCTTTTCCACCAGCTCGTGCCACAGCTTGTAGGGCGTGAGCTTGTCGATGGCGACAAAGCACAGCCAGAACACGAGCACGCCGATCAGCGCGAACAGGATGGAGCCAAAAAAGACTCCGGGTTTCAGCCATTCAAGTCCCATGATGTGGTCTCCTATAAAAAAATATTGCGGGACTGCCCGCAGTTAGGCGAGGCGAACAAATCGTAGGTCGGGTTAGTGCAGCGTAACCCGACGTTCCAAGTACCGTTGCTGCCTTCGGTGCTTGTCGGGTTACGCCCTTTGGGCTAACCCGACCTACGAATGCTGGAGGGTATTTCATTTGTGTCCACCCCCGCCCGAGTAGCCGCCGTAGGACCCGCCGGAACTGCGGGCGCCGTAGGACGAGGACGAGCAGTTTTCGTAGGCCGGATCGCAGGAGCTGGAGCAGCGACTGAGCAGCGCCACCAGCACCAGCACCAAGACCAGCACGATCAGGATGCTGCGCAGCCGCAGGCTGTTGTCGGCGCTGAAGGGGGCCACATCGGCGCGGCCAAAGTCGGCCACCTTTGACTTGAGGTTGAAGGCGTTGGCCACCAGACTGCTGTCTATCATGCTGCCGCTGGACCACACGGCTTCGCTGGGCGTCTGCTCCAGCGAGAGCAGGTTCGCGCCGTTGGCAAAGTCGCGGTTCTGCGTGATCTGGCCGCGCTCGACGCGCCAATAAAACTCTCCCGCCACATAGGTGGTCTGGGCGCGGTAACTGTCTTTGAGCGCATAGCTCGTTCCCAAATAGCTGGCGCTTTGCCCTTTGCTGTCGGCCATGACCGGTGCGCCCGTGGCGGGTTTGACCAGGCTCCAACCCTGCTGCGAGTCCACCAGGAAACAAAAGCCGCGCTTCTGGTTGAACAGCAGGTATTCGTTCCAGCCAAAGGATTCATCGTCGCCAGCTTCGGTGCCGAGCCGGTTTTGAAACCCCACCACCTGCCAGTTCACGCCCTGCAAGGTTCCCTGGCTGCCCAGCGGAATCAGCGGCGCCACGGGTTCGTCCTGGATCGCGTGCGCCAGTTGTGCGCCCACACCTTGCGACAGGTCGATCAGGCTGTGACAGGATGCGCAGGTGATGCTCTTGGTGCTGGCCAATGTGACCGTCACGGCCGCGCCGCAGTTCGGGCAAGAAAATTCCTGCCCCTTTTCTTCCTTGGCGCTCTCGTCGCGCAAACCGGAGAGCTTCAGGTCCTCCAGCAGCACGGAGCGGCCCATGGACAGCGCCGGTGGGCCACCGCAGAGCGTCGGTCCGTAATCCACGCTCAGCACGTCGCCCTCGGCGCTGCGCAGATCGACGACAGCAAATTCCTGTCCCAGGGTGGGCAGGTGCGGCAGCTCACCTTGGGCTGAGATCAACGACACGGTCTCGTTGGAGGCGACGCTGAACGTCTTGCCGTTGATGGCCGTGGTGCCGCCGACGCGAAAGCGCTCCGCCGTGGGCAGTTCGCGCGGCGAGTTCAGCGGCCGGGTGAAGACATAGGCGCCGTTGTCGTCGCTGAGCCAGGCGCTGGTGCCATCGGATAGCAGCGCATGCCATTCGGTCCAGGTGCCTTCACGGTACTTGTACTGCAGCCTGCCGATCAGCGTGAAGCCCTGACCGTTCCAGCTGCCCGACGCCAGCAGTTGCATGGGGCTGTGGTCGTCGAACAGCTCGGCCATCTTGCCGATGCGCGACAGCGTTTCGCCATCGCGCACGACCGTGCTCTGGCAGTAAGCGCAGACCGCGTGCGTGGACTGCGCGCTGCGAAACGCCACCGGCGCGCCGCATCCCGGGCAGGGCGCGCGGTAGCTGCGTTGGGGCGCTTCGGTGGCCAAGATGCTGGCTTGCTTAGACCAGCTTCTTCAGAAGTTCGGCCTTCTTCGCATCGAACTCCTCCTGCGTCAGAATGCCCTTGCTCTTGAGGTCGCCGAGTTTTTCCAAGGTGGCCATCACGTCCTCGGCCTTCACGCCCGTTGCAGCGGGCGCTGCCACGGCTGCAACGCCGCCTTGCAATCCGGACGCGAGGTTCTGCGCCAGCACCTGGCCCAGCGCCACCCCCGCGCCCAGACCCATGGCGTCGCCCGCGATGCCGCCGCCGCCCGAGCCCACGCCCTCGGCGAATTTGGGGATGGCCTGGGCCGTCTGGTATTGCATGAACTTGCCCATGTCGTTGCCGACCATGCCCATGCCGATCTTCTGGTCCATGATCTTTTGCAGTTCTTCGGGCAGCGACAGGTTTTGCACCGTCATGCCTTCGAGCTTCAGGCCGATCTTGGCGAACTCGGGCGCGAGTTGCGCCGTCAAGGCTTGGGCAAAGGCCAACTGGTTCGACGCCAGATCCAGGAACGGGATGCCGCTGGCGGCGATGGCGGTGCTGATGTTCTGCAGCACCAGGCCACGCAGTTGGCCATCCAGATCGGCCACGGTGTAGCTGTCGCGGGTGCCGGAGATTTCGGTGTGGAACAGCCGGGGATCGGCCACGCGAAAGCTGTAATTGCCAAAGGCGCGCAGGCGCACGGCGCCGAAATCCTTGTCGCGGATGGTGATGGGCTGGGGCGTGCCCCACTTCTGATCGACCTGCTGGCGCGTGCTGAAGAAGTACACGTCGCTCTTGAACGGAGACTCGAACAGCTTGTCCCAGTTCTTCAAATAGGTCAGCACCGGAATCGTCTGCGTCGTGAGCTTGTACAGGCCGGGGCCGAACACGTCAGCGATCTTGCCCTCGTTCACGAACACCGCCATCTGCGACTCGCGCACGGTGAGCGAGCCGCCGTACTGGATCTCCATGTCGGCCATCGGATAGCGCCAGGCCAGCACGCCATCCGAGTCTTCGGTCCATTGAAGGATGTCGATAAACTGTTTCTTGATGAAGTCCATCAGTCCCATGGTGCAACTCCTAAGGTGGGTGGCTAAAGGCGCGAATGATAACTGCGCGCCCCGTATCATGCCGTTTTTGTCGGGAGTTGCCATGACCCATCCAGCCAGCCAGGTTGAGTTTTTGAATTCCCCCGCGTTCGCCCGCCTGGGGCTGCCGTTTTCCGAGGCCGTGCGCGTGGGCAACACGGTTTACCTGTCGGGTCAGCTGGGCAACGTTGCGGGCAAGCTGGAACTGGTCAGCGGCGGCATCCGGGCCGAAGCGCGCCAGACCATGGAAAACATCCAGACCACGCTGGCAGCGCATGGCCTGACACTGGACCATGTCGTCAAGTGCACGGTGATGCTCGCCGATATGGCCGAGTGGGGCGCTTTCAACGAGGTCTACACAAGCTACTTTCGCGGCCACCTGCCGGCCCGCAGCGCCTTTGGCTGCAACGGCCTGGCCTTGGGTGGGCGCTTGGAAGTGGAGTGCATCGCCGTCGCCTCGTTCGACTGATCCCGCGCGCGCTGCGCTATTTTCGAAGCAGTTCCAGATCCAGCAGATGGGCCTGCGCGGTCGCGGCGCCCAGGTCTTCGTGGCTGGCGACAAGGCAGGCGCGATCTGGGTTTTGCGCGGCTTGCGCCAGGCAGCTGCGCAGGTGCGCTGCGGACGCTGCATCCAGCGCGTTCAGCGGCTCATCCAACAGCGTGACAGAGGTGCCCGCCGACAGCGCCATGGCGATCCAGACCTTGCGCTGCGTTCCCGTGGACAGTGTGGCCAGAGGCGAGTGCACAAAGGGCGCCAGCGCAAAACCTTCCACATGCTGTGCCAAGGCCTGCGCATCGTGTTGCGGATAGAGCGACGCCATGAAGCCGAAGTATTCCGTGGGTGTCAGATGGTCAAACACCACGGGACCCGGACCGCACCAAAACACCTGCCGACGGTAGGCCAAGGGCTGTGACTGGATGTCAATGCCCAGCGCGGCGATGCTCCCCGTCAACGGCGCCAGGGCTCCGGCCAGCAGCTTGAGCAGCGTGGACTTTCCGCTGCCGTTGCTTCCTCTGATCCAGGTCAGCCCGCCGGAAAAATCGTGTGACCAGTCGGCGAACACGTGGCGCTGCGCGTATCTGAAGCTCAAACCCTGTACCCGCAGCGGCGGCGCTGGCCTGTGTTGTGCGTCATCCTTCATCGTGCGACCACCTCCGAGGCCAAGGCGATCTGCAGCACCGCGATCACCAACCACCAAGTCACGCGCGCGGCGGCGTCTTCCTTGCGCGGCGAGGCCGAGTTGCGGGCCGCGGTCGCGTTCAGCGCCACGTTGCCTCCCAGCATGACCGCAGCGTATGCGCAGAGCACCTCGGGTTGTACGACAGGGCAGGCCCAGGCCAGTGCCAGGCACAGGGCGAGAAGTCCGCTCAGCAACGGCGCCAGGGCGACGATCTGGCGCGAGCGGCTCAGCCACAGGGCGCTCAGCGGCAGGGCGGCGCAGGCGGCGTGCAAGGGCTCTAGTTCGCTGTGCAGCAGCGAGCTAGAGCGTGTGCTGAAGGCCTGCGCGAGCAGGGCAAACGCCGCCAGCCACCAGGCCGCGTGCTGTGGCCACAGCGTCAGGCCGCTCGCGCAGGCCCAAAGTGTCAAAAGATTCAAGCCAAGGAAATGCGCACTGCGATGTGCGCGTCCGCGCCACAGCGGCAGCCACAGCAGCGCCCGGGCCACGACCCAGAGCCTGGGGCCAGGGGTGGGGCTGCGGCCGTGGGCGCCATCGCTGGCGCGGCGCTGCGACGTTGCGCTCACCGGCAGCGATCGGCGCCGCCAAAGGATGGCCACGCCCAAGGCCACGGACAGCGCCATGGCGGTGATCAACAGGCCCAGTGCGCGCGCCCATACGGCCAGCAGCCAGGGCGGCGACTTGGCCCACCAGATGGCCGCGCCCGCAAGGTAGACGGCAAACAGCGGGGTCAGTCCCAGCAGCACGGTCGCCAGGTCGCTCAGGCGCTGGTCGCCGGGTGCAAGCGGCAGCGCGCGTTCAACCTCGGCCCAGGCGCGCGGCCACAGCAGGGGCGCCAAGCCCCACACCAGCCCACCGCCCGCCAGCGTGTAGGCCAAGGTGATGAACAGCGCAGTCAACGGGTCCTGTTGGGCCGCGTGCAGCAGTGGCAGCACCGACGCTGCCGCCAGCGCGAGCGCGCTGGAACCCGCACCGCCCAGCACCAGCACGCCCACGGTCAGATAAATGCCCCAGCGTCGCAACAGGCCAAGCAGCGCGGCCTGGCACCAGGCAAGGCGGATCTGACCGTAGCTGAGGAGCTGAATTGTGGACATGGGGTGAGCCTTGGTGGGCGAGCGCTGGTGCGACCGGCCGTGCGGGAGTGCGGCGTGGTCGCTGCAGTGTAAGCCTTGAGGTGCGGTCAGATAAGCTTGCACACCTGACGGTGAAGCGCTTGGCTGGGGCGAACACCGTCGCCACTTGAGGCGGGACGGCGCGCAGTCGTGGCGCAATGGGAACAGAAGTTCCCGCAAACGCAGTTTCTTGGCCGGATATGACCCCACGGCCGGGAATTCGCGCTTTTTGCTGGGAAAATTGGCGCCTCGGTGCTCTGTTCTGGAGCGGGCCCTTGGCCGCTGGCCAATCGCGTCACCCCTGTCCCTCGTTGACCCCCTGGAGAATCCGCTTTGAATTTGAATTTTGGCCTGCAATTTGCGAACCTGTATCAACGTGACGGACTGCTGGCGCTGGATGCTCGTTTTCTGGAAGAGCTGCAAGCCGCAGCGCCCGAGCTTGCCACGCAGCTGGCGGCGGCCAGGCTGGACCCGGACGCGCTCGCGCCCAAGGCCGAATCCGCACTGTTGATCGAGGTCGGACCCTACGTCGAAGACTTCATCGCCAAGCTGTTCAGGATCGAGGCCGCCGTGGGCCAACTCGCGCAAAGCCACCACGAGCTGGCGCCGCTGTACGTCATCAAACGCCAGTTCGTGCAGCGCAACGCGGCCAAGAAGATCAGTCCCGAGGAAGCGGCCGAGTTCGACGGCCCGGCGCTGCGCGCCCAGATCGAGGTCTTGTTGGGCGCGCCTTTTGACGAGCTGCGCTTTGCCGTGCAGGTCCAGGCCTGGCTGGAAGACGATGCGACCCATGCTGGCGCACTGGAACTGGCGAAACGCTATTGCGCCTGGGCTTTCCACACCGAAGCGGGGCAGGCCACGCACCGCGGCGACATCCTGTTTCGCGAGGCGCACGACGTCCATCCAGAGAACCTGGTGCCCACGGCGCAGCAGCACCAGCAGGACGGCTACAGCACGTTCACCATCCAGCCCGAGCACATCCGTCGGCGTCGCGGCTTTGCCCTGACCGACAGCGGTGCCGACTTGCGCGGCGCGCTCGATCAGGCCAACTACTGCATCCTGTGCCACAAGCAGGGCAAGGATTCCTGCTCCACCGGATTGAAAGAAAAGCAGCCCAAGGAGGGCGCACCACTCACCGGCAAGGCGGTGTTCAAGAAGTCGCCGTTCGGCGTGCTGCAGGCCGGCTGCCCCTTGAGCGAAAAGATCTCCGAGTTCCACAGCCTCAAAGGCACGGGACACGCGGTCGCGGCGCTGGCCATGATCACCGTGGACAACCCCATGGTGGCGGCCACCGGACACCGCATTTGCAACGATTGCATGAAGTCCTGCATCTACCAAAAGCAGGAGCCGGTGAACATTCCGCAGGTCGAGACGCGCACGGTGAAAGACGTGCTGGCGCTGCCCTACGGCTTTGAGATCTACTCGCTGCTCACGCGCTGGAACCCGCTCAATCTGCGCCGGCCCACTCCGCGGGCGCGCAGCGGCTACCGCGTGCTGATCACCGGCCTGGGCCCGGCCGGCTACACGCTGGCGCATTACCTGATGAACGAAGGGCACCTGGTGGTCGGCATCGACGGCCTGAAGATCGAGCCCCTGTCCGAGTCCACCTGCGGCGTGCGCAGCGACGGCAGCCGCACCGCGTTTGCTCCGGTGCAGGACATCGCCACCATCACCGAGCCGCTGGACGACCGCGTGCTGGCCGGCTTTGGCGGCGTGGCCGAATACGGCATCACGGTGCGCTGGGACAAGAATTTTCTCAAGGTGATTCGCCTGCTGCTGGAGCGCCGAGCCGAGTTCTCCATGTTCGGCGGCGTGCGTTTTGGCTCCACCCTGGGCGTGGACGACGCGCTGGCTCTGGGCTTTGACCACATCGCCCTGGCCTGCGGCGCCGGTCGCCCCACGGTGCTCGACATCCCCAACGGTCTGGCGCGCGGCGTGCGCACCGCCTCCGACTTTTTGATGGCGCTGCAGCTCACCGGCGCGGCCAAGGAAAATTCGCTGGCCAACATGCAGCTGCGCCTGCCTGTCGTGGTGATCGGCGGCGGCTTGACCGGCATCGATACCGCGACCGAGTCGCTGGCGTATTACCCGATCCAGGTAGAGAAATTTCTGCACCGCTACGAGTTGCTGTGCGCCGAGCGCGGCGAGACACAGGTGCGCGCCAGTTGGAATGCGGACGAAGCGCTGCTCGCGGCGGAGTTTTTGCAACACGCACAGGCGATCCGCGCCGAGCGGGTGCGCGCCCTGGCGGCGGATGAACCGGCCAAGGTGCTGGAGCTGCTGCAGTCCTGGGGCGGCGTGACGCTGGCGTATCGCAAACGCATGATCGACAGCCCGGCCTACACGCTGAACCACGAGGAAGTGGAGAAGGCGCTGGAAGAAGGCATCGTTTATGCCGAGTGTCTGAGCCCGGTGGCGATCGATGTGGACGCCGGCGGCGCGGCCCAGGCCATGCGCTTGATGACACAGGTGCGCGGCGAAGACGGCAAGTGGTCGGATGGGCAGGCGCTGAGTCTTGCCGCGCGCTCCATCTTCATTGCGGCCGGCACCCAGCCCAACACCGTGCTGGCGCGCGAAGATGCCGCGCACTTCCGCCTGGACGGTCGCTACTTCGCGGCCTGCGACGAGCAGGGTGAAAAGATCACGCCGCAAAAGGAATTCTCCAAGCCGGAAAAGGCCGAGGTGCTGCTGAGCAAGCTCGATGCGAACAAGTTCATTTCCTTCTTCGGCGACCTGCATCCTTCGTTCTTCGGCAACGTCGTCAAGGCCATGGGCTCGGCCAAGCAGGGCTATCCCATGGTGTCGCGCGTGTTGGCCCAGGCACCGCCTGCAAATGCGCAAAGCGACGAGGCGTTTCTGGCGCGCTTGAACGCCGGCATGCGCGCCAGCGTGCACGCCGTGAACCGCCTGACGCCGACCATCGTCGAAGTCGTGCTGCACGCGCCCTTTGCCGCAGCGCATTTTCAACCGGGACAGTTCTTCCGGCTGCAAAACTTCGAGGCGCTGGCGCCGCAAATTCGCAGCACGACCATGGCCATGGAAGGCCTGGCGCTGACCGGCGCCTGGGTCGATGTGGAGCGCGGCCTGGTGGCCTGCATCGTGCTGGAAATGGGCGGCTCCGCCAATCTGGTGGCCGCCCTGCAGCCCGGCGAGCCGGTGGTGCTGATGGGCCCGACCGGCACCGCCACGCACATCGAGCCCAACGAGACCGTGATGCTGGTCGGCGGCGGCCTGGGCAATGCCGTGCTGTTCTCTATCGGCGCGGCCTCGCGTGCGGCCGGCTCCAAGGTGCTGTATTTCGCCGGCTACAAGAAGCTCATCGACCGCTACAAGGTGGCAGAGATCGAAGCCGCAGCGGACGTCATCGTCTGGTGCAGCGACGAGGCACCGGGCTTTGCGCCGAGCCGCCCGCAGGACCGCACCTTTGTCGGCAACATCGTGCAGGCGATCGCGGCCTATGCCTGCGGCGAGCTGGGTCAGCCCGCGATTGCCACGCTGGAAGTGGACCGCATCATCGCCATCGGTTCCGACCGCATGATGGCCGCCGTCGGTCTGGCACGCCATGCGCAGTTGAAGACCTATCTGAAGGCCGACCACTTCGCCATCGCCTCCATCAACTCGCCCATGCAGTGCATGATGAAGGAAATCTGCGCCCAGTGCCTGCAGCCGCAGCGCGATCCGGTCACGGGCAAGATCAGCTACGTGTTCTCCTGCTTCAACCAGGACCAGCCGCTGGACAGCGTCGATTTCGCCGGCCTGAACGCACGCCTGACGCAGAACAGCTTGCAGGAGAAGCTGACCGTGCAGTGGATCGCGTCCTGCGTGGAGCAGTTGCGGGTGGAGCGGGCGATGGTGTGAGGTTGCAATAAGCAGCCAGCGTGGTATCGCGCACAGGCCCGTTTGACCTTTGATCTATTGATGTTTTCCTAAGTGATGACAAGATTGATAGAGGGACGTTGGCGCTAGCTCAGGTCGCCGCGGCGCCCGGCTCCGCGGCTGCCCCCCGGCCTACGGCCTCCTCCTTTATGCCGCTGCGCCAGGCACCACGACGACCTGAGCCAACAGACTGACGTGGTGATCGAAGCGCGCATACCGGTAAGGTTTGTGGACGACGACGCTGGGGCGGGCGGCGTAGCGAAATAAAGGCGGAGCCAAGGCCGAAGGCCGCAGGCGGGGGACATTCGCGTAGCCGCCTGCCCCAGTGCCGTCGTCTAGCACCTGCTTCCAAACTGCGAATCGCATCACCACGCCCATCATGGAGGGAACGGGCAAATTTATCCACATCGCTGTCGCCAATTAGGAAACTCTCAATAGGGCACTTTTTCATCGAAAATTCCCCAAGCATTTTCGTATCCAAGCTTCAGTAGCTCCGCAGCTACGAATAGTTCTCCCGCAAGACCTGTGACTTGGCCGTCGACGCGTTTGGGTTTAGTGATGGTCGGCATGGGTTTTCAACGTGTTGTACTTTGCATGTCCCTATGCTCAAGAAACCAATAGCTCGCACCGGCTGATTCGCGCCAGCGCCTCGCCCATGGTCTCACGCGCCAGAGCGGTGTCGTAATTGGCTTGGCCACGCAGCCACCAACCGTCGCTGAGCCCGAAGTAGCGACAAAGCCGCAGGTCCGTATCGGCAGTGATCGAGCGTTTGCCAGCGACGATGTCGCCGATGCGCTGCGCGGGGACG
The DNA here is from genome assembly GCA_903844215.1 of uncultured beta proteobacterium. Taxonomy (GTDB): domain Bacteria; phylum Pseudomonadota; class Gammaproteobacteria; order Burkholderiales; family Burkholderiaceae_C; genus CAIKVZ01. The sequence goes on along the minus strand of CAIMSP010000155.1, from coordinate 1,498 downwards.
CCGATGTCTTTGGCCAAACGGTATTTCGTCAGGCCAAGCGGCTTGAGAAACTCTTGCTCCAGCATTTCGCCGGGAGAAACAGGGGGAATGGTGCGCATGTTCAAGCTCATTCAAGGGTAGTCAACGATCTCTACGTTTTTCGCGCCTTCGGAAGTCCACACGAAGCACACGCCATTGATCGTTGATGCGGATGCTGTGCTGCCCCTTCCGATTGCCCTTCAATGCTTCAAGCTGATTGCCCGGTGGACCGCGAAGATCCTCCAACACGGAGGACCAGTCCAGTTGCTCCAGTTTGCGCAGCGCCGAGCGCTCGACATTGCCCCAACGCGGTACGCGGTCGCCAGCGAAGAGTGCCTCGGTTTCCTTGCACTTGAAGCTCTTGAGCGCCATGCGTGAATCGTAACGTTAGGCGTGATTAACGTCCAACGTGATGCTGCTGAGGGCGTGACGCCGCTTGTGGGCAGGACACTGCGAATGCGGCTGACACCGGCGCGGTCATCATGGAAGACGATAAGCCCCCGATCAAAATTGGCCCAACATATCGGCTGCCATCTCGTCGCCTTCGGATGTTGTTGGGTGGCGCCTGTCGCCCGCGTTGTGTGCAATGACAAAGCGGGTACCGCCGATATTCGATGCGGAACAGACGTACCGATTTCCGGAACGCACGCGAGTGGTGCATTCATCGAAAGCTAAATAAGAACCCCGCCACCTTGGCCGCAGACACGTGTACAAAACGCCGCAAGCCTGGGATTGTTTGCTGCGCTAGCTTTTCACCCCCGCCAACGCCTTTTCGATCTTCTTGTCAGTCTTGTACTGACCAAGCGCGTAGACCGCCCAAATTGCGGCTGGTATCCAACCAATGAGCGTGATTTGAAGGAGCAGGCAAATGATGCCGGCGAAAGGGCGCCCGATTGTGAAGAACACAAAAAAAGGCAGGAAGATGGCAAGAAGCAGACGCATGGTTTCCCCGTGTTTTAAATGATTAAAAGTGAAGTATATTCGACGCACCGGGGCTGCCATGTCATCTTCGTAAAGCCGAGAGCCCGAATCCGTGAATCGCACTATTTCCATACCACTGTTGGCTGTCGCCGCACTTCTATCAGGCTGTCTTTTCCCGGAAAAATTCGACGCCAAGATCGTCGTCAAATCCGACGCCAGCTACAACGTCAAGTTCAACGGTACTGTCGCCAACGTCATGGCGGTCATGCAGATCGTCCAGTCGAAGAAGGCTCTCAGAGCACAAGACGAAGCTGGATTGAAGGTTGAAGCTGAAAAAATGTCTAGGGCCCCAGGGGTCACGAATGCATCCTACGTTGGCAACGGGCGCTTCACAGTTTCCATCGACGAGCCTCACAAAGCCGGAACCGCGATGAACATGATGGACATGATCAAGGTCGGTACGGACAAGGAGGGTGTGATGACCATTGCAGCGGCACGCATGGACGCAAAAGGCAAGAGTCAACTCAAGGAACTGGGGTTGACAGTCAACGGCACGCTG
>CAIMSP010000154.1 GCA_903844215.1 uncultured beta proteobacterium | reverse complement strand
CCTAGCAGCCTGTCGGACTTTGGGCGTGGGCGCGACGGGGGTGCATTCGGATGCAGCGCTAGGCGCGCCGGCGAAGCTTGGGCGGGCCCCAAGCGAGGCGGCGCAACAACGCGATGCGCCGAATTCACCCCCGGCCCGAAGATGCGCGGCACTGCGGCGCCGCCAACGGATCGTTTTTTCGCCCGGCGCTTAGGCCGCGAAAACCGCGCGTGCACCGCACCACACCAGCGTTGCCAGTGCGACGGTGGACGCGATAAACAGCAGCAGGCGCGTGGGGATGTGGTTCACCAGCGACTGCACCAGGCTGTGCGCGACGCGCAGTGCCACATAGGCCCAGGCGGCGTTGCGCGCCAAAGCATTCGTCGGATCGGTCAAGGCCAGCACCAGCGCCGCAGCGTAGAACAGCGTCGGCGCCTCCATCAAGTGGTTGTAGTTGTCGGCCTTCCAGCGCACCCTGGCCGGAAGGGACTGGGTCAGCTCCTTGGGTGCCAGCTTGGGGTCGAGCACGATGCGCAGCGCCATCATGGCGGGGACGCGCGTGAGCAGCATCCAGAGCCACATCACCAGTGTCCAAATGAGCAGGGCCAGCACCGGTTGCAGCATGAGGTTGGCTTGGGGGTTGGACATGCGGCGCCGCCATTCAAAGGAAGGAAGAAGCGCGCATGATGCCAGAGCCCGGGCAAGCAGCGCAATCCTTGGCTCGTGCGGGCGTGGTCGCCGTGCCTGCGCGCCACGTCGCGCACGGCAGCCCTGGGCGGCTGCGGCGGGCGCGGACCCAGGCCATCGACCGGTGAACACCGGCAGACTCATCCTTACTCCAGGCTCTTGCCGGGAATTCGCAGGTATTGCGCCGCCAACTCGACAAACTCGTCCAGTTTGGGGTCGAGACCGGTCTCTTCCTTGAGGATTTCGGCCACGCGCGGGGCCAATTGGGCGGCCAGACGGGCATCCAGGAAGAGCAGTCGAGAGCGGCGCGCCAGCATGTCTTCGACGGTCACCGCATACTCATAGCGGGCCGCAAAGCGCACCATGGCCTCGCTCAAGCCATCCGCCAGCCAGCGATCGGCGCCCGCAATAGGGTCCAGCAGAGGCTTTTCGCTGCCATAGGAATGGGGGCCTTCGGTCTTGCTGACCGAAACCGGCGTCAGCCCGGATTGAGAATCCGCACCCACCAGCCGCAAGTCCTGCGTCTGCCCGGCGGGCCGCGACTCCAGCAGTCCCTTTTCGGCGCATTTTTCCAGCACATCCTCGGCCATGGCGCGGTAGGTGGTCCATTTGCCACCGGTGACGGTGACCAGGCCACTGCGGCTGACGATCACCGTGTGTTCCCGGCTCAGGGCCTTGGTGCTTTCGCCGTCGTCATCCTGGGGCTTGACCAGGGGCCTCAAGCCCACCCAAATGCTTTTGATGTCGGCGCGTGTGGGCGCGCGGCGCAGATAGCGTGCCGATTCTCGCAATATGAATTCCACTTCTTGCGCAAAGGCCAGCGGCTCACGCGCCAGGTCATTGCGCGGCGTATCCGTGGTGCCCAGAATCACCTTGCCCAGCCAGGGCACGGCAAACAGCACCCGGCCGTCCGAGGTCTTGGGCACCATCAGCGCCGTGTCGGAGTCCAGAAAGCTGCGGTCCACCACGATGTGCACGCCCTGGCTCGGAGCCACCATGGCCTGAATCGCGCGTCCGCCGCCGGCACTGTGCGCCTCACTGTCCATTTCGCGCAGGGCGTCCACCCAGACGCCGGCAGCGTTGACCACGCAATGGGCACGCACTCGGTAGTTTTGCCCACTGATGCTGTCCTGCGCCTGCAGTCCAGAGATCTTTGCGCCCTCATACAAGAGGCCGGTGGCGGCGCAGTAATTCACCAGCAGCGCGCCACGCGTGGCCGCCGTGCGGGCCAAGGCCAGGGCGAGACGCGCGTCGTTGAACTGACCGTCCCAATACTCCACGCCGCCCTTGAGCCCTTCCCTGCGCACGGTGGGCAGGGATTTGATCGTGGCGGCGGAACCTAAAAATCTGGTTTTACCCAGGCCTGCCTTGCCGGCCAACAGGTCGTACAGCGTCAAGCCGGCGCCGTAAAACGGCGCCTCCCACCAATGGTAGGACGGCACCACAAAGGCCAGCGGCTGTGCCAGATGGGGCGCATTGCGCAGCAGGGTGGTGCGCTCGTGCAGGGCCTCGCGTACCAGGGAAATATTGCCTTGCGCCAGGTAGCGCACGCCACCATGAACCAGCTTGGTCGCGCGCGAGGAGGTGCCCTTGGCAAAGTCATGCGACTCCAGCAGCACCACGCTAAAGCCGCGCGCAGCGGCATCCAAGGCCACGCCCAAGCCGGTGGCGCCACCCCCGACCACGGCGAGGTCATAGACCCGGTCCTGCGCCAAACGGGCCAACAGGTCCTGGCGTGTGGTGTGCAGCGGCGCAGCGACAAAAGCCATAGCGTTTTTCAAATTTCAATCGTTTGGGGAAAACTGCGGGAGCCTGGACCAGGCCCCCGCGCAAGGCGACAGCAGCGCACGCGCGCCACCGTCGCTCACAACTGCGTGGTTGCGGTTTGGCTTAACGAACCTTGCCGCTCTTCCAGGCGTTGAGCAAGGTTTCGTAGGCAATGGTTTCACCCTTTGGCTTCTCATTGGCCAGCTTCTTCCATGGTGCACCTTTGTCACTCAGCCACTTGTCAGGGCTGCTCTTGGGGTTGAGCTTGGGCGGGCACACGGCCATGCCGGAGCGCTCCAAGCGGCCCATGACCTGGTCCATCTCTTCGGCCAGGTTGTCCATCGCCGCCTGCGGTGTCTTCTCGCCCGTGACAGCAACCGCGACGTTCTTCCACCACAACTGCGCCAGCTTGGGGTAGTCAGGCACGTTGGTTCCGGTCGGCGTCCAGGCCACACGCGCGGGGCTGCGGTAGAACTCGACCAGACCACCCAACTTGGGCGCCATCTTGGTCATGGTCTCGGAGCGGATGTCGCTGTCGCGGATAAAGGTCAGACCGACGGTGGACTTCTTCAGAGACACCGTCTTGCTGGTGACAAACTGCGCATACAACCAGGCGGCGGCGACCTTGTTGGCATCGTGGTCCTTGAAGAAGGTCCATGAGCCCACGTCCTGGTAGCCGTTTTGCATGCCTTGCTTCCAGTAAGGGCCGTTCGGGCCGGGGGCCATGCGCCACTTGGGTGTGCCGTCGGCATTCACAACGGGCAGTCCGGGCTTGACCATGTCGGCGGTGAAGGCGGTGTACCAGAAGATCTGCTGGGCGATCTGGCCTTGGGCTGGCACCGGGCCGGACTCACCAAAGGTCATGCCGGTGGCTTCCTTGGGCGCGTACTTCTTCATCCAGTCGATGTACTTGGTCAGGGCGTACACGGCGGCCGGCGAATTGGTGGCTCCGCCGCGCGAGACGGATGCGCCCTGCGGTGTGCAACCATCAGCCGACGCGCGAATGCCCCACTCGTCCACCGGCTTGCCGTTGGGGATACCAATGTCGGCGGTGCCGGCCATGGACAGCCAGGCATCGGTGAAACGCCAGCCCAAGGAGGGGTCCTTTTTGCCGTAGTCCATGTGGCCATAAATCGGCTTGCCGTCAATGGTCTTGACGTCTTCGCTGAAGAAGGCGGCGATGTCTTCGTAGGCGCTCCAGTTCAGCGGCACGCCCAGGTCATAGCCGTATTTGGCCTTGAACTTGGCTTTGAGCTCGGGCTTCTCGAACAGGTCGGCGCGGAACCAGTACAGATTGGCAAACTGCTGCGTCGGCAACTGGTACAGCTTGCCGTCCGGTGCGGTGGTAAAGCTGGTGCCGATGAAGTCCTTGATATCCAGGCCGGGGTTGGTGTAGTCCTTGCCCTTGCCCTTCATGTAGTCGGTCAGGTTCAGGATCTTGCCGTAGCGGTAATGGGTGCCGATCAGATCCGAATCGCTGATCCAGCCGTCATAAATCGACTTGCCGGACTGCATGGACGTTTGCAGTTTCTCCACCACATCGCCCTCCTGGATGATGTCGTGCTTGACCTTGATGCCGGTGATTTCCTCAAAGGCCTTGGCCAGCGTCTTGGACTCGTATTCATGCACGGTCAGGGTCTCGGAGACGGTGCTGATTTCGGTCACACCCTTGTCGCGCAGCTTCTTGGCCGCGTCGATGAACCACTTCATCTCGGTGGCCTGCTGGTCCTTGCTCAAGGTGGACGGCTGGAATTCGCTGTCAATCCATTTCTTGGCTGCCGCCTCGTCGGCCCACACTTGCCCACCTGCCGCGCAGGCCATGGCAACGGCCAATACGGAATATTTCACTTTCATTGTCAATCTCCTCGTTTGGTTAAACCCCTGTTGGGAAGATGCAGCAGCTCCAGGGGAATACGAGCTGCAGCGGGAAAATGTCTAGCCTTTGCGCAGCACCAGGCCCAGCACCGCCATGGACAGCACAAAGCTGATCCAGATCGAGGGCTCGGCCTCCAGGCTCATCCATTCGGTCAGGCGGCCGCTGACACCCACAAAGGCCAGGTTCACATAGGCCGCGCTGAGCAGGCCGATAAACAAGCGGTCGCCGCGGGTGGTCTCCATCGGCAAGAAGCCCTTGCGCAGCGTGGTGGGCGCCTTGATTTCCCACACCGTCATACCCGCCAGCATCAGACCAATGCAGCAAAAAAATACGACCACCGGGGTGGTCCAGGCCATCCATTCAAACATGCGCAATTCCTCTCAACTTAAACGCGACCCATCGCAAAGCCTTTGGCGATGTAGTTGCGCACAAACCAGATCACGATGGCACCGGGCACGATGGTCAGCACCCCGGCAGCCGCCAGGGTGGCCCAGTCCATGCCCGAGGCCGAAACGGTGCGCGTCATGATGGCCACGATGGGCTTGGCGTTGACGCTGGTCAGCGTGCGCGCCAACAGCAACTCCACCCAACTGAACATGAAGCAGAAGAAGGCCGCCACACCCACCCCGGCCTTGATCAGCGGGATATAGATGCGGATGAAAAAGCGCGGGAAGGAGTAGCCGTCGATATGCGCCGTCTCGTCAATTTCGCGCGGAATGCCGCTCATGAAGCCTTCCAGAATCCACACCGCCAGCGGCACATTGAACAGCAGGTGCGCCAACGCCACAGCCAGATGCGTGTCCATCAAACCCACCGTGGTGTAGAGCTGAAAGAAGGGCAGCAAGAACACGGCCGGTGGCGTCATGCGGTTGGTCAGCAGCCAGAAGAAGACATGCTTGTCACCCAGGAAGCTGTAGCGCGAAAACGCATAGGCTGCGGGCAGTGCCACGGTGATGGAGATCAGCGTGTTGATGGCCACATAGATCAGGCTGTTGATATAGCCTGTGTACCAGGACGGATCGGTCAGTATGGTGTGGTAATTCGCCCAGGTAAAGTGCTCGGGGAACAGCGAGAAACCGGCCACGATTTCGTTGTTCGTCTTGAACGACATGTTGATCATCCAATAGATGGGCAACAGCGCAAACACGATGTAGAGCAGCAGAAACACGCTGCGTTTCTGGAATTTCGGCTTATTCATGCCCACCCTCCTTGGCCTGGGTTCCTACGCGCTGCATCCAGTTGTACAAGATAAAACACAGCAGCAGGATGATCAAGAAGTAGATCAGCGAGAAGGCTGCGGCCGGCCCGAGGTCAAACTGGCCTACCGCCTTTTGCGTCAGGAACTGCGACAAGAAAGTGGTGGAGTTGCCAGGCCCGCCACCGGTGAGCACAAAGGGCTCGGTGTAGATCATGAAGCTGTCCATGAAGCGCAGCAGCACGGCAATCATCAGCACGCCGCGCATCTTGGGCAGTTGCACATAGCGGAACACATCGAGCTTGCTGGCACCGTCAATGCTGGCGGCCTGGTAGTAGGCGTCGGGGATGGAGCGCAGACCGGCATAACCCAGCAGGGCCACCAACGGCGTCCAGTGCCACACGTCCATCAGCAGCACGGTGAGCCAGGCATGCGTCGCATTGCCGGTGTAGCTGTATTCGATGCCCAGGCCCTGCAGCGCGGCGCCCATCAGACCGATATCGGTGCGCCCGAAAATCTGCCAGATGGTGCCCACCACATTCCAGGGGATGAGCAAGGACAGCGACACGATCACCAGCACGGCCGAAGACTTCCAGCCTTGCGCCGGCATGGCCAGGGCCAGCAGAATGCCCAGCGGCAGTTCCACCGCCAGCACGGCCAGCGAGAACGACAACTGCCGCAGCAGCGCGCCATGCAGTTCCTCGTCGCGCATGATGGCGGCAAACCACTCGGTGCCGACAAAGACGCGGCGCTCGGGCGAGATGATGTCCTGCACCGAATAGTTCACCACCGTCATCAGCGGCAAGATGGCGGAGAAGGCCACGCACAGCAGCACCGGCAGGATCAGGAACCAGGCTTTTTGATTGACGGGTTTGGTCGTCGTGCTCATGCCACGATCTCCTCGTTTTTATAGAAGCAAGTGTGCTCGCCCATCACCTGCAGCCAGACGGTGTCGCCTGTGGCCAGATGGGTGCTGTTGGTCGCCAGACGCGCCTTGACGGTGTGGCCTTCACGTTTGGCGCTAACGATCACATGCGTGCCCACGTCCTGTACCTGGCTCACGGTCATGGCCAGGGCGCCCTCGGCATTGGTGCTGGCCAGGCTGACATATTCCGGGCGCACGCCCAGCTTGAATTCGCCGTCCAGCAAGTCACGTCCCGCGGGCGCCGCCACGGTGGTGCCCGCCGTGTGAAAGCCCGCCGCCGTCATGCTTCCGGGCAGAAAGTTCATGCCGGGCGAGCCGATGAAGTGGCCGACAAAGGTGTGGCTGGGGCGCTCAAACAGGTCGGCCGCCGAGCCTACCTGCACGGCGCGTCCGCGCGTCATCACCACCACCTGGTCGGCAAAGGTCAGCGCCTCTACCTGGTCGTGGGTGACGTAGATCAGCGTGAGCTTGAGCTCGTGGTGGATCTGCTTGAGCTTGCGCCGCAGCTGCCACTTCAGGTGCGGGTCGATCACGGTCAGCGGCTCGTCAAACAGCACCGCCGACACATCCGGGCGCACCAGGCCGCGGCCCAAAGAGATCTTTTGCTTGGCGTCCGCCGCCAGACCCGAAGCGCGCTGGTTGAGCTGGCCGCTCATCTCCAGCATTTCGGCAATCGCGCCCACGCGCTGCTTGATCTGCTCGGGGGGCATCTTGCGGTTGCGCAGCGGGAACGCCAGGTTCTCGGCCACCGTCATGGTGTCGTAGATCACCGGAAACTGGAACACCTGGGCGATATTGCGCTGCTGCGGCGTGAAGCCGGTGACGTCTTTGCCGTCAAAGCGCACACGGCCCTGCGAAGGCGTCACCAACCCCGACATGATGTTGAGCAGCGTGGTCTTGCCGCAGCCCGAGGGGCCGAGCAGGGCGTAGGCGCCGCCATCGTCAAAGGTCATTTTCAGCGGCAGCAGGGCATAGTCGCTGTCCTGCTGTGGGTTGGCCCGGTAGGCGTGTGCCAGGTCGAGTTCTATGCGTGCCATATCAGAGTCCTTTGCCGCTGCTGCCGGCATTGCCGCGCACGGGGGCCAGCAGCAACATGCCCTGCGCGTCAAACACATAGACCGCCGCCGGGTTGAAATAGAAGCTGACCGCTTGGCCCAAGCCGAAGTGGTGCACCCCGGTGAGCTGTGCCACCAGTTCGCCCAAGGCCGTGTCAAAGTGCACAAAGGTGTCGGTGCCGGAGATTTCGGCCAGCTCCACCTTGCCGGCCAGCGCCACATCGCCGGGCTGCTCCTTGGCGCGCAGGGCGCTGGCGCGCATGCCCACGGTCAGTGCGCCTGGGGGTACGGAGGGTAAGGCCAGGGGCAGCAAGGGTCCGCGGGTGAGTTGCACGCCACCGGCAGCCGCACTGGCAGTCAGCAGATTCATCGGCGGGTCGCTGAAGGCGCGCGCCACGCGGATGGAGGCCGGCGCATGAAACACCTCGGCCGTGGGGCCGTATTGCAGCAACTCGCCCGCATCCAGCACGGCGGTGTAGCCGCCCAGCAGCAGCGCCTCACCAGGTTCGGTGGTGGCGTAAATCACGGTGGAGTCGCCCGCGGCAAACAAGGCGGTCAGCTCGTCGCGCAGCTCTTCGCGCAGCTTGTAGTCCAGGTTCACCAGCGGCTCGTCCAGCAGCATCAGCGGTGCGCCCTTGGCCATGGCCCGCGCCAGCGCCACGCGCTGCTGCTGCCCGCCCGAGAGCTCGGCAGGGTAGCGGTCCAGGAACATCTCGATGTGCAGCTTCTCGGCCAATTCCCGCACCCGCTGCTCGATGTTTTTTTCGCCGCGCAGTTTGAGCGGCGAGGCAATGTTGTCGCGCACCCTGAGCGAGGGGTAGTTGATGAATTGCTGGTACACCATGGAGACATTGCGCTCGCGCACCGGCACACCCACCACGCTTTGCCCGTCCACCAGTACCCGGCCTGCGGAGGGCGCATCCAGCCCGGCCATGATGCGCATCAGGCTGGTCTTGCCCGACTGCGTGGCACCTAGCAAGACCGTGACCGCGCCGCTGCGCGGCGCCAGATCCAGCTCGTACAGCCAGGTCTGCGGACCCACCGCCTTAGTGATGCGCTCTAGCGTCAACTGCATCGCAAGCCCTTTGCCATTGAGAAACCCCCGAACGAACCATTCGAACCCCGCTATTATTGTTCGTTTTGTTTCGTTATCACTTGGTATTTACCCTGTGTCGATTCCTTTTGCTTCGTTTTAAAGTCGGCACGGTCCCCACTTTTGCCACCTGGAAATACCCCATGCGTACCAACCCCAGACAACTGACCCTGCTCGGCGTGGTGCAAGCCCAAGGCTCGGTGACCGTGGAACAACTGGCCGAAACCCTGGGCGTGACCCTGCAAACCGTGCGCCGCGATGTGCAACGCCTGGCCGACGATGGCTTGCTGGCCCGCTTTCACGGCGGCGTCAGGGTTCCAAGCTCGACGACGGAAAACCTCGCCCACCAGCAGCGCGAAAGCCTCAACGCCGACGGCAAAGCCCGCATCGCGCTGAGCGTGGCCGCCGCCGTACCGAATCACTGTTCGCTGATACTGAACATCGGCACCACCACCGAGGCCATTGCGCGCGCCTTGTTGCGCCACACCGGCCTGCGCGTGATCACCAACAACCTGAACGTGGCCAGCATCCTGAGCACCAACCCGGCCTGCGAGGTGATCGTGGTGGGCGGCGTGGTGCGCGGTCGCGATCAGGGCATCGTGGGCGAGGCTGCGGTGGATTTCATACGCCAGTTCAAGGTTGACGTCGCCCTGATCGGCATCTCGGGGATTGAGGCCGACGGCAGCCTGCGCGACTACGACTACCGCGAGGTCAAGGTGTCCCAAACCATCATTTCCCATGCACGCGAGGTCTGGCTGGCCGCCGACGCCAGCAAGTTCAACCGGCCGGCCATGGTGGCGGTGGCCACGCTGTCGCAGATCGACCGCCTGTTTACCGATGTCCCGCCACCCGAACCCTTCCCGACCCTGCTCGGCGAGGCCCAGGTCCGGCTGACGCTGGCGGCGCCTTAGCCGCGAAACGCCGTCCACCCCTTCATTTCTCTGAAACGCACACCCCATGACCTACCTGCTCGCCCTGGATCAGGGCACCTCCAGCTGCCGCAGCATCGTGTTTGACCCCAGCGGCCACCCCGTGGCCATGGCGCAAAAGGAGCTGACGCAAATCTATCCCCAACCCGGCTGGGTGGAACATGACGCGCTGGAAATCTGGCGTTTGCAACTGGCCACGGCGCGTGCGGCCCTGGCCCAGGCCGGCATCACAGCCGCACAGGTCACGGCCCTGGGCATTACCAACCAGCGCGAGACCACCCTGGTGTGGAACCGAAAGACAGGCCAGCCGATCCACCACGCCATCGTCTGGCAGGACCGACGGGCCGAGCCGACCTGCGTCGAACTGCGCGCGCGTGGCCTGGCAGACGCCATACGAGCCAAGACCGGCCTGCTGGTGGACGCGTACTTTTCAGCCAGCAAACTCAAATGGATCCTGGACCAGGTTCCGGGCGCGCGCGCCCTGGCCGCCAACGGCGAACTGGCTTTTGGCACCATGGACAGCTGGCTGATCTGGCAGCTCACCGAAGGCCGCGTGCACGCCACCGATGTCAGCAATGCGTCGCGCACCATGCTGTTCAATGTGCACAGCAACCAGTGGGACGCCGAGCTGCTGGCCGCGCTGGACATCCCCTCCAGCCTGATGCCTTCGGTGCAACCCAGCGCCTCGCACTTCGGTGAGGTGGCCCCGGCGCTGCTGGGCCACGCCATTGCGATTGGCGGCGTCGCCGGTGACCAGCAAAGCGCGCTGTTCGGTCAGGCCTGCTTTGCGGCCGGCATGGCCAAGAACACCTACGGCACGGGCTGCTTCATGCTGATGCATGCCGGCAGCGTGTTCCAGACCTCGGCCAATGGACTGATCACCACCAGCGCCGCACAAACCACGGCACAGCCCGAATTCGCCCTGGAAGGCAGCGTATTTGTGGGGGGGGCGGTAGTGCAGTGGCTGCGCGACGGCCTGCAGGCCATCCAGAGCAGCGCCCAGGTGCAGGGCCTGGCCGAAAGCGTACCGGACTCCGGCGGCGTGATGGTGGTGCCCGCCTTTACCGGCCTGGGCGCGCCCTACTGGAAGCCGCACGCGCGCGGCTCGATTACCGGCCTGACGCGTGGCAGCACGCTGGCGCATATCGCCCGCGCCTCGCTGGAAAGCATTGCCTACCAGAGTGCTGCCCTGCTGCTGGCCATGGGGCGCGACGCGGTCAGCGCCGGCAGTGCCGAGGTGTCCGAGTTGCGTGTCGATGGCGGTGCCTGCGTCAACGATTTGCTGATGCAGTTCCAGGCCGATCTGCTGGGCATCCCCGTGGTGCGGCCGCTGGTGACCGAGACCACGGCCCTGGGTGCAGCGTACCTGGCGGGCCTCTCCACCGGCGTTTATAAGAGCACGACCGAGCTGAGCGAACTGTGGCGCGCGGAGCGGCGTTTTCTGCCGACCATGGCGCGCTCACGGGGACAGGAACTGATGGCGCAGTGGGAGCACGCGGTGGCACAGACCGTGCTCTGAGCGGGCCGGAACAATTTTCCGGGGCTCTGGCGGCAAGCTGATTTTCAAGCTGGCTTGCCAACAGGCACGCCGATAGCGCAGGGCGCGCGAGTTCGGGAAACTCCCTATTCGAGGCGTGGCACGTTCATTGCATCATTCAAGGCTGAAATCTGACCGTTTGGTCAGGTTATGGACTTCGATCGGCTTTGGACTTCACAGGAGTTGCCAGCGTGACCATCCCCTCCACCCCCGACATCCGTGCCGGACGCATCAGTGCTGCCGAGTGCGCCGTGCGCTTCGCCGACGCCACGCCGCGCTTCACCCCGGCGCAGGCCGTGCTCGAAGCCGAGCGCTGCCTGTACTGCTTTGACGCGCCCTGCGCCACGGCCTGCCCGACGCACATCGATGTGCCCTCCTTCATTCGGCGCATCGCCGACGGCAACCTGCGCGGTGCCGCCCACGCCATCCTGGACGCGAATCCGCTGGGCGGCATGTGCGCCCGCGTCTGCCCGACCGAGAACCTGTGCGAGCAGGTCTGCGTGCGCAGCACGCAGGAAGGCCAACCGGTGGCCATCGGTCGCCTGCAGCGCCACGCGGTGGATGCCTTGATCGAGAGTCCAAGGCCGCAGCTGTTCACGCGCGCCGCAGCCACGGGCAAAAGGGTCGCGGTCGTGGGCGCGGGCCCTGCCGGTATGGCCTGCGCCTACACGCTGGCGCGCCTGGGTCACGAGGTCGTGGTGTTCGACGCCCAACCCAAGGCCGGCGGGCTGAACGAATACGGGCTGGCCGCCTACAAGACGCCCGACGACTTCGCCCAGCGCGAAATCCAGTGGCTGCTGGGCATCGGCGGCATCACCATTCAAGCTGATTGGAAACTGGCAACGACGGCGCAGCTCGACGCCCTGCGCCAGGACTTCGACGCCTTGTTTTTGGGCATGGGACTGGCCAGCACGCACCAACTCGGCCTTGCCGGTGAGCATTTGGCGGGCGTGCAGGACGCGGTTGCATTCATCGCCACGCTGCGCCAGACCGAAGACCTCACGACCCTGCCCATTGGGCGGCGCGTGGTGGTGATTGGCGGCGGCATGACGGCTGTGGACGCGGCCGTGCAAGCCAAACTGCTCGGCGCCGAAACCGTGCACCTGGTGTACCGGCGCGGACCCGAGGCCATGTCGGCGTCCAAGGCCGAGCAGCAGTGGGCGCAAACCCAAGGCGTGCACATTCTGCACTGGCTCGCGCCGGCGGAGCTCATCGGCGCCGAGCAGGTCAGCGGCGTGCGCTTCGCGCGCCAGACCCTGGCCAACGGTCGGCTCACGTCCACCGGTGACATGCAAACGCTGGCGGCCGACATGGTGCTCAAGGCGATTGGCCAGGACCTGGGCAATCCGGTGCTGGGCGCAGCCGGCTTCCAGTTGGACGGCGCGCGCATCCTGACCGATGGGGACGGTCAGACCAACCTGAGCGGCGTCTGGGCCGGCGGCGACTGCCGCGCCGGCGGTCTGGAGTTGACGGTCGAGGCGGTGCAGCACGGCAAGCTTTCGGCGCACTCCATCCACGCCCGTCTCATGACGGCCTAGGCCTGCCAGTACATCAAGATTCAAGGGTTCACCATGGCCAATCTGCACACCTGCTTCGCCGGCATCCACAGCCCCAATCCCTTCTGGCTGGCCTCAGCGCCGCCCACCGACAAGGCCTACAACGTGATCCGCGCCTTCGAGGCGGGTTGGGGTGGCGTGGTCTGGAAGACGCTGGGCGAAGCCGGACCGCCCGTGGTCAACGTGAACGGTCCGCGCTACGGCGCCCTGCTCTCGCCGGACCGGCGTCTGCTGGGTTTCAACAACATCGAACTCATCACCGATCGCGACCTGGAAGTGAACCTGCAGGAGATCACCCAGGTGAAGCGCGACTGGCCGGACCGGGCCCTGGTGGTGTCGCTGATGGTGCCCTGCGTGGAGACCAGTTGGCGCGCCATCCTGGAGCGCGTGAACGACACCGGTGCGGACGGCATCGAGCTCAACTTCGGCTGCCCGCACGGCATGAGCGAGCGCGGCATGGGCGCGGCCGTGGGCCAGGTGCCCGAGTACATCGCGATGGTCACGGCCTGGTGCAAGCAGTACAGCCAACTGCCGGTGATCGTCAAGCTCACCCCCAACATCAGCGACATCCGCCAGCCGGCGCGCGCCGCCAAGCAAGGCGGGGCCGACGCGGTCTCGTTGATCAACACCATCAACTCCATCATGGGCGTGGACCCGGCCACACTCACCATGACGCCGTCCACCGGCGGACGCGGCTCGCACGGCGGCTACTGCGGGCCGGCGGTGAAGCCCATCGCCTTGAACATGGTGGCCGAGATCGCGCGCGATCCGCAAACCGCAGGACTGCCGATCTCCGGCATCGGCGGCGTGGGCAACTGGCGCGACGCGCTGGACTTCATCGCCCTGGGCGCGGGCAACGTGCAGGTCTGCACGGCCGCCATGGTCTATGGCTTCAAGATCGTGCAGGAGATGAGCGACGGCCTGTCCAACTACATGGACTCCATGGGCTTCACTTCGATCGACGATTTTCGCGGTCGCGCCGTGCCCACGGTGTCGGACTGGCGCACCCTGAACCTGAACCACATCTCCAAGGCGGTGATCGACCAGCGCCACTGCATCCAGTGCGGCCGCTGCCACATCGCCTGCGAAGACACCTCGCATCAGGCCATCACCACGACGAAGGACGGCCAGCGCCACTTCGAGGTGCGCGAGCAGGACTGCGTCGGCTGCAACCTGTGCGTCGTCGTGTGTCCGGTGCCAGACTGCATCACACTGCGCGACCTCGCGCCCGGCGAAATCGATCTGCGCACCGGCCAGACCGTCAGCGCCACGCACGCCGACTGGAGCACGCATCCGAACAACCCGATGCGCGTGGCGGCGTAATATGCGCATCGGCAGCTTGATGCGTCACGCCAGCCTGCACCCTCACCCCTAGTGGGAGAGGGCAGGGGATGACGAGCGATCAACAAAGCAGAGATTTTTGATAAGGAAGAATCATGACCAGCCTTCTTATTCGCGGCGGTACCGTGGTCAACGCGGACCGGTCTTTTGCCTGTGATGTCCTGTGCCAGGACGGCCTCATCGTCGCCGTCGGCGAGAACCTGCAGGCGCCGTCCGGCGCCACCGTGGTGGACGCCGGTGGCCAGTACGTGATGCCCGGCGGCATCGATCCGCACACGCACATGCAGCTGCCTTTCATGGGCACGACCACCATGGACGATTTCTTCAGCGGCACGGCGGCGGCCATGGCCGGCGGCACCACCAGCATCATCGACTTCGTCATCCCCAATCCGCAGCAGCCGCTGCTCGAGGCGTATCAGACCTGGCGTGGCTGGGCGGAAAAATCGGCTTCGGATTACTCGTTTCACATGGCCATCACCTGGTGGGACGAAAGCGTGAAGCGCGACATGGGAACGCTGGTGCAGCAAGAAGGCATCAACAGCTTCAAGCATTTCATGGCCTACAAGAACGCCATCATGTGCGACGACGAAACCCTGGTGAACAGCTTCAAGCGCGCGCTCGAACTCGGCGCCATGCCCACGGTGCACGCCGAGAACGGCGAGCTGGTGTACCTGCTGCAAAGGGAAGTCGCGGCCCTGGGCATCACCGGCCCCGAAGGTCATCCGCTGTCGCGCCCGCCGATGGTGGAAGGCGAGGCGGCGAACCGCGCCATCGCCATCGCCGACGTGCTGGGCGTGCCGATCTACGTGGTGCACGTGTCGTGCATCGAGTCCGCCGAAGCGATTGCCCGCGCCCGCGCCAGAGGCCAGCGCGTCTATGGCGAGGTGCTGGCCGGGCATTTGCTGCTGGATGACAGCGTCTATCGCGACCCCGATTTCGCCAGTGCCGCCGCGCACGTGATGAGCCCGCCGTTTCGCCCCAAGGGGCACCAGGAGGCGCTGTGGCGCGGCCTGCAGTCGGGCAATCTGCACACCACGGCCACGGACCACTGCACCTTCTGCGCCGCGCAAAAGGCCGCCGGCCGCGACGACTTCTCCAAGATCCCCAACGGTTGCGGCGGCGTGGAAGAGCGCCTGGCCGTGATCTGGGACGCGGGCGTAAATTCGGGGCGTTTGACGCCGAGCGAGTTCGTCGCCATCACCTCGGCCAACACCGCCAAGCTGTTCAACCTCTACCCGAGAAAAGGCAGCGTATCGGTCGGCGCCGACGCCGATCTGGTGGTCTGGGACCCGCAGGGCACGAAGACCTTGTCGGCCAAGACACAGCACAGCTTGGGCGACTTCAACGTGTTCGAAGGACGCACGGTGCGCGGCATCCCCAGCCACACCGTGAGCCAGGGCGTTCTGGTGTTCGCGCAAGGCGAGCTGCGCGCCGAGCGCGGCAAGGGGCGCTACCTCAAGCGGCCCGCCTTTGGCGCCAACTTCGCCGCAGCCAAGCTGCGCTCCGAGGCGAATGCACCGACGGCCGTGCAACGTTGACTTACCGAATGGAGAACCGCATGGACACCGCAACCCGCACCGACATCGACCAACTGCGCATCAACGGCGAGCGCCTCTGGGGCTCGCTCATGGAGCTGGCGAAAATCGGCGCCACCGCCAAAGGCGGCGTGTGTCGTCTTACCCTCACCGACCTGGACCGACAGGGACGCGACCTCGTCACCTCGTGGGCGCGCGAGGCGGGCCTGGCCGTCACCATCGACAAGATCGGCAACGGCTTCATGCGCCGCGCCGGGCGCAACAACGCGCTGCCGCCGATCGTCATGGGCAGTCACATCGACACCCAGCCCACGGGCGGCAAGTTCGACGGCAACTACGGCGTGCTCGCCGGGCTGGAGGTGGTGCGCACGCTCAACGACCATGGCATTGAAACCGAAGCGCCGATCGAAGTGGCGTTCTGGACCAACGAGGAAGGCTCGCGTTTTGTGCCGGTGATGATGGGCTCGGGCGTGTTCGCCAAAGCCTTCACGCTGGAGCACGCCTACGCCGCGCGGGACACCGAGGGCAAGTCGGTGCAGGACGAGCTCACGCGCATCGGCTACATCGGCGCACAGGAGCCGGGCGACCATCCGATTGGCGCCTACTTCGAAGCGCACATCGAACAGGGCCCGGTGCTGGAAGACAACGACAAGACCATCGGCGTGGTGCAGGGCGTGCTGGGCATTCGCTGGTTCGACTGCACCGTCACCGGCATGGAGGCGCACGCCGGTCCGACACCGATGGCGCTGCGCCGCGATGCGCTGCAGGTCGCCACGCAGCTGATGCAAGAAGTGGTGGCGGCGGCGCTGCGCCACAAGCCGCATGGGCGCGGCACCGTGGGCATGGTCCAGGTGCATCCGAACAGCCGCAACGTGATACCGGGGCGCGTGAAGTTCTCCATCGACCTGCGCAATGCCACGGACGCGCTGGTGGACCAGATGGCCGACGAGGTGAAAGCCTATGCCGCGCAACTGGCGCAAAAGTCGGGCTTGGGCATCCAGATCGACCTGGTGTCGAGCTACCCGGCGCAGGCCTTTCACCCCGACTGCGTGGACGCCGTAGGACGCGCCGCGCACAAGCTGGGCTACTCGCATATGCCGGCCGTCTCGGGCGCCGGCCACGACGCGGTTTACATGGCCTGGCTGGCACCCGCAGGCATGGTGTTCATCCCGTGCAAGGACGGCATCAGCCACAACGAGATCGAGAGCGCCACGCCCGAGCACATCAGCGCCGGCTGCAATGTGCTGCTGCACGCGGTGCTGGAACGCGCTGGCACATCCATTGCTTGATGAGGCTGCGCCCTCGCCCCTTTGGGGAGAGGGCAGGGGTGAGGGGTCTGAGTTTTTTTCGTGTCGTTAACCTGGAGCAACTATGTCAATGAAGTCTTTGAATCGTCGTCGAGTCGTCGTTCTGGCAGCCGCCCTGGCCTGCCTGGCGCCGGGCTTGAGTCTGGCGCAAGCCAAACTCAAGGTCGCGGGCATCTACACCGTGCCATTTGAGCAGCAGTGGGCCGGGCGCCTGCACACCGCCTTGAAGGCCGCCGAGGCGCGCGGCGAAATTGAATACAAGGCGAGCGAGAACGTGTCCAACGCCGACTACGAGCGCGTCATGCGCGAGTACGCCAGCGGCGGCAGCATGCTGCTCGTGGGCGAGGCCTTTGCCGTCGAAGCGGCGGCGCGCAAGGTCGCCAAAGACTTCCCCAAGGTGAACTTCCTCATGGGCTCGTCGGGCAAACCGCAGGCGCCCAACTTCAGCGTGTTCGACAACTACATCCAGGAACCGGCCTACCTGTCGGGCATGATCGCCGGCGGCGTGACCAAGAGCCACAAGATCGGCATGGTCGGCGGCTTCCCCATCCCCGAGGTGAACCGCTTGATGAACGCCTTCATGGCGGGCGCCAAGGAAGTGGACCCCAAGGTCGAGTTCAGCGTGAGCTTCATCAACAGCTGGTTTGATCCACCCAAAGCCAAGGAAGCCGCCTTCGCCATGATCGACAAGGGCGTGGACGTGCTCTACGCCGAGCGCTTTGGCGTGAGCGATGCGGCCAAGGAAAAGGGCAAGCTGGCCATCGGCAACGTCATCAACACCCAGGCCCAGTACCCCGACACCGTCGTGGCCTCGGCGCTGTGGAAGATGGAGCCCAGCATCGACCGCGCGATCAAGCTGGTCAAGGAGGGCAAGTTCGCCGCCGAGGACTACGGCCCGTATTCCATGATGAAGCACAAGGGAGCGGAGCTGGCGCCGCTGGGCACCTTCGAGAAGAAGGTTCCCGCCGACGTGGTGGCCAAGATGCGCGCCAAGGAAAAGGCCATCCTGGACGGCAAGTTCAGCGTCAAGGTGGACGACAGCCAGCCCAAGTCGAGCGCGAAATAGTCGGCGCATGCCCGCCCCCGTTCTCCAACTCTCGCACATCACCAAGCGCTTCGGCGCTCTGGTGGCCAACGACGACATCTCGCTGCAGCTCCAAGGCGGCGAGGTGCTGGCGCTGTTGGGCGAGAACGGTGCGGGCAAGTCCACGCTCGTGTCCATCCTGTTCGGCCACTACACGGCCGACGCGGGTGCGATCGAAGTCAACGGCCAGGCGCTGCCGCCAGGCGACCCCAAGGCGGCACTGGCTGCGGGCATCGGCATGGTGCACCAGCACTTCACGCTGGCCGACAACCTGAGCGTGCTGGACAACGTGATGATGGGCTCGGAGCCGCTGTGGCAGCCCTTTACCCGGCGCGCCGCAGCGCGCGCCAAACTTCAAGACGTGGCGCAGCGCTTTGGACTGGGCGTGGATGAGCGCGCCTTGGTGGGCAGCCTGTCGGTGGGCGAACGCCAGCGCGTGGAAATCCTCAAGGCCCTGTACCGGGGTGCCCGCATCCTGATTCTGGACGAGCCCACGGCCGTGCTCACGCCGCAGGAGAGCGAGGCGCTGTTTGAGGTGCTGGCGCAGATGGTCGCCAAGGGTCTGTCCATCATTTTCATCAGCCACAAGCTGGGCGAGGTGCTGCGCGTCTCGCACCGCATCGCCGTGCTGCGCGGCGGCAAGCTCGTGGCCCAGGCCGATGCGAAGCAGACCACGCAGGCGCAATTGGCGCAGTGGATGGTGGGCCACGCCATTGCCGCGCCGCAGCGCCATCCGGCGCCGTCCGTGGGCGCCGCCGTGTGCCAGTTGCACGAGGTGAGCACCGGCAGCGCCAGAGACAAGCTGGACCGGGTGTCACTCACGCTGCGCGCCGGCGAGATCGTGGCGATCGCCGGGGTCTCGGGCAACGGCCAGGTGGCGCTGGCCGAGCTGCTCAGCGGCACGCGCCAGGCCAACGCCGGACGCATCGAGTTCATGGGCCAGGACTGGCCCGCGCAGCCAGCCCAATTGGTGGCGCTGGGCGTGGCGCGCATTCCCGAAGACCGGCACGCCGTGGGCGTCGTGGGCGACCTGCCGGTGTGGGAGAACGCCGTGTCCGAACGCCTGCGCAGCCGCGCCTTCTCGCGCTTTTCCTGGGTACAGCGCAAGGCGGCACGCGCCTATGCGCAACGCGTGCTCCAGGCCTTCGACGTGCGCGGCGCCGGCGCGCTGGCGCCGGCGCGCGCCCTGTCGGGCGGCAACATGCAAAAACTGATTCTGGGGCGCGCCCTGCTGCACCCCGACAGCCATGGCGACCAGAGCACGCCGCCCCGCTTGATCGTTGCGCACCAGCCGACCTGGGGCCTGGACATTGGCGCCGTGGACTATGTGCAGCAGCAGCTGATCGCGGCGCGCGATGCGGGCGCTGCCGTGCTGATCATTTCCGACGACCTGGACGAAGTGCTGACCTTGGGCGACCGCGTCGCCGTGATGCACGCCGGGCGCTTGAGCCAGGCGCGGCCCGCGTTGGACTGGAGCCGCGAAGCCATCGGCCTGGCCATGGCCGGGGTCGAGCCGGCGCAGGTGAGCGCATGAGGCTGGAAAAACGCAGCCACCCCTCCCGGCGGGCGCTGCTGCTGGCGCCCATCGGCGCGATCCTGTTCACGCTGCTTGTCAGCGCGCTGCTGGTGCTGTGGGCCGGCGCCCCGGTGGCGCAGACCTATGGCCTGCTGCTGCAAGGCGCCTTCGGCTCGGTGTTCGCCTTGAGCGAAACCCTGACGCGCGCGATCCCGCTGATGCTCACCGGCCTGGCCGCCACGGTGGCGTTCAAGGCGCGCTTGTTCAACATCGGCGCCGAGGGTCAGCTCTACGTGGGCGCACTGGCGGCGGTGGCCGTGGGCGGACTGCACGGCGGCACCGGCCTGGCCCTGCCGCCGGCCCTGCTGTTCGTGCTGATGATGCTCGCCGCCGCGCTCGCCGGCGCCTTGCTGCTGCTGGGGCCGGCGCTGCTCAAGGCGCATCTGGGCGTGGACGAAGTCGTCACCACCTTGCTGCTGAACTTCATCGTGCTGCTGCTGGTGTCGCTGATGCTCGACGGCCCGATGAAGGACCCCACGGCCATGGGCTGGCCGCAAAGCGTGGCGCTGATGGGCGAGCTGGAGCTCGCCAAACTGATCCCGCAAACCCGGGTCCACACCGGCCTGCTGTGGGCCTGCACGCTGGCGCTGGCGCTGTGGGCCTTGATGAAATACACGGTGCTGGGTTTCGACATCCGCGCCGTCGGCGCCAACGCCCGCGCCGCCGCCTTTGCCGGCGTTCCCGTGACGCGCACGGTCGTGCTCGTGGCCCTGCTCTCGGGCGGACTGGCGGGCCTGGCCGGCGCGATCGAGGTCGCCGGGCGCACCAGCTACCTCACCCTGGACATGTCGCCCGGCTACGGCTACTCGGGCATCGTGATCGCCATGCTCGCCGCCCTGCACCCGCTGGGCGTGGTGGCGGCGAGCGTGTTTGTCGCAGCCATGCTGGTGGGCGCCGACAGCATGAGCCGCGCCGTGGGTGTGCCCACCTACATCGCCGACGTGATCGTCGCCGCGTCGCTGCTCTCGGTGCTGGTGGCGACGCTGCTGACGCAATACCGGATCAGGTGGAAATGACGATGCACCGTGCTCCTGTGGCGTGGCCCCTCACCCTCTCCCCGACGGGGCGAGGGAGTGAATTGCCGGCTTGGCCCGGTTGTCAGTTGCAAGCATTCCTGCGCCACCGGGAGCCGCAGGCATTCCTCCCGCTCCCGCCTGCGGGAGCGGGTTGGGGTGAGGGTGAATTGATCCGGGTTTGCACATGAGCGATCTGTTCGACATCCTCGCGAATCAGGCCTTCTGGGTCGCCGTGCTGCGCATCGCCACGCCGCTGATCCTGGGCACGCTGGGCGTGCTGCTGTGCGAGCGCGCCGGGGTGCTGAACCTGGGCATCGAAGGCATCATGGTGGCGGGCGCCTTCACCGGCTGGCTCGCGGTGTTCTTGGGCGCGCCGCTGTGGCTTGGCGTTCTGGTTGCGGCGCTCACCGGCGCCGCGTTGGGCCTGCTGCATGCCTTCCTGACCGTGGCGTTGGCGCTGTCGCAGCACGTGTCGGGGCTGGGCATCACGCTGCTGGCGACGGCGCTGAGCTATTACGGCTACCGCGTGAGCTTTCCCAAGGTCACGACCCCGCCCACCATCACGCCCTTTGCCGCCATGGATGGGCTGGGTCTTCCGATCCTGGCGCAACAAACGCCGCTCACGCTGCTGGCCCTGGCGCTGGTCCCGGTCGTCGGCTACATCCTGTACCGCACGCCCGTGGGGCTGAGCTTGCGCATGGTGGGCGAGAACCCGCAGGCGGCCGAGGGCCAGGGCGTCTCGGTGACGGCCGTGCGCACCGGCGCCATCGTCGCGGGCTCGGCGCTGATGGGCGTGGCCGGCTCCTTTCTCACGCTGTCGGCCTTCAACGCCTTCTTCTTCAACATGATCAACGGCCGCGGCTGGATCTGCGTGGCGCTGGTGGTGTTCGCCTCCTGGCGCCCTGGCAAGGCGCTGCTCGGTGCGCTGCTGTTTGCGTTCTTTGACGCGCTCCAGTTGCGCCTGCAACAATCGGGCAACGCCGTGCTGCCCTACCAGATGTATTTGATGCTGCCCTATGTGTTGTCCATCGTCGCGCTGGTGCTGGTGGCGCGCAAGGCCAGCTACCCGCAGGCGCTGATGAAACCCTACCGCAAAGGTGAAAGATAGATGCTCGATCTGCTTGTCAAGAATGCGAATCTGCCCGACGGACGAGCGAACATGTCCATCGCTGTGCGCGACGGCAAGATCGTGGAAGTGGCCGCCGGCCTGGAGGCGCCCGCGCGCGAGCGGCTCGACGCGCAGGGTCTGCTGCTGAGCCCGCCCTTGGTCGATGCGCATTTCCACATGGACGCCACCTTGAGCTACGGCTTGCCGCGCGTGAACCAGTCGGGCACGCTGCTCGAAGGCATCGCGCTCTGGGGCGAACTCAAACCCCTGCTGACGCAGCAGGCCATCGTGGCGCGCGCCATGACCTACTGCGACTGGGCCGTGGCCAAGGGACTGCTGGCCATTCGCAGCCACGTCGATGTGTGCGACCCCCGGCTGCTGGCGGTCGAGGCACTGCTCGAAGTGAAGCGCCGCGTTGCACCCTATCTGGACTTGCAACTGGTGGCGTTTCCGCAGGACGGCGTGCTGCGCGCTGCGGGCGCGCTGGAGAACCTGCGACGCGCGCTGGACCTGGGCGTGGACGTGGTCGGCGGCATCCCGCATTTCGAGCGCACGAATGAACAAGGCGCGGCCAGCGTCAAGCTGCTGTGCGAACTGGCGGCGCAGCGCGGCTTGCGCGTGGACATGCATTGCGACGAGTCTGACGATCCACTGTCACGCCATGTCGAGACGCTGGCCTTCGAGACCCAGCGCCTCGGGCTGCAGGGGCGCGTCACGGGCTCGCATCTCACGTCGATGCACAGCATGGACAACTACTACGTGAGCAAGCTGCTGCCGCTGCTGGCGCAAGCCGAATTGCACGTGGTGGCCAATCCGCTCATCAACATCACGCTGCAGGGCCGCCACGACAGCTACCCCAAGCGCCGCGGCATGACGCGCGTGCCCGAGCTGCTGAGCGCCGGGGTGAATGTGGCCTTCGGTCACGATTGCGTGATGGACCCGTGGTACGCGCTGGGCAGTGCCGACATGCTGGAGGTGGCGCACATGGGCCTGCACGTGGCGCAGATGACGAGCCAGGCCGCCATGCGCCAATGCTTTGATGCCGTCACCGTGAACGCGGCCAAGGTGATGGGGCTCGCGGGCTACGGCCTGGAGCCGGGCTGCCACGCCGACTTCGTGCTGCTGCAGGCGCGCGACCCGGTGGAAGCGATCCGCCTGCGCGCCACCCGGCTGAAGGTGTTCAGGCGCGGAAAATTGCTGTCCGAGGCGCCGGCCGCGACCAGCCAATTGCGGCTGCCGGGACGGCCTGGGCAAACCTCAATGATGCTTTTGTAATCAACCGGGCGGGACCCAACGGCCAGGAGCCGAGGTGCGGCACAAGACCGCGAACCGGTCGTCCAGCGCAAGGCCAGACCACACCGGCTCGCACCTTTGTCGCCTCACCAGCCAACCACGGCGCCGTCGGTACGCGGTTCGGTGCCGCCGCACAGCACGCCCTGTTGATCGCGCCAGATGATTTGGCCACGGCCAAAGGCGAGGCGGTTGTTTTGCCAGTTGACGTCGTGCCCACGCGCCGCCAGGCCGCGAAACAGATGCTCGCCGGTGCTGCGCTCGATATTCACCAGACGGCCGCTCTCCCACTCCCAGCGCGGCGCGTCCAGCGCCGCCTGCGGGTTCAAGTGGAAGTCAACCGTGTTCATCACCATCTGCACATGGCCCTGGGGCTGCATGAAGCCGCCCATCACGCCAAACGGCCCGACCGGTGCGCCGTTGCGCGTCATGAAGCCCGGAATGATGGTGTGGTACGGGCGCTTGCCGGGCGCGATGCAATTCGGATGCGCCGGGTCGAGCGAAAAATTATTGCCCCGGTTGTGCAGCGCGATGCCGGTGCCCGGCACCACCAGGCCGCTGCCAAAGCCCATGTAGTTGCTTTGAATCAGCGACACCATGTTGCCCTCGGCATCGGCCGTGCTCAGATACACCGTGCCGCCGCGCGCAGGTGTGCCCGGCAGCGGCAAACTGGCCGACTCGCCGATCAGCGCGCGGCGCTCATCGGCGTAGGCCTGCGACAGCAGATCCGCCACCGACACGCGCATGTGGCCGGGCTCGGCGATATGCGCCAGACCGTCGGCAAACGCGAGCTTGAGCGCTTCGATCTGGCGGTGGTAGGTGAGCACCGAGTCGCGCTCGGAAAAATCGAAACCCTGCAGCAGGTTCAGCGCGATGAGCGCGACCAGGCCGTGGCCGCTCGGCGGGATTTCCCAGACGTCGAAGCCGCGGTAGTTGACGCTGATCGGGTCCACCCATTCCACCTGGTAGGCCGCCAGATCGGCTGCAGCCAGATGTCCGCCCGCGCCCTGCACGCAGGCCGCGATGCGTTCGGCCAGGTCGCCGCGATAAAAGCTCTCGGCGCCGCTTTGCGCGATCGACTGCAAGGTGTCGGCGTGCGCTGGCGAGCGCCAGACCTCGCCGGCGTTGGGCGCGCGCTCGGGTGCGAAGGTGTCGAACCACGGCTTGAAGTGCGGCGCCGTCAATTCGGTGCGAAACAGTTTCGTCGCCTGCTGCCAGGCATAAGCCACCGACGGCGACAGGGCAAAGCCGTCGCGCGCATAGCCTATGGCCGCCGCCATCGACTGCGTCAACGGCAGGCGCCCGAAGCGCTGCGCCAGCGCGGCCCAGGAAGCGGGCGTGCCGGGAACAGTCACCGGCAGCGCGCCGTATTTGGGCATGGTCTTGTGGCCCAACTGAACCAGGTTGGACTGCGTGCTGGCGGCTGCGGCGGGACCGCTGGCATTCAAGCCATGCAACTTGCCGCCATGCCACACCAGCGCGAAGGCGTCGCCGCCGATGCCGTTGGCGCTGGGTTCGAGCACCGTCAGCGCGGCGGCAGCGGCCACGGCCGCATCGATGGCGTTGCCGCCGGATTGCAGCACCTGCAAGCCCGCCTGCGCCGCCAGTGGCTGCGAGGTCGCGACCATGCCATGGCGCGCGTAGACCACGTTGCGGCGCGATGGATAGGGATAGTGTTGCGCATCAAATGACAGCATGGTGGGATCTTTACGGTTGAAAAGTGGGGGCCGTGATAGCGCTTGTGCTACTTGTGGCGCGGATCGAGCGCGTCGCGCAATCCGTCGCCCAGAAGGTTGAAGGACAGGACCAGCAGGAAGATCGACAGACCCGGCCAGATGGCCATCCAGGGCGCGTTGTCAACGTAGTTCTTCGCGGTGTTGAGCATGCTGCCCCAGCTCGGCGCGGGCGGCTGCTGGCCCAGACCGAGGAAGGACAGGCTGGCCTCGGCGATCACGGCTGCAGCGATCGCCAGCGTCGCCTGCACGATCAGCGGCGGCAACACATTGGGCAGCACATGGCGCAGCGCAATACGCCAGTGTGGATTGCCCACCGCGCGCGCCGCTTCGACATAGTCCTCGACCTTGACCGTCAGCACCTGGGCTCGTGTGAGGCGGATGAAGACGGGCGTGGCAGAGACGCCGATGGCCACCATGGCGTTGCTCAAACTCGGCCCCAGGAAGGCGGCCAGCGCGATCGCCAGGATCAGGAACGGCACGGCCAGCATGGCGTCGGTGAGACGTGAAATCACGCCATCGGTCCAACCCCCGACATAGCCGGCGAGCAGGCCGATGGGAACACCCAGCAGCATCGAAATGCAGACCGACACCAGCCCCGCCATCAGAGACGCGCGCGCACCCCAGATCACGCGTGACAGCACGTCGCGCCCGAGCTCATCCGTGCCCAGCAGGTGGGCCGCAGCCGGCGCCTTGCGCACCGCGCTCCAGCTCGTGGCCACCGGATCGTAGGGCGCAATCCAAGACGCACACAGCGCCGTCACGACAAAGGCCAGCACGATCAACAGGCCCAGCATGGCGCCGCGCCGACGCAGCAGACGCGCCCAGGCGCGCCGAGCCGGCGAAGCAACGGGTGGAAGCGCAGTTTTCATCTAGCCTCGCATTCTTGGATTGACGAAGAAGTAGGCCAGGTCGGCCAGTAGGTTCAACGCGATGTAGACGCTGGAGGTGAACAGCACCACGCCCTGCACCACCGCGTAGTCGCGGTTGAAGACGGCGTCCACGATGAGCTTGCCAAAACCCGGAATCGAAAACACCTGTTCGGTCAACACCGCCCCCGACAGCAGCGTGCCGAACTCCAGCGCGCCCAGCGTGATGATGGGCGTGAGCGCATTGCGCAGCGCGTGCTTCAACACCACGCGGCGTTCGCTCAAGCCCTTGGCGCGCGCGGTGCGCACGTAATCGGTGTTGAGCACCTGCAGCATGGCGCTGCGCGTGTGGCGCATAAGCACGGCGGCGATGGCATTGCCGAGCACGAAGGCGGGCATGATCATTGCCGCCAGATTGCCCCACAGGTCTTCAAACGGACTCACATAGCCCGAGGCCGGGAGCCAGCCAAGGGACACCGAGAACCACAGGATCATCAGGATCCCGAGCCAGAAATTTGGCGTTGACAGGCCCCATAAGGCGACGACATTGGCCGCGTAATCCCACACCGTGTCCTTGGCCACGGCCGAGATGATGCCGGCCGGGATGCCGATCGTCAGCGCGATCGTCATCGCCAACAGCGCCAACTCCAGCGTCACCGGCAGCTTGTCCTTGATCAGCTGCAACACCGGCTGCTGGATGCGCAGCGACTCGCCCAGGTCGCCGTGCAGCACGCCGGCCATCCAGTAGCCGTAGCGCACCGGCAGCGGCTCGTCCAGGTGCATTTTCTGATGCAGATACGCCACCACGCTTGGGTCCTGCTCTTCGCCCGCAAGAATCACCGCCGGGTCACCCGGCAGCAATTGCTGCAGACAGAAGATGATGATCGTGACGAGGAAGATCGTCGGGATCACGGCCACCAGACGTTTGGAAAAATAGCGCAGCATGATCAGCAGTTCAGAGCACTTGCGGTCATCACATCTTCAGGCCCTGGACGCGCAGCAGTCCGTCGGGAATGCTGCGCACGCCGCTCAACTTCTTGCTGAATGCCCAGAGCCATTTGCGGTGGTACAGGTAAACGATGGGCCGGTCCTTGAGCACCACGGCGGCGACCTGCTCAAACAGCTTGGCGCGCGCGGTCGGGTCCAGCGTGCTGCGCGACTTCGTCAGCAGCTCATCGAGCTCGGGCTTGCAGTAGCCGGAATAGTTCAGCGGCTGCTTGCAACCATAGAAGCTGAACAGATTGCCGTCCGGATCGGCGCGTCCGCTCCAGTTCAGCAGATAGGCCTCGAACTGTCCCTTGTCGGCCAGGTTGAGCGAGGTGGCGAATTCGGTGGCCTGGATCTTGACGTCGAAGCCGGCCTCTTTCGCCATCGACTGAATCACCTGCGCCACCTTCTGGCCGTCGGAGGTGGTGGGCGTCATCAGCGTGAAGCTGGGATTGGGCACGCCGGCCTCCTTGAGCAGGGCTTTGGCGCGCTCGATGTTGCGCTTGGGCAGAGGAACGTTCTTCGCGTAGAACGGGTTGGCCGTGGACAACCACTGGTTGCCGGATTCGCCTTCGCCGTCCACCGCCACTTGCACGATGCCGTCGCGATCGAGCGCGAGCTCCAGCGCTTCGCGCACGCGCGGGTCGCGTCCGAGCGGATTTTTTTGCGCCATCTCGTTGCCGCTGGTGTTGATGGTGACGCCCTGGTAGCCCAGCTCGGTGATGCGCGCCACGTTGAACTTCGTGTCGGCCTTGAGCGCCGCCATGTCGGATGAGGCGACGCGTTCGATGAAGTCCAGTTGGCCGGATTTCAGGTTTGCCAGGCGCACCGTGGAGTCCACGATGGGCTGGTAAATCACCTTGTCAAAGTGAATCGAGTCCTTGTTCCAGTAGTTGGCAAAGCGCTCCAGCACGATGCGGTCCTGCGCCACGCGCTCGACGAATTTGAACGGTCCCGAGCACACCGGCTTGGCGCCGAAGCCGCTGGGGTTTTCCTGTGCCGCCTTGGGCGAGACCATCATGCCGGCGCGGTCCGCCAGCACCGTGAGCAGCGGCGCAAAAGGCGCGGCCAGGTTGAGCTTGACCGTCAACGGGTCCACCACGTCGATGCTGGTCACCGGCAGCAACTCGCCCCGACGGTTTGATCCCGCCAGCGTCTTGTGTCGCTCGAGGTTGAACTTGACGGCCGCCGCGTCAAGCTTTTGACCGTCGTGAAACGTCACGCCGGGGCGCAGCTTGAGCGTCAACACCTTGTGGTCCGCCGACCACTGGTAGGCCGTCGCCAGCTGCGGCACGATCGCCAGCTTCTCGTCCACGTCGAACAGCTTGTCGCACAGCGAGGCAAACACCACGCGGCCGACGAAACTGCGCGCCAGCGTCGGATCGAGCACGTCCGGGTCTTCGGCCAGACCGATGCGCAAGGTTTGGGCGCTGACACTCGCCGCGCTCAAGGCGCAGGCCAGCGTCAGCGCCAGCGTGGGCAGAAATCGGCCAAGGGTTGGATGGGTGCGCATGGTTTCTCCTGGTGGATGATGAATGAGGTGGTTTCGCAAAGGCTGAGTACGACGTGTCATGACCGGCAGCGCGCGCATCAGGCTGGCGCGGCGGGCATAAAGGCCGCTTGCAATTGTTCGAGTCGGCGGTTCGCCGCGCGTTCGTCGGTCTGCGGCTGCAAGGATGTCGGCAGCGCTATCTGGCGCCAGAAGTGGCAAGCCACGCTGTGCCCGGCCTCGCCGCTCAAGGCCGGAACCTCCTCGGCGCAGCGTGCTTGCGCATGCGGGCAACGGGTGCGAAAGCGGCAACCCGAGGGCGGCGAAATCGGATTCGGCACATCGCCCTGGAGCACCGGCCCTTGCCGCTTGCGGCCCGGTTCCGGCAGCGGAATCGCCTCCAGCAAGGCCTGCGTGTAGGGATGGCGCGGCCGCGAAAACAGGCTGTCCTTGTCGGCATATTCAACGATCTGGCCCAGGTACATCACGGCCACATGCGAGGCGATGTGCTTGACCACGGCCAGATCGTGCGCGATGAACACATAGGACAGGCCGAGCCGGCGCTGCAGGTCCTGCAGCAGATTGACCACCTGGGCCTGAATCGAGACGTCCAGCGCCGACACGGCTTCATCGCAGACGATGAGCCGCGGCTCCACGGCCAGCGCCCGGGCGATGCCGATGCGCTGGCGCTGGCCGCCGGAAAATTCATGCGGATAGCGCTGCAGGTAGTGCGCGCTCAGACCCACCAGGTCCAGCAGTTCGGCCGCACGCTCGCGGCGGCGCCCCGTCGCCAGGCCGTGCAGGTTCAGCGGTTCGGTCAGCGTTTGCGCCACCGTCATGCGCGGATTGAGCGACGAGTAGGGGTCCTGAAAAATCATCTGCAGATCGCGTCGGCGCGCCCGCAGCGCCGGCGCCGACAGGCCCATCAGGTCTTCACCGTCGAACCAGACCTTGCCCGACGTCGCGTCCAGCAGGCGCAACAGCAGTCGGCCCAGGGTCGACTTGCCGCAACCCGATTCGCCCACCAGCGCCATGGTTTCGCCGGCGCACAGGGAGAAGCTCACGCCGTCGACCGCGTGCAGCAGCGCAGCGCTGCGCGCGAACAGGCCGCGCTCTACGGGAAAGTACTTGACCAGATGCTCGGCACGCAACAGCGGCGTCTTGGACAGTGGTGCGGCGGCGTTCATGGGCTGGCCTCCTGCCACGACAGCGGCGCCTTCCAGCAGGCGGCGAAGTGGCCTGGCTCGATTTCACTCAGGGGCGGCACGTCCAGCTCGCAGCGCGCTTCGGCAAACGGACAGCGTGCGGCAAAGCGGCAGCCTGCAAGCACCGTCTGCGGGGTGGGCACCTGGCCCTCGATCGCGGCCAGACGGCTTTGGCTCAAGTGCAGTTTCGGGATCGATCCCAGCAGGCCGATGGTGTAGGGATGCTGCGGCTCGGAGAACAGGCGCTGCACCGGGGCGCGCTCGACCACGCGACCGGCGTACATCACGACCACGTCGTCGGCCAGCTCGGCGATCACGCCCAGGTCGTGCGTGATCAGGATGATGGCGGCTCCGGTATCGGCGCGCAGGCTGCGCATCAGCTCCAGCACCTGCGCCTGGATGGTCACGTCCAGCGCGGTTGTGGGCTCGTCGGCGATCAGCAGTTGCGGCTCGCACGACAGGGCCATGGCGATCATCACGCGCTGGCGCATGCCGCCCGAGAGTTGGTGCGGATAGCTGTCGATGCGTTGCTCGGGCGTCGGAATGCGCACCCGGCGCAGCATCTCGATGGCATGCAGACGCGCGGCGGCCGGGCCCAGATCGCGATGGCAGCGAATCGCCTCGATCAACTGGTCGCCGATGGTGAAGGCCGGATTCAGCGAGCTCATCGGCTCCTGAAAAATCATTGCAATGCGGTTGCCGCGCAGGGCGCGCAGCTGCGGCGCCGAGAGTTGCACCAGATCGACACCGTCAAAGCGGATCGACCCGGCTGCGATGCGGCCCTGACCCTTGGGCAGCAGGCCCATGATGGAGAGCGAGGTGACGCTCTTGCCGCAGCCCGATTCGCCCACGATGCCCAGCGTGCGCCCCGACTCGACCGAAAAGCTCACGTCGTCCACGGCCGTGAACTCGCCACCGTCAACCTTGAAGCAGGTCGTCAGCTTGCGCACTTCCAGCAAGGCGCTCATGGGGCCTCGCGCGCGGCCTGAAAGCGCGCGATCTCGGCATCGATGAGGCGCCGCTCGGTGATGCCCGCAGGCCGCTCGCGGCTGGGCAAGCAGCTGACGAAGGGCTGGAAGCGCTCCAGGCTGACCTGGTACAGACGCTGCAGTTCAGCCAGCGGTTCGGCGTGATCGTCAACCCGGATGTCGAGCGCCGGGTAGTCCTGCCCGCTGTAGATGAGCAGCGCCGCGGCCTGCTTGCCGCGCTTGTCGCCGCCGGCGGCCTCGCCGGCAGTCATGGCTGCGATCAGCCGTTGCGCAAAAGGCAGTGCCGCGTGCTCGGCATAGCAGTCGGCTGTGGCCTGGATGACCTGCGGCCCCGCCAGCATATTGCCGGCCACGGAGTAGCCATCGCGCAGCGTATGGCCACACCAGTCCACGCACTCGGCGCCGGTGTGCGCAGCGCCTCGGCCCAGGGCGTCGAGCATGTGGAATTGCCGTTGTGCACTGCCCGCATCGGTGGCCATCAGCGCCAGCAGCAGCTCGGCAGGATCGCGCTGCTGCGCCATGCCAAGCAGCGCCGGCGCGGCCAGCAGCGGGTTCACCAAGGCCTGGGTCGCGAGCGCGCCGACGCCGCTGCGCCCATGGGGGCACAACGCGCCGACAGCGAAGAATCGGCTCGCAATGGCGACGCCGAAGGCGCCGCTTGGATCGCGTGCAACGATGGACCAGGTCATGGGAATTCCTTGAGAGTCAAGCTGTGAAGCGACGCAAGATGCGTGCCCGTCGCGGTGTCAGTATCGTAATCGAAGATGGCTTAGGCACTCAGCCCGCAGCCGCGCAGCAACAAAGACACCACGTGCTCGGTCGCGCGCTGATGGTCTTTGGCCTTGAGTCCGGAGCGCTCCAGCACGGCGCAGACCTGGACGTCGAAATCGGCATAGGTTTGTGTCGCCGCCCAGATGGTGAAGAACAGGTGCACGCTGTCCACGGCCGCCATCTTGCCCTGGGCGATCCAGCCGTCAATCACGGCGGCCTTGGTCCGCACCAGGGAGCGCAACTCGGTTTGCAGCAAGGTCTTGACCACGGGCGCACCGTGCAGCAGTTCGTTCGCGAACACCTTGGAGGCATGCGGTCGGCGCGCCGACAGCGCCATCTTGTCGCGGATATAGCGCTCGATGGCGGTGCGTGGATCGGCCTCGGGAACGATGCCCAGCGTGGGCTCGAGCCAGTCCTGCAGCGTGCGCGCCAACACGGCACGGTATAGCTCCTGCTTGGAGCCAAAGTAGTAGTGCAAATTGGCCTTGGGCAGGCCCGAGCTTTCGGCGATCGCCGCCATGGTGGCGCCGCCAAAACCGGCGCCGGCGAACACGCGTTCGGCGGCTTCGAGGATCAGCGCCTCGTTGCTCTGGCGGATCTGGCCCTTGGCGCTGTCATCGCTGGCACTGACGGCTTGGCGGGAGGAAAGAGGTGTCATGACGCAAAGTAAGAAGGGGCCCTACCCTTGCCGGATAAGACCCCAAGTTGCAGTGAAAACCGGCAACTTATTTCTGCGCAGCGTCCCACACGGCGTGGGTGTAGGCGGCCTTGCCCGGATCCTTCTTGATCACCGGCGAGCTGCCGGCGGCGAGCAGCACCTTGACCGTGCGCTCAAAGGCGGCGGGTTCGAGGTAGCCGATCTTGGCCGTGCCCGCGTTGCTGATGAGCTTGGCGACGTTTTCCATCTGGCGCTTTTGCACCTTCTCGGACGCACTGCCCGAGGTGTCGGCTGCGACCACGATCTTGGCGGCTTCAGCCGGGTTCTTCACGGCCTCGTTCCAGCCGCGGAACGTGGCCTTGAGGAACTTGCCCATGCGCGCGACGAAGGCCGGATCTTTGAGCTTGGAGTCGAGCACATAGAGGCCGTCTTCGAGCGAAGCCACGCCTTCTTTTTCGTAGAAAAAGGTGACCAGGTCGCTTTCCTTCACGCCTGCATCCACGACCTGCCAGTACTCGTTGTAGATCATTGTGGAAATGCACGCGGCCTGGTTCTGCAGCAGCGGATCGACGTTGAAGCCCTGCTTGAGAATCTTGATGTCGGATTCGGTCTTCAGGCCCAGCTTGGCCATCCAGTTCAGGAACGGATACTCATTGCCGCCGTACCACACGCCCAGGGTCTTGCCCTTGAAGTCTTTGGGGCTGGAAACGCCGCTGGACTTCTTGCAAGTCAGCATCAATCCGCTCTGGTTGAACACCTGGGCGATGTTCACCAGCGGCACGCCGGCTTCGCGCGCGGCGAGTGCATCGGGCATCCAGTTCACCACCACATCCGCGGCATTGCCCGCGATCACCTGCACCGGCGAGATGTCCGGGCCACCGGGCTTGATGGTCACGTCCAGGCCGACGTCCTTGTAGTAGCCCTTGGCCTGGGCCACGTAGTAGCCGGCGAACTGCGCCTGCGGCAGCCATTTGAGCTGGACGGTGACCTTGTCGGCCGCGCTCGCGGCGCCGCCGCA
The DNA here is from genome assembly GCA_903844215.1 of uncultured beta proteobacterium. Lineage (GTDB taxonomy): Bacteria > Pseudomonadota > Gammaproteobacteria > Burkholderiales > Burkholderiaceae_C > CAIKVZ01. Next base: position 71,155 of record CAIMSP010000154.1, on the reverse strand, counting down.
AACGGCCAGCACGGCAGCCAACAGACCACCGACTATCTTGGAAGAACGAATCATGGGAAGCTCCTTGGGGTTGAGGGAAAAGAAACGGCCCGCTGCTGGCAGCAGACCACGGGGTGAGATTCGATGTTCATGCGGCACGCACCGACGGATGCCAGAAGGCCGCGCGCCGCTCCAGCTGCACCAGCACGGCGTAGGCCAGCGAGCCCGTGACCGCAGCCACGACGATGGCGCCCCAGACCAGGGCCATGTTCATGCGCGAGGCCTCGGTGGAAATGCGAAAGCCCAGGCCCGAGGTGGGCGAGCCGAAGAACTCGGCCACGATCGCGCCGATCAGCGCCAGCGTGGCGTTGACCTTGAGCGCGGCGAACATGAAGGGCAGTGCCGCAGGCAGCCGCAGCGCCAGCAGCGTGCGGCCGTAGCTGGCGGCGTAGCTGAACATCAGCTCGCGCTCCAGTTTGCCCGCCGCCTTGAGTCCGGCCAGGGTGGACACCAGCATCGGGAAGAAGGTCATCAGCACCACCACCGCCGCCTTGGACTGCCACTCGAAGCCAAACCACATGACGGCGATGGGCGCGACCGCGACCAGCGGTATGGTGCTGGTCAGCGACGCCAGCGGCAACAGACCGCGCTGCAAAAAGGGCATGCGATCGATCGCCACCGCCACGGCAAAACCCAGGCCCGAGCCCAGCGCCCAGCCCAGCAGCACGGCCTTGAGCACGGTCTGCACGAAGTCGCCCCAGAGCATGGCGCCATGCTCGGCCATGGCCCGCAGGATCAGGCTCGGTGGCGGCAGCAGCACCCGGGGCACCTCGAAGGCCACCACCAGCAACTGCCAGAAGTACACGGTCCAGATGCCAAACAGGGCCGCAGTCAACAGGCCGACCAGGCGCCCGCCTTCGATCGCTGCCATGCGCCGGATCGACTGCATCGCCAACAGCGCCAGCGCACCGGTGGCCAGCCAGAAGCCCGCGCTCGGCGGCGCTTGGCCGGTGGCCGCGGGGGTGCTCAGCAACAGCGCCGCCAGCCCCAGGCCAACAGCAATCCAGATGGCGGTGATTTGGGTCGAGCGCTTCATCCCTGATTCCTGTGGCGCAGCGCCAGGCGCTCAACCCCGGCGACGGCGCTGGTCAAGCTCAATCCCAGCAGCGCCGACATCACCAGCGCCGACCAGATCTGCACCGTGTTGCCGTAGTAGGAGCCGGTCAAGAGGCGGGCACCCAGGCCGGCCTGCGCGCCCGTGGGCAGCTCGGCCACCATGGCACCCACCAGGCCGGCGGCAATGCCCACGCGCAGCGCCGGAAACAGGAACGGCAGGGCGGCGGGCAGACGCAGCAGCCACAGCGCCTGCCAGCGCGTCGCGGCATAGGTGTGCAGCATCTCGGTCTCGATGCGCTGCGGGGAGCGCAGACCCTGCACCATCGCCACCGTCACCGGGAAGAAGCACAGGTACATGGCGATCACGGCCTTGGGCGCGACCCCTTCAAAACCCAGGCTGCCCAGGATCACCAGCACGATGGGCGCGATCGCCAGCACCGGCACGGTCTGCGAGGCCACGATCCAGGGCAGCAGGGCGCGGTCCAGCGTGCGCGAATGCACGATCGCCACCGACAGCAGCAGGCCCAGCAGCGTGCCCATGACAAAACCCCAGAGCGTGGACTCGGCCGTCACCGCCACATGGAACAACAGGTTGCGCGGCGAGTCCAGTGGCCAGTCCAGCAGGCTAGACCACAGATCGAGCGCCACCTGGTGCGGCGCGGGCATCAGCGGGCGCTGCATCGCCATGGTGGCGGCCAGCAGGTCCTGCCAGGTCCAGGGGCTGTCCTGAGGCATGACCCGTTCCATGGCACCCGGCGCATTCAGCGCCCAGGCCGCGAGGTACCAGACCACAAACAGCGCCAGCAACATCAGCGCCACCGGCAGGCCCTGCTGCGGGAAGCGCGCAACGCTGCCGCGCCAACGACTGTCAGTCATGGTGCCCGTCCGCGAGCGCTTCGCGCACGGCGTGCGCCAAGGCGATGAATTCGGCACTGTCGCGCAGGCCCAGATGGCGCTCGTCGGGCAGTGGTGAATCAATCACCTTGACGATGCGCCCGGGCCGCGGCGACATCACCACGATGCGGGTCGAGAGATAGACGGCCTCGGCGATCGAGTGCGTGACAAACACCACGGTGCGCCGCTCGCGTTGCCAGAGTTGCTGCAACTGCTCGTTGAGCCGATCGCGGGTGATTTCGTCGAGCGCGCCAAAGGGCTCGTCCATCATCAGGATGCGCGGCTCGAACGCCAGGGCGCGCGCAATCGACACGCGCTGCTGCATGCCGCCAGAGAGCTGCCAGGGATACTTGTTCTCGAAGCCGATCAGGCCGACGCGCGACAACTGCTCTAGGGCGATGGCTCGGCACTGCGCCTTGCTATGCCCCTGAATCTGCAGCGGCAGCGTGACATTGGCCAAAACGGTGCGCCAGGGAAACAGGGCCGGCGCCTGAAACACATAGCCGTAGGCCCGGGCCAGACGCGCCTGGTGCGGACTCACGCCGTTGACCAGCACCTGCCCGGCGCTGATTTTTTCCAGGTCGGCGATGACGCGCATCAGCGTCGTCTTGCCGCAGCCGGAAGGGCCGATCAGCGCCACGAATTCACCCTCGCGGATATCCAGGTCGATGTTCTCCAGCGCATGCACGGGCGCCTCGCTGGTCTGATAGACGACGCTGGCCTGGCGGACCTCAACCGCCAGCCGCGCGGGCGTCGCGGCAAGGGTTTGAAGGGGGCTGGCGGGCGCTTCGGAAGGGTTCATTGAGGCTAGGGAGTTGGGATCGGTGGCAGCTCAGAAGCTAACCAACTGGTCAACTTATTCTATCGATGCATGCCATTTTCGTGCCAACAACCTGCTCAGGGTTTAACCTGCCTCACGGAATTTGGTACAGCCACACCGGGCGTCCGTCCGGCGCGCTCAGACTGGCGCTGGCTTGGGCGTCTGGCACCTCGAACTCCAGGCTCACCAGCCAGGCGCCGGGCGGCATCTGGGCGCGCGCCTTGGCCAGCGCACGCGCCATGCTTTCGGGGCGCTGGAACAGGTAAACCATCGCATAGGCGCTCCAGTCGGCACGCCAGATGTCGCCCTGGCTCACCCGCGCCCAGGGGCAGCGCAGGGCGCAGGCCCAACGCAGCGGCCAGCTCCATTCGATGCCGCAGAGTGCCGACTGTGGATAGGCTTCGCGCAGCGCCTGGAGTCCGTCGCCCAGACCACAGCCGGCATCCAACACGCGCGCCCCCGCAGGCAGCGGCGCGAAGCGCGGCAGGTCGCGTAGCGCGTGGCGTGGCGTGGGAAACAAGGGCGCGTCGCGCCAGGCATGCATCGGGTAGAGCAGCAACAGCAGCAGTGCCAGCGCCAGCCAGACCCAGGCCGATGCGCTGGCGCCGCCCAGACCGAAGCCGGAAAACGCGACCGAGAGCGGAAAACCCAGTGCGATGGCGGCCCTGCGCCAGCGGGTGCTGCCCAGCAAGGCGCAGGCCAGACCCACGCTACAGGCTGCGGTCAACGCAAGCCAGGGCGCCAAGCCCAAGGCCCGCAGGCCCAGCAGAACCGCCCAGCAGCCCGACCAGACCAGGACGGCGGGAAGCGGCCAACGACCCCTCACCCCAACCCTCTCCCCCGGATACAGGGCAGAGGTAGTTAGATTTCCCCCAGCGCCTGCATGGGGGGCGATTGAATTGTTCCCCTCTGCCGCCGACGGGAGAGGCTTGGGGTGAGGGCCCATGCAATCCACCGGCTGCGAAATTAGCGCGTCGCGCCCTGCGTGAGCTTGTCGATCAGCCCGTTGAGTTCCTCGATGGAGCCAAACTGGATCGCCAGTTCGCCCATCTCCTCCATCCGGCCGGAGCGCTTGACGCGCTTTTTCACGCGCACCTCGACGTCGGCCGTGAGCAGGTCGGAGAGCTCCTCTTCCACCCGTTTGAGGTCGCGCGACTTTTCCTTCTTCGGCTTGGTCGATACCAGGTTGAACTCGGCACCGAGTTTCTTCACCAGGTTTTCGGCCTCGCGCACCGACATCTTGCGGGCAGCGATCTGGCTTGCGGCCGTGATCTGCATCGCCTTTTCCAGGCTCAGCAGGGCCCGGGCGTGGCCCATGTCGATGTCACCGGCCATCAACATGGTCTGCACCGGATCGGCCAGATTGAGCAGCCGCAGCAGGTTGCTGGCGGCGCTTCGGCTGCGTCCTACGGCTTGCGCCGCAAGCTCGTGAGTGAGCCCGAACTCCTTCACCAGGCGTTGCAGGCCTTGAGCCTCTTCCAGGGGATTGAGGTCTTCACGCTGGATGTTCTCGATCAGCGCCATGGCCGCGGCGGACTCGTCTGGCACGTCGCGCACCAACACCGGCACGCTGTCCAGACCGGCCAGCCGGGCCGCCCGGAAGCGCCGCTCGCCGGCAATGATCTCGTAGACCGGTCGGTCGTGGCTGGCACCGTGGGTGTCCGCGCCGCGATGCGCCAGCGCCTTGTCGGCACTCAGTTGGCGCACCAGGATGGGCTGAATGATGCCCTGGGCCTTGATGCTTTCAGCCAGTTCGTACAGCGCCCCCTCGTCCATGCGGGTGCGCGGCTGGTACTGGCCGGCCACCATGTCGTCCAGCAGCAAGCTCGTGGGCAGACCCGCATCGGGCGCCACGGCGCCGGGCGCCGCTTCAGCGACCCTGGGGCCGAGCAGAGATTCAAGTCCGCGGCCTAGGCCTTTGAGTTTTTTTGTGACCATGATTTCCTCGTTGATCAGTTCAGCGCCAGCAGTCGCTGGTGCCCTTCGTCCCAGGCACCCAGTCCCGAGTCGGCGTTGAGGTGGCCTCGGTCGCCGGCATCGACAAATTCCGCGCCCCAGGCCTGGGCCATCTGGCGTGCGCGCTCGAACGAGCCATAGGGATCGTCGCGGCTGGCCAGCACCACGCTGTGAAACGGCAGGCGCTGCATGGGGATGGGTGCCCAGCTCGTGAGCAGGGAGCGAACATCTTCGCGCTCGACGTCCGGCGGCGCCACCAGCAAGGCGGCGCGCACCCGATGCGTTTGCCCCGAGTGGGCGGCCCAGGCCACCGCCAGTTGACACCCCAGGCTGTGGCCCACCAGCAGCGCCGGCTCGTCACAGGCCAGCAGGACTTCTTCCAGCCGGGCGCACCAGTCGCCGCGCAACGGGCGCATCCAGTCGTGCTGATCCACGCGCTGATAGCCATGGGCGCGCTGCCACAGGCTTTGCCAGTGGCCGGGACCGGAGTCTTGCCAGCCCGGCAGCAGCAGCACATTGGCGGGTTTCAATTACGGCTTTCCGAGGCGTTCGACCATTTCCTGCGCAAACTCGACGAAGGCCTGGCTGCCTTTGGCGGCCGGGTCAAACACCACCCCCGGCAAGCCGTAGCTGGGCGCTTCGGCCAGACGCACGTTGCGCGGGATCACGGTGTTGAACACCTTCTCGCCAAAGTGCGACTTGAGCTGCTCGCTCACCTGCTGCTGCAGGGTGATGCGCGGATCGAACATGACACGCAGCAAGCCGATGATGGCCAGGTCCTTGTTCAGGTTGGCGTGCACCTGCTTGATGGTATTGACCAGATCCGTCAGGCCTTCAAGCGCGAAGTACTCGCACTGCATCGGCACGATCACGCCATGCGCGCTGCACAGGCCGTTGAGCGTGAGCATGGAGAGCGACGGCGGACAGTCAATCAGCACGAAGTCGTAGTCATCCGCCACCCGCACCAGCGCCTCCTTGAGACGCTTCTCGCGGCGCTCCACGTCCACCAGTTCGACCTCGGCGCCGGCCAACTCGCGGTTCGCGCCAAGCACGTCGTAGCCGCACTTCTCGCTGGTGACGCGCGCCTGGGCAATCGTCGCCGTTTCCAGCAGCACGTCGTAAACGCTGAGTTCAAGCTGGCGCTTGTCCACGCCGGAGCCCATGGTCGCATTGCCCTGGGGGTCGAGATCGACCATGAGCACGCGCTGCCCCACCTTGGCCAGGCCTGCGGCCAGATTCACGGTGGTGGTGGTCTTGCCGACACCGCCCTTCTGGTTCGCAATGCAAAATATCCTGGCCATGAATGGACTCCCTGTGGGTGCTGCGTTACTTGGAAAGGACCAAGCGGATGCCGAAACCGATCAGGAAAACTCCCGCCAGTTTTTCCAGCCCGCGCCCGATCAGGGGCCGCGCGCGCATGTGTTCCGCCAGATAGTGGGTGATCAGCACCATGACCAGGCCATAGGCCGCCGTCAGCAGCGCGATGGTGAGCGCCATGGCGCCGAAGGTGGCCAGGCTCGGATGCCGGGCAGGATCGACGAACAGCGGAAAGAACGCCATGTAGAACACGATCGCCTTGGGATTGAACAGGGTGATCACCAGCGTCTGGCGAAAAAAGTGGTGCGGCGCCATCTTCAGCACCGGCGCATCGCCCGGTTTGGCCAGCAGCATGCGCATCCCCAGCCAGGCCAGATAGGCTGCGCCCAGCCACTGCACCAAGGCAAAGGCCGCAGGGTAAGCGGCCAGCAGCGCGGCCACACCGGCCACCGCCAGCCACAGCAACACCTGATCTCCGGCGATCACGCCCAGGGTCGCGCCAAAGCCACCGGCCAGCCCACCCTTCGCAGTGGACGTGATCAGCGCCAGATTACCGGGGCCGGGGATCAACAAAAATAGAATGATGGCGGCGCAGAAGGCGCCGTAATCTGCAATACCAAACATGGGAAAAAATCCTGCGGAGGGAAGCGGTAAGGGCCGAGTTTACTTCCTGCGCATCCAGACAATGCAGCGTTCGGCATCCAGGCCCGGAACAGCCAATGGTTCCACGTGAAACACATCCACCCCCGACGGCAGCGCGGCGAGTTCTTCCACTGGGTTTTTTCCCTTCATGGCGAGCCAGACGCCCCCCGGGGCCAGCGCTTTGGCCGACCAGGCGGTGAAATCCACAAGAGAAGAAAAGGCACGCGAACACACCACGTCGTAACCATCGCTCAGCGACTCCACCCTGGCGTGCACCGCTCTCAGGTTCGCCAGCTTGAGGGTCGCCGCCACCTGTTGGATGAAGGCCGCCTTCTTGCCCACGGTGTCGACGCAGGTGACGGAAATTTCCGGACAGCAAATGGCAATCACGACGCCCGGCAAGCCGGCGCCCGAGCCCACATCCAGCAGGCGCAGCGGTACCGGTGTTTCAGTGCTTGCGCGCTGCGCCGCCCAGCGGCGCAATGGCGCCAGCACGGCCAGACTGTCCGCCAGATGCAGCGTCAGCATCTCTTGCGGATCGCGCACGGCAGTCAGGTTGTAGACCTTGTTCCAGCGCCCAATCAGCGCCAGGTAGCCGAGCAACTGCTCGCCTTGCGGGGTCGAAAGACGGCAGCCCAAGGCCCGGGCGATACCCTCCAGGCGGGACTCGTTTTCGTTCGACGGGGAAATGGCTTCGGGCTCTGACATGCGGCTATTTTCACCGATTGAGATGCGCCGTCCTTGACGCAGCGAACTTCGCGTCAGCGCGCAGGACTCAATCCAGGCCGACCGCTTGGCGACCCTGGGACGCAAAGCCTTTGAAGCCACCCTTCTTCAGGTGCACCAGCAGCAGCGAAATCGCGGCCGGGGTCACGCCCGAAATACGCGCAGCCTGACCCAGCGTCTGCGGCTGATGCCGGGCCAGTTTTTGCCGCGCCTCGTAGCTCAGTGCCGTGACCTGAAGATAGTCCAGTTCGCGCGGGAGCTTCAGGTTTTCATAGTGCGCCGCGCGCTCGATTTCGCTCTTTTGCCGGTCGATGTAGCCCGAGTACTTGGCGCAGATCTCCACCTGTTCGACCACGGACCGAACGAACAGACTCGATTCGCTCGCCTCGGATTGCTGCAGCAGCTGCACCGCCAACTCTGCGCTGGCGTGGCGCGCGCCATCCAACGACATCAGACTGGCATAGCTCACATCGGGGCGCCGCAACAACTCGGACAGCGGATATTCGTGTTCGATGGCCTTGCCAAGAACCCGTTGCGACTCAGCGACGGGCAGGTTTTGCGGGCTCACCCAGATCGATTTCAGTCGCTCTGTTTCACGTGAAACAGCGTCGCGCTTGCGGTTGAAAGCCTCCCAGCGCGCGTCATCCACCAAGCCAAGACCGCGCCCGGTTTCGGTCAGGCGCATGTCGGCGTTGTCTTCGCGCAGCTGCAGCCGGAACTCAGCCCGACTGGTGAACATGCGGTAGGGCTCGGTCACCCCTTGGGTGATCAGGTCGTCCACCAGCACACCCAGGTAGGCTTCGTCGCGACGCGGCACCCAGGCCTCCTGCTCGCGGCACTGCAGGGCGGCGTTGATGCCAGCAAACAAGCCTTGAGCGGCGGCCTCTTCATAGCCCGTCGTGCCGTTGATCTGCCCGGCAAAGAAGAGTCCGCCCAAGGCCCGCGTCTCGAAGCTGCTCTTGAGTTCGCGCGGATCGAAGTAGTCGTACTCGATGGCATAGCCCGGGCGCAGGATGTGCGCGTTTTCCAACCCCTTCATGGAGCGCACCAGGGCGTACTGGATGTCAAACGGCAGGCTGGTGGAAATGCCGTTGGGGTAGTACTCGTTCGTTGTCAGCCCCTCGGGCTCGAGAAAAATCTGGTGGCTGTCCTTGTCGGCAAAGCGGTTGATCTTGTCTTCCACGCTGGGGCAATAGCGTGGGCCCACGCCCTCGATCTTGCCGGTGAACATGGGGCTGCGGTCAAAGCCGGAACGGATGATCGCGTGCGTGCGCTCGTTCGTGTGCGTGATCCAGCACGGCATCTGCTGCGGATGCATGGCGGCGCGCCCCATGAAGCTGAACACCGGCACCGACGGCCCTTCCCCGCCCGGCATGCCGTCACCGGCTTGCTCGGTGCACTGACTGAAATCGATGGAGCGCCCGTCCAAGCGCGGCGGCGTCCCGGTCTTGAGTCGTGCCTGCGGCAGCTTGAGTTCCTTCAGACGCGCGCTCAAGGTGGCCGCAGGGGGATCGCCGGCCCGCCCGGCGGCGTAGTTGTTCAAGCCGACGTGGATCTTGCCATCCAAGAAGGTGCCGGCCGTCAGCACCACCGTGCGCGCCCGAAAGGCAATCCCCACCTGCGTCACCGCGCCCACCACGCGATCGCCTTGCACCAGCAAATCGTCCACCGCCTGCTGGAACAGCCAGAGATTGGCCTGGTTTTCCAGGCGCTGGCGAATCGCGGCCTTGTACAGGATTCGATCCGCCTGCGCTCTGGTCGCGCGCACCGCCGGCCCCTTGGACCCATTGAGAATGCGAAACTGGATCCCCGCCTCGTCAGTGGCCAGCGCCATCGCACCCCCCAGGGCATCGACCTCCTTCACCAGGTGGCCCTTGCCAATGCCGCCGATGGAAGGGTTGCAACTCATCTGACCCAGGGTCTCGATGTTGTGCGACAGCAGCAGCGTTTTGCAACCCATGCGCGCCGCTGCCAGCGCAGCCTCGCATCCGGCGTGGCCACCACCGACAACGATCACATCAAATTCTTGCGCGTATTGCATGCTGTGGGCTCTTGGGAAATCAATTGCGGTCTCGAGGTTCGGGTGGCGGCGCGCACCGCAGGCGCGAACTTGGCCGCGCGCCAACGGACGAAAATACCCGCCGGGCGGCCATAGGGTAATTTTACCTGTGGCGGCGAAATTTCAGCTCGGTCGCGGGTATTGCGACCCGGCGGCATGGGAAAATCGAAGCCACAAAATCTCAGGTATCCATCATGTTTTATTTGCGCAGACCTTGTCCCCGTGTGTTGCAAGCCCTGTTCGTTCTGCTCTTGAGCGCCCCCTGTCTGGCCGGTCGTCCCCTTTCGGTGGACGACGCCAACGTGGACGCCGTGGGTAGCGGCCACGTTGAGACCTGGTACGCGCACCAAGGCGGACCAAGCCATGACTGGACCGTGGCGCCGGCCTACGGACTGGCAGAAGGTGTCGAACTCGACGCCGCGCTGTCCCGCGCCGACGGCGCTCAGCCCAGAAGCTCGGTTCAAGCCAAATTTCGCCTCACCGAGTCTCTCCCGTCCGGCTGCAATCTGGCTGGCGTGATCGGACTTGGTCACAGCGACGAAGGCAACTCGCCCTACCTGAATGGCATCGTCACTTGCAACCTAAGCGAGGCTGCGGTTCATCTCAACCTGGGCGCGATCCAGCCTTCTGGCAAGACCCTTCTGCAAACCTGGGGCGTGGCCTATGAGCACGAGTTCGCAGCGCTCACGGGCCATGTCGAATACTTTGGCCAGCAGCAGGACAAGCCCACGCTCCAGGTCGGACTGCGCAGCGACATCGTGAAAAATATTCAACTCGACGGCACGCTGGGCCGCAGCGGCGGCGACACCGTTTACAGCCTGGGAATGAAGTTCACGTTTTGAACCCGGCGTGGCACGCTCCCTGCCGATACACTGCGCCCATGATCGACCCCACCGAACTCTACCCCGCGCTGGCCGGCGTGCAGCCCGGACTGAGCGATCTGGGCGCCTCCATTGGGCCGATGCACGTACCCACCGGGACGGTGCTGTTCGACGAGAACGCGCCCTGCCAGGGGTTTCCGATGCTGCTCGAGGGCGAGGTCCGGGTGTCGCGCAGTTCGGGCGACGGGCGCACGCTGGAGTTGTACCGTGTCGTCCCCGGGGAACTGTGCCTGGTTTCCAGTGCCTGCCTGTTTCGCAGCCAACCCCTGTCGGCCCGTGGCGTCACCACCAAGCCCAGTTCCTTGTTGCTGATTGCGCCGTCCGTGTTCGCGCGCTGGCTGGAACTGCCGGCTTTTCGTGACAGCGTTCTGGGCCTGTTCGCCGAGCGCATGGCCGACCTCACGGCGCTGGTGGATGCCGTGGCATTTCGCAGGCTTGATCAGCGCCTCGCCGCCGCGTTGCTGGGTCGGGGCACGGTGTTGGGCACGACCCATCAAGCCCTGGCCGACGAACTGGGAACAGTGCGCGAGATCGTGACCCGTTTGCTGCGTCGCTTCGAGCGCGAGGGCTGGGTCGAATTGGCGCGCGAGCAGATCCGCATTCTGGACGCCGCTGCCCTGCGCGGCCAAGCCGCAAGCGTGGCGAATTAGCGTCGTGCCCGCTGTGTAACTTGGATCACCGACCTATGGGCCCGCGATGGCGTCCAATGGCGGCTTCACAACAACTCTCTGGAGACCGGCATGACCCTCAATATCGGCGGCGCTGAACGCGTCATTCGCATCCTTGCAGGACTGGTCCTGATCGGCCTGGCAGCCACCGGCACCGTCGGCTGGTGGGGCTGGGTGGGCCTGGTGGTCCTGGGCACCGGCGCGCTCGGCTGGTGCCCACCCTATGCACTCTTTGGCATCAACACCTGCTCAACCAAAAGCAAAGGCTGATCGGCGCTCAGGCCGCGACGGTTTCACCGCCCAGGGCCTCCAGCAGGTCAGGAATCAGGCGCTGCAATTCGCCCGTGGCAATGGCCACGTCGGCGTCGAAACCGTCGTCCTTCTTGACGGACGCGCCTTCAAACACCACGTCAAGAAACGCCAATTTCTTGACCTGAAAGGCATCGGTGAGCACCAGCGAGACCCGGTTGTCCCAGGTCAGCGCCAGCCGCGTAGGCTGTTTTCCGCTGCTGATGTGTTGCCTCACTTCCTCTGTATCCAGCGGGTGCCTTGAATAGCGCACCACCGCCCGCGATTCGTCGGGCGCCTTGAGTTCGCATTCGCGGTCCACGCTGAACCCCGGCGGTGGCTCCTGGCTGGTCAGCCATTCGGACATGGCCGTGGCCGGCGAAGTCTGGGTGCTAATGGGAAGCACCAGCAGATTGTCCAGGCACTGAACCAGGCAGGTCACGACTTCGTCTGCCTTGGCTTGGCTGGCCGCGTCCAGCACCAACCACTTGGCCTTGGGGTCAATCCACACCTGCACCGCCGCCTGCTTGGTGAACGCCATGGGCAACAGTTGCAAGCGCACCTCATCCTTGATCTCGCGCTTTTCCTTTTTACCCGGCTTGCGCCCTTCGCTGGCCTCGATCTGGGTCAGGCGTTCGTTCACCTTGCGGCTCACCACCGATCCAGGAAGCGCCTTGGTCTCCAGCATGAGTTTGAGCATCCACTGCCCCGCCACCGCCTCCACCAGGGGTCCGTGGGCTTGGCCGCGCGGCTCCACCCAGCCCAGCGATTTTTCCTGCGTCGCGCCACACTCGACAAAGCGGGCCTGGGCCAAGCCCTGCTCCATTTGTGCCAAGGTGGCCGACCAGTCGGCGCCGATACGATACACAATCAGATTCTTGAACACGCTTGGCTTTCTAACGTTGGTTGACTTGAGGGTGTGTATTGTCAACGCTGCACTGGCCCGCCTCTTTTTTGCGCAACTTTACAAAGCCTTATCCGAAGGGCTTCTTGCAGTTACACGCAACGCGCACACTTGCTTCCAACCTGAAGCCAAACGTGCAGCATCAGGCGTTTTGACAAGAGGAGTTTCTATGAAATCAGTATTCAAACGGGCCTTGCTCGCCAGCATCTTGGCCGGTGCCGGCTTTGCCGTTTTATCCCAAGGCATGCCGGGCCCCATGGGTGGCGCAGCACCGACCGGGATGGAACAAGGAATGCACCGCGGCGACCCGGCCCGGATGCAGCAAAGAATCGACAAGCGACTGGCAGGACTCAAGGCCAAGCTCAAGATCACCCCCGACCAAGAGGGCGCATGGACCCGCTTTAGCTTGGCGATGAAGCCGCCGGCCCAGCTTGGCCAGCACCCCGATCGGGACGAGTGGAAGAAACTCACGACGCCGGAGCGCATCGACAAAATGCGCGCCCAGCGCGGGGCGCATCAGGCTGAGATGGACCAGATCGGTGACGCCGTCAAGGCCTTCTACGCCGCACTCACGCCCGAGCAGAAGAAGACCTTTGATCAACAACCCCTGCACGGCGGTCACCGGGGCGGGATGCATGGAATGGATGGGTTTCATCCGCCCAAATGACACCCTCGGGCTCCTTAGCCCGCACAGCCTCCACGCTTGGCGCGGGAGTCCGGGCCGTGCCCAGTGTCTTGAACGACACCGGGCACGGCCCATTTTGCTTTGAGGATGGTTAACATCGAAGCATGAAGCACAACGGCACGGGAATCATTTGATGTTTGGCTACACGGAAGAGCAGATCGCCCATTTTGGTCTGACATTTGGCGTGGGCGCTTTCATGCTCTTCATGCTGTTCATCATCGGTCACCTCGCCTGGGAGTCCAAGGCGGGAAAGTTTGGTACCTTCGTGCTGTTCTTGGGCCTGGCCTTTGGCATGGTGGGCTTTGTCGCCAAATATTTCATTCAATGGTTCCTGGAGAACAAGTGAATCAACTCACAAGCACCGAAACCGACATCATCATCAGCGGCGCTGGTCCTGCCGGCCTGTGTCTGGCCCGGGCCCTGTCGGGTCGGGGCCTGCGCATCACGCTGATCGAGCAGTTGCCACAGTCGGAGTTGCTCAATCCACCGTTCGACGGCCGTGAGATCGCCCTGACCCAGCACTCCGCCCAACTCATGCGCACCCTGGATTTGTGGGAGCGCATCGCGCCCTGCGCCATTTCACCCTTGCGCGACGCCCGTGTCCTGAACGGTCCGTCGCCGTTTGCCATGACCATAGGCCACGAACTCAGCCAAAAATCGGAACTGGGCTGGCTGGTATCGAACCATCTGATCCGCCGGGCCGCCTATGAGTCGGTGCAGGAATCCATGCAGCGCCACCAGGACATCACCCTGCTGTGCGGGGAAAAAGTGACTTCTCTGAACAGCAACGACCAAGGCGCCTGCGTGAGCCTGGCCAGTGGTCGAAGCTTGCAGGCCCGACTGGTGGTCGCAGCCGACAGTCGCTTTTCGGAAACCCGGCGTGCCATGGGCATCGGCGCTGACATGCATGACTTCGGCAAGACCATGCTGCTGTGCTGCATGACGCACGAACAACCCCACCACCACGCCGCTTGGGAGTGGTTTGGTTATGGTCAGACGTTGGCGCTGCTGCCGATGAATCCCGCCCCGGTCACGCACGAATACCGCTCCTCGGTGGTGCTGACCCTGGCCAGCAGTTCCATCATGCCCCTCATGAGCATGGAAGCAGGTGCTTTTGGCTTGGAGATGCAGTCGCGTTTTCTGCAACGCCTGGGGCGCATGAACTTGGTCAGCACGCGCCACAGCTATCCGCTGGTCGGCGTCTACCCGCACCGTTTTGTGGCCAAACGTTTTGCCACCGTCGGAGACGCCGCCGTCGGCATGCACCCCGTCACAGCCCACGGTTTCAATTTTGGATTGCTCGGGGTGGAGACCTTGTCGCAAGCCATTTTGAAAGCCCACGCGGCCGGCGCCGACATCGCCGACGCCAAGATGCTCGAGGGCTACGAAAGAACGCACCGTCGCGCCACCCGACCTCTGTACTTGGCAACCCAACTGGTCTCCACCCTGTACACCACCGACACGCCCCCGGCACGCCTGCTGCGCGCCGCCGCACTGCGCGTAGGTGAGGCCCTCATCCCGTTCAAGCGGGCCATCGCGGCGACGCTGTCAGGCAGCCACTAACGGCCTCGCTTGCCGCGCTGTGATCAGCCAAAAATAGGCACGCCAATCAACAGCTTGTGCAAGTGCAAGGCAAAGCCCGCCCAAACCGCCACGCCCAGCACCACGGTCACCACCGTAGGCCGCATCCTGCCGGCCGGATAAACCGCCTTGACGGCACGGTCACGCTGGCGTGCCGAGATGAAGCAGGCCACCGACCAAAGCAGGAAAGAGCCGAACAGCAACACCTGCGCAGAACTGCCGTTGGCCAACAGGTGAGCCAAGGCCCAGACCTTGACTCCCAGCAGCATGGGATGGTGCAAGCGGGCCTTGATGCTGTTGCCGGGCACATAGGCGGCGAACAACAAGATCCAACCGAACAGCATCAACAGCACCGTCATGTGGCGCATACCCACCGGCACAACCCACAGCACGACCGCTTGTTGCCGAGCCTGAGCGTAAGCCCAACACAGCAGCACCAATCCCGCCAGAGACAGCAGCGAGTACACCCCCTTCCAGAGACCCTCCCCGTGTCTTTGCAGCATGCGCTGACGCCAGTCAGGCGCGAACAAGCGCAGTGAATGCACACCCAAAAACATAAAAAGACCACAACTCAGAAGAAACATCAGCGCTCCAAAAAAATAACCATCATTGAGGCCACACATCATGCACGACCAAACTTCAAAAGTCACCTAACAAAGTTGTTGATAATTAATTAATAACCTACTAGTTATCAACAGGCTGATAACAAAATTTAAAGTTATTCATTTTTCGCGCCTACTCAAAAATCACACTTTGACACAGCTTTGACAAGTTCTTAAGTCATTGATCTGATTGAAGTTATGCAATTTATGAACAGTATATGACAGACTCTACTACTACTACTATCTTTAAAAGATTGAAATTTAAAGAAGAGATGCACAGAAGAAATCAGAAATAAAAAATTCTTCCTTTGCCTGTTCCTCCAACTGGCACTAACATGGACCCCTACACAAGGGCAATTCATGGCACACGCAACTTTTCACTGGAACGACCCTTTTTTACTGGACCTGCAACTGACCGACGACGAGCGCATGGTGCGCGACGCTGCGGCAGCCTATTGCCAAGACAAACTGCTGCCGCGCGTGCTGGATGCCTTTCGCAAGGAGCAAACCGACGTTGCCATCTTTCGCGAAATGGGCGAACTGGGTCTGCTCGGTCCGACCTTGCCTGAGCGCTATGGCGGCCCGGCTCTGAACTACGTGGCCTATGGCCTGATTGCACGCGAAGTCGAGCGTGTGGACTCGGGTTACCGCTCCATGATGAGCGTGCAGTCTTCGCTCGTGATGCTGCCCATTTTTGAGTTCGGCAGCGAAGCCCAGCGGCAAAAATATCTGCCGCGTCTGGTCACAGGCGAGTGGATTGGCTGCTTTGGTTTGACCGAACCGGACCATGGCTCCGATCCCGGCTCCATGGCCACGCGTGCGACCAAGGTGGATGGCGGCTACAAGCTCTCTGGCAGCAAGATGTGGATTTCCAACAGCCCCATCGCCGATGTGTTTGTGGTCTGGGCCAAGGAGGTCAGCAGCAGCGGTCAGGTCGGTCCCATCAGAGGCTTTGTCCTGGAAAAAGGGATGAAGGGATTGAGCGCTCCCGCCATCCACGGAAAGGTCGGTTTGCGTGCCTCCATCACCGGTGAAATTGTGATGGACGGCGTGTTTTGTCCCGAAGAAAACGCCTTTCCTGAAGTCCAGGGTTTGAAGGGTCCGTTCACCTGCTTGAATTCGGCCCGCTATGGCATCGCCTGGGGCGCGCTCGGCGCGGCCGAGGACTGCTGGTTTCGTGCGCGTCAATACACGCTGGACCGAAAGCAGTTTGGTCGGCCCTTGGCGGCCAATCAGCTGATTCAAAAGAAGCTGGCCGACATGCAAACCGAAATCGCGCTCGGCCTGCAGGGCTGCCTGCGCCTGGGCCGCATGAAGGATGAAGGAACGGACGCGGTTGAGATCACTTCGCTGATCAAAAGAAATTCCTGCGGCAAGGCGCTAGACATCGCGCGCCTGGCGCGCGACATGATGGGTGGCAACGGTATCAGCGACGAGTTTGGTGTCGCGCGTCATCTGGTGAATTTGGAAGTGGTGAACACCTACGAAGGAACGCACGACATTCATGCGCTGATCCTGGGCCGGGCCCAGACCGGCATTGCGGCATTTTCATGAGCCAAGGAGCCTTGGCGCACATCAAGGTGCTGGACTTGTCCAGGGTCCTGGCCGGGCCCTGGTGCACGCAAATTCTGGCCGATCTCGGAGCCGATGTGGTCAAGGTCGAACGCCCCGGTGTGGGCGACGACACGCGTCACTGGGGTCCGCCTTTCCTGAAAGATGAACAGGGAAACGATACCAGCGAAGCCAGCTATTTCAGTTGCACCAACCGCAACAAGCGCTCCATCACGCTTGACCTGGTAAAACCTCAAGCGCAGACCTTGCTGCGTCAACTGGTGTTGCAAAGTGATGTGCTGGTGGAAAACTTCAAGGTCGGTGGATTGAAGGCTTATGGTCTGGACTATGAGAGTCTCAAAGCGCTCAACCCGCGGCTGATCTACTGTTCCATCACCGGCTTTGGTCAGACCGGACCCTATGCTCAACGCGCTGGCTACGATCTGATGATCCAGGCGACAAGCGGCATGATGAGCATCACCGGCCGAGGCGACGATGTGCCGGGTGGCGGACCGCAGCGTGTGGGTGTGGCGCTCACCGACCTTTTTACCGGTGTCTACGCGAGCACGGCGATACTGGCGGCGATCGAAGCGCGGCGACAAACGGGCGCCGGTCAGCACATCGACATGGCCTTGTTGGACGTGGGCATGGCCATCCTGGCGAACCAGGGAACCGGCTTCCTGAACAGTGGCCAGGTGCCAAAGCGCCAGGGCAACAGTCACCCCAGTTTGGCGCCCTATCAGGATTTCGTCACTGCCGATGGGTCCATGCTCCTGGCGATCGGCAACGACGGCCAGTTTGCGCGGTTCAGCGAAGCCGTGGGTCAGCCGCAGTGGGCCAAGGATCCGCGCTTTGCCAGCAACACGCTGCGCGTACGACATCGGCTGGCGCTGGTGGAGTTGATCGAAGCCGTGACCGCGAAACGCAGCACTGCGCAATGGATCGCGCTGCTGGAAGATCGCGCCGTTCCCTGTGGCGCCATCAATGACTTGGAGCAGGCGTTTGCCGACGAGCAGGTGCAGGCAAGAAAGCTGGTGCTGGAACAAAAGCGGGGGTGCAACGAACCGGGCAGCGCGGACACCATCGCGACCATTGCCAGCCCACTGCGCCTGGCAGAAAACCCCGCCGTGCTGCGCTACGCTCCGCCGGCCTTGGGGCAGCACACGGATGAGGTGTTGGCCGAACTGGGCCTGGACGCGCAGCAGATGGCCGCGCTTAAACTGCAAGGCGTGGTCTAGATGAAATCGGCTTTTGCCAACGCAGGTCTGGTCTATTCCACCGAAACCGGGCGCATGTGCCCGGCCTGCCGCCAGCCAAAAGCCAACTGCGTCTGCAAGTCGAGCCCGGTCGCTCCCAAGGGCGACGGCGTGGTTCGCGTGTCGCGTGAAACCAAGGGTCGCGCGGGCAAGGGGGTGACGCTGATCAAAGGCCTGGCGCTGGAACCCGTGGAACTGAACGATTTGGCAAAGCTGCTCAAGACCGCCTGTGGTTCGGGTGGGACGGTGAAGAACGGCGTGATCGAAGTCCAGGGCGACCATGTGCTGAGAATCATGGATGAGCTCAAGGCCAAGGGCTTTTCCGTCAAGCGCGCAGGGGGCTAGTACGCCGACACAGAAATATCGAAACATGAAAGCGCGCCTTCACACCCATGCCGTTGTTGCCAATGCTCGCCATGGCCGCCGCTATGGCTGCGCTTTGCGCCTAGGCCTGAGCGCGAATCCATCACTTTCATTTTGCTCCTCTACTTCTGTGTTGGAGTACTAGCTTGAAAGCCGAGGACCTGCAACTGCTGGTGACGCGCAGCATGCCCTATGGAAAGCACAAGGGCGTCACGCTGGCCGACTTGCCGGGAAATTATCTGAACTGGTTCGCGCGCGAAGGATTTCCCAAGAATGAAACCGGGCGCCTGCTGCAATTGATGCATGAGATCGACCACAATGGCCTGTCCGATCTGCTCAAACCCTTGCGCAACCCCCGCCACTCCTATCCACTCAAGTGAGCGCCTCTTGGCGCGAAAGGTCAGTTCATGCAGTACGTTTGTCTGGGCCAGACCGGCCTGAAGGTTTCGCGCATTTGCCTGGGCATGATGACCTACGGAACGCCCCAATGGCGGCCCTGGGTACTCGACGAGACGGCGGCGGCCCCGCTGGTCAAACACGCGGTCGATCTGGGACTCAACTTCTTCGATACCGCCGACATGTACTCGGCGGGCGAGTCCGAAGTGCTGACCGGCAAGTTTCTCAAGGCCTATTGCAAACGCGAAGAAGTGGTGCTGGCGACCAAGCTTTACTATCCGGTCGAGTTGGCGTTCAAGGGCGGCGCGGCGACCGACGCCAAACCAGCGCGCCGACCGAACATGGATGGATTGAGCCGCAAGCGGATATTTCACGCTGTGGACGCAAGCCTGAAACGTCTGGGCACGGACTACATCGACCTGTATCAGATCCACCGCTTCGACCCCGAGACGCCGCTGGAGGAAACCATGGAAGCGCTGCACGACGTGGTCAAGGCCGGCAAGGTGCGCTACCTGGGAGCGAGCAGCATGTGGGCCTGGCAATTTGCCAAGGCGCAGCAGTTGGCCAAGGCGCACGGCTGGACGCGTTTTGTCAGCATGCAAAACCACTACAACCTGGCCTACCGCGAAGAGGAGCGCGAGATGATTCCCCTGTGTCGCGACCAAGGCGTGGCGCTGATCCCCTGGAGTCCCTTGGCGCGCGGCTTCCTGGCGGGAAACCGGCAACTCGGCGACAAGGAGGTCGGCAGCACCGAGCGCGCCAAGACCGACAATATCGCCCAGGGCTATTACTACCGCCCCAGCGATTTTTCGGTGCTGGCTGAACTCAGTCAGCAGGCGAGCGAAAAGGGCGTCAGCAACGCCACCCTGGCCTATGCCTGGCTGCTGCACAAGGGGGTGACGGCACCCATCGTGGGAGCGAGCAAGATTTACCAACTGGATCAGGCTGTCGCGGCCCTGAAGCTTGAACTCTCAGCGCAGGATCTCAGCCGGCTGGAGGCCGCATACCAGCCGCATCCGGTGTTGGGGCACGCCTAGCATCCATCCCGGTTGACTCCAACGCGTCCCGCGCCCAAAGTTCTATAGGCTGCTCGCAGCCCATCGGCTCCAGCAATCCGTGGAGCTGGTGCTGTCGCAGGCGCTGATGCTGCTGGAGGGAAGAAATTCCATGCCGGTGCGTCGCACCAACTCGGCGTAGCTGATCGGCTTGCCTGCGCGCGCCTCGTCGCGATTGTCCAGCCAGTGCGCCCAGGCGCGGCCCGTCGCGGGGTCGTACACCAACTTGAACAGGTGCTGCGGCACCCAGACCCGGTTGGCGCCGATCGTGCGCGGATTGGCTTCAAACACCGGGCCGGTGATCACGAACACATCGCCGGCGGCGCGCATCACGTACTTGCGCGTGGCCTTCTCGATCGCCGCCCAGGCATGGCGGTTGCCCACGACGCTTTGCGGCACCATGTTGGCCAGCGAAAAACTTTGCGCCATCGACTCTTCGGTGCCCATGTCGCCGGCCGGCGCCATGTGACCGCGATCCAGGCCGGAATTCTTGTAGTCCTCCAGTTCGGCGCGCTCGGCGCGCGGCAGCCGGGCATCGGCAAAGAAGCGGTTGCTGCGCGCGATCTTGGTTTGGAGTTGCGCCTTGTTGAGCCGCTGCGCCACGTAGATCGGCGTGCGGCTTCTCCCCGAGTAAAGGATCGCGAAACTGCTGTAGCACAGGGCGCGCGGCGCCATGGCCTGGCTGTTTGACGTCGGGACCGCGCGGTTGGCGAACAGCTGCCGACATTGCGAAAAGTCGGCGCTTGCGGCAAAGCTCGCGCAGACCCAGAGCAGCGTCAGGGCGGCGGTCGTGAGCTTCTTCAAACGTGGACCATCAAGTGTTTCCGATCAAGATCAGCACAGACAAAGACGCCGACAGGCTGCTAGGCGCGCCGGTTGACTAGCACGATGCCAAGCGCCACCAAGGCCAAGGCGGCGAGCAAAGCCAGCGTCACCGGTTCGCCCAGCCAGAGCGCGCCAAACAGCAGCGCACAAATCGGTGTCAGAAAGACGAACACCGATATCCGGGTCGCGGGATAGCGCCCCAGCATCCACATCCAGGCCAGAAAGCTCATGAACGCGCCCAGCAGCGCCTGTGCCGCAAGCGAGCTCAGCGCGAACACGCTGAAGTGCCAGTGCCAGGACTCGCCCAGCAGAAGCGACAGCAGGGGCAAGCTCAGAGCGCTCATGCCGAGCTGATAGAACAGCAATTTTTCGGCGGATACGCGCATCAGCGTGGAACTGCGTATCGTGACCGTGGTCAGTCCCCACAGCAGGCCGGCGCTCAGCGCCAGGATGTCGCCCAGCCAGCTTGATGGACCGGTCTGGGCCCCGGAAAAACCGCTCCACAGCGCAAACACCACGGCCAGGAAGGCGCAACACAGGCCCAGCCACTGCAGCGGGCGCAGTCGCTCGACTGGCACCCAAAGCGGCAGCAGCACCGCCACCCAGAACGGCGCGGTGTACAGAAACAGCGTCAGCCGCGACGCCGTCGTGTACTGCAAGCCGACATAGACGCAGGCAAACTCCGCTGCGAACAGCGCGCCCGCCAGCAAGCCCGGGCGCAGCGAGCCGTCATCCTGCCAAAGCGGGATGCCCCGCCACAAGCACCAGCCCCACAGCACCAGGCTCGCCGCCACAAAGCGCAGACCGGCCTGGAACGCCGGCGCCAGTTCGGGCAGCGTGGCCTTCACCAGCACCTGCTGAAAACCCCAAAACAGGCAACACGCCAACAGCAAGGAGACGGCGGTGGCGTCGAGTTCGGTCTTGCGGTTTGTCATGCGATGATTGTCGCGGATGACGCCGGCCCGGCCTTCGCCGGGTGTTGCGCCCCCATTTCAACCTGGACGCCCAGCATTCATGACAAGCTTTCTTACGGCAGCGTTTTACAAATTCGTTGACCTGCCCGATTTCGAGGCGCTCAAAGCGCCGCTGCTGGCCTGCTGCGCCGAGCACCAGATCAAGGGCACGATCTTGCTGGCCCAAGAGGGCATCAACAGCACCGTCGCCGGCCCGGCGCCAGGCGTGCATGCGCTGCTGAATTTTCTGCGCCAGGACCCGCGCCTGTCGGACCTGCAGCACAAGGAGGCCTGGTCCGACAAGCCGCCCTTTTACCGCATGAAGGTCCGGCTCAAGCGCGAGATTGTCACCATGGGTGTGGCCGGCATCAGCCCCACTCACATGGCCGGAACCTACGTGAAACCCGCCGACTGGAACCAACTGCTGCAGGACCCGGCGCTGGTGCTGATTGACACGCGCAACGACTACGAAGTGGAAGTGGGGACCTTCAGCGGGGCCATCAATCCGCGAATCAAGACCTTTGCCGAACTGCCGCAATGGCTAGAGCAGGCCGCAGCACTTCACACCGATTCTGGCGTCAAGCCCAAGGTGGCGATGTTCTGCACCGGCGGCATTCGCTGTGAAAAGTCCACCGCCCTGCTGCGTGCCCGCGGCTTTGACGAGGTGTATCACCTCGAAGGCGGCATCCTCAAATATCTGGAAACCGTGGCGCCCGAGCACAGCTTGTGGCAGGGCGAGTGTTTTGTCTTTGACGAGCGCGTTTGCGTGGGCCATGGCCTGCTTGCGGGTCGGCACAAGCTGTGCCGGGCTTGTCGCATGCCGCTGGCCGAGGGCGAGCAAAATTCACCGCTGTTTGAGCTCGGCGTGAGCTGTCCGAAGTGTCACGCCAGCACGACGCCGGGGCAAAAAAGCGGTGCGCGCGAGCGTCAGCGTCAGTGGGAATGGGGCAAGCCCGGCGCCAATTCTCGTGCTTCGGTCAAGCCGCGCGCCGAGCCCTGAAAGTCGGCGTGGTGCGCCTAGAGCGGATGTTCGCTGAAGTACTTGCCGCCGTGATACAGCAGCGGCGAGGCGCCCACGCGGTGCGAGCAGCGCTCCACCTCACCCACGAAGATGACATGGTCGCCTTCTTCGTAGCGGCTGCGGTTGAAGCACTCGAAGCTGGCCATGGCACCCGCCAGCAGCGGGGCTCCGGCCACGCCGTCAACGTAGTCCACGCCGGCCCAACGGTCCGTTCCCTTGGAGGCGAAGACCTCCGCCAGCGCACGCTGGTCCGCCGCCAACACATTGATGGCGTAGTGTGAGCCGGTGCTGAGCGCGGCCAGCGAACGGGCCTGGCGCGCCAGGCTCCACAGCACCAGTGGCGGCTCCAGCGACACCGAGTTGAAGGAGTTGGCGGTGAAGCCCACGAGCTCGCCCGAAGGCGTGCGCGCGGTGACGATGGTGACGCCGGTGGCGAAGGCGCTCAGGGCGGCGCGAAACTCGAGCGGTGAAAAACTGGGAGGGGTGGCTTTGATCGGAGGCATAGCTGGAATTTAACGCATCGGCCGGGCCGACGAAGTCGCCCGTACACTGGCGCCCTCGCACGAGGAAACAAAGCATGATGAAACCGTGGATGAAACGCAGCGCCCTGGCGCTGGCGCTGCTCGCCGTGGCCGGCGCCGCTGGTATGGCTTACCTGCGCCAAAACCCCAAGGTCGAGGAGCCCAAATTCCGCACCGCCGCCATTGACGAGGGCGCCATCACCCAGGTGGTTTTGGCCACGGGCACGCTGCAGCCGGTGATCACGGTGAATGTGGGAACCCAGGTCAGCGGCACGGTGTTGGAGCGCCGCGCCGATTTCAACGACCACGTCAGCAAGGGCCAGATCCTGCTGCGCCTGGACCCGGCGAATCTGCAGGCACGGCTGCGCCAGACGCAAGCTCAACTGGCGGCGAACAACGCGGCGCTGGTGCTGGCGCAGGCCACCTACGCGCGCAACCAGAAGCTGGTGGCTGCGGGCTTCATCTCCGCGCTCACGCTGGACCAGGGCAAACGCGAGGTCGATGCGGCGCTGGCCAACATGGAGTTGGGACGGGCTCAGGTCGAGTCGGCGCAAACCGACCTGGACAACTCGGTCATCCGCTCGCCCATCGACGGTGTGGTGATTCGTCGCAACACCGACGTGGGACAGACGGTGGCCGCCAGCTTCCAGACGCCCGACCTGTACCTGTTGGCGCGCGATCTGCGCCAGATGGTGATCCAGACGAACGTGAGCGAGGCCGACGTGGGTCTGATCAAGGCCGGGCAGCGCGTGAGCTTCACCGTTGACGCCTACCCGGAGCGCGAGTTCGAGGGCAAGGTGCAGCAGTTCCGCCTGAACTCGGCCAGCAACCAGGGCGTGGTGACCTACACCATCATCGTGGACGTCGCCAACCCGGATGAATTGCTCAAGCCCGGCATGACGGCGCAAACGCGCATCGTGGTCTCCAGCAAGGCCAAGGTCACGCGCCTGCCCACGGCCGCGCTGCGCTTTCGCCCGGACGAAGACAGCCTCAAGGCCGGGGCGGCCCCGGCCTTGGCCGCGTCGGCGGCGCCATCCAGTGAAGCCAAAGCCCGCGCCGACGACGACGGTGTGCTCACGGCCACGCGCAGCGGCGCCAAGGTCTATCGGGTCTATACCGTGGGTGACAAGCAGAGTCCCAAACTGCACGAGGTAACGATCGGCATCTCCAACACGCGCTTCACCGAGCTCATCGGCTCCGACCTCAAGCCGGGCGACGAAGTCATCACGCGCAATGCGGAAATTCCGGGCAAAAAATGAGTTTGATCGAGCTCTCGGGCATCCGCAAAAGCTACGTCAACGGCGACGTGGTGACGCCGGTGTTGTTCGACATCGACCTGCAGGTGCGCCAGGGCGACTATGTCGCGCTGATGGGGCCGAGCGGCTCGGGAAAGAGCACGCTGATGAATCTGCTGGGGCTGCTCGACCGTGCCGACAGCGGCCACTATCAGCTCCATGGCCAGGATGTGACCGACCTGAACGCCGCCCAGCATGCGCAGGTGCGCAACCAGACCATCGGTTTTGTGTTCCAGAGCTTCAATCTGCTCAAACGCATGAGCGTGCTGGAAAACGTGGCCCTGCCCCTGCTTTACGCGGGCCAGGGAAGGGCCCGGGCCCGGCTCAAGGCCCAGGAGTTGCTGGACCAGGTGGGGCTGGCCGATCTGGGCCACCGCATGCCGAATCAACTCTCCGGTGGTCAGCAGCAGCGCGTGGCGATTGCGCGCGCGCTGGTGAACCAGCCGCCGCTGCTGCTGGCGGATGAACCCACCGGCAATCTGGACACCAAGACCACGCTCGAAGTGCTGGAGTTGATCGGGCAACTCAATCGCGATCAAGGTCTGACCATCGTGGTCGTGACGCACGAGCCGGACGTGGCCTTGCACGCCAAGCGCCTGGTGCGGCTCAAGGACGGGCGCGTGGTGTACGACGGCGCTGTGGCCGAAGGGGGACAGGTATGAGCGCCGCGCCGAGCCGTCTCAAGCAAGCTCGCTCCCCCGCTGGGGGCAGCGACTACGTGCAACGAAGAGCGTGGGGGCACAAATGAGTCTGGTGCAAATCCTGCTGGAGTCGTTTCGCTCGCTCGCCGCGAACCGATTGCGCACCGGGCTGACGATGTTGGGAATCATCATCGGCATTGCCTCCGTGGTGCTGATGCTCAGCGTGGGCGATGCGGTGCGCGCCTTTATCAACAAGGAGCTCTCGGTGCTGGGCTCGAACCAGTTGATCGTGCAGCCCGGAACCCCCACGGAAAACGGCGCGCGCCGCCGCACCAATGACTCGCCCACGCTGACCATCGACGACGCGGTGGCGATCAGCCGTTTGCCCAGTTTGAAAGGCGCGGCACCCACGCTGCAGGGCTATTTTCAGATCCTCTACGGCGACGACAACAGCAACACCGTGGTGTTGGGCGTGACGCCCGACATGTTTGCGCTGCGCAACTGGAAAGTGCAAAGCGGCGTGGCGCTGGCCGACAGCGATGTGCGATCAGCGAACCGCGTGATCGTGATCGGCTCCAACGTCGCCAGCACCTACTACTACCGGCGCGACCCCATCGGCCAGACGCTGCGCGTCGATGGTCGGCCCTTCACCATCATCGGCGTGCTGGCCGGCAGCGGGCGCACGCTGGACGGCACCGATCTGGGGGACCTCATGGCCGTTCCCATCACCGCGATTCCGGTGCGCATGCCTCGGCCGCGCACGGTGCACTACATCAACGCGCAGGCCCGGGACGAGGCCAGCATGGGGGAGGCCCAGCGCGACATCGCCGAACTGCTGCGCGATCGGCACCGCATCACGGGCGAGCGACTTGACGACTTCCAAATCACGAATCTGGCCAGCATCGCGCAGACCGGCGAAGCCATTGGCGCGGGCCTGTCCATCGGCTTGGGCATCGTGGGCGCGATCTCGCTCATCGTCGGCGGCATCGGCATCATGAACATCATGCTGGTCAGCGTGAGCGAACGCGTGCGCGAAATCGGCATTCGCATGGCCATCGGCGCCAAGCCGGTGCACCTGCTGGTGCAGTTTCTGAGCGAAGCCGTGGTGATGTGCATCGTCGGCGGTCTCGTGGGCGTGGGCTTGGCGGCGCTGGGCGCCTGGGGCGTGAACAGCACGGGCAAGTTCGAGATGGCGCTGGGCGCCAGCCATGTGCTGACCGCGGTGTTGTTTTCGACCGGCGTCGGCCTGTTCTTCGGCTATTACCCCGCGCGGCGGGCCTCCAGGCTGCTGCCGATCGAGTGTTTGCGCCAGGATTGATGCGCAACCACGCGCTGTGGCGTTCCTCTCTTCAGGGCAAGAACAATAGGACGCCGCAAGGCGGGGGCGAGTAAGACGACAACGAAGTGGCGCGCGCGCTGGTCTACAGGGCGAATGCAGGCGGTGCCAAATTCACCGATCCCAAGCCTGCCGCTGCAGCGCCGGTCGCTGCCAAACAGATGCCTGTTGCAGGTCAAAAATGCCGGCTCACGCCGGCCTTTTTGTTGGACTGCGCACATAGCCAAAGCGCTGCGGCAGCGCGGCGCTGCTCATTTCCTGCGGAACCCACAAGCCCTCTTCGACCGCCTGCGCGGCCAGTACCACATCCTGGGTGTGCACCAGGCCAAAACCCAGATCCGTCTCCAGGTAGACGCGACCCAGTTCATCGAGCACACAGCGCTGAATCCGGGCTGTCGCGCCGCTGTGCGCTGTCACCGAGTAATCCGGATGGATGCGCCAGATGAAGGGCGTGGCCTGGAGTTCGACGTAAACGCGCTGCGGGCCGTTCTGGAAGAACCACTGCCCCAAGGCATCTGGCGCGTAGTTGCGCCCGATGAAGGCGATCAGCTTGTCGTGCTGCAGCAGCGAGCCCTTGGCGCCCGGCAAACCGCTGGCAAAGGCGCCCGCCGCCTGAGCCCCGTCGTCGCGCATATACCAGTTGCCGCGTGCGTCCAGTCCCAGCCAGCCGTAGCAGTCCGGAACATTCGGCCATTTGGCCAAGGCGGCTTTCACGATCTCATCCATGAGGGGTTCCTTGATGCGAATCAGTTGGGGGCAGGGCTTGCTCGCGACGCACGGGCCCGAAAATTCTCAGCTGAGGTGTTGTTCCAGCCATCCGCCCACCTGCTCGGGCAGCGTTTGCAGGTGACCGGGAAAGGCGCCTGCGGTGAATCCCACATGGCCGCCCTGTGCCGGTTGCCAGAGCGTGACGTTGGCGCCTACTTCGGCGCGAGACGGCAAACAGCTGGCCGGCACGAAGGGGTCGTTGCGGGCATTGGCGACCAGCGTCGGGATGCGGATGCGCTCTAGCTGGGGCTTGGCTGAAGCCCGGGTCCAATAGTCGTCGGCACTGCGAAAGCCGTGCAGCGGTGCCGTGAAGACCTCGTCAAAGGCGTAGAGATCGCGCGCCGCAGCCAGCGCCGCGCGGTCAAACAGTCCCGGATATTGCGCCAGCTTGGCCAGCGCCCTGGGCTTCATGCTGCGCAAAAACAGCGGGGTGTAGCTCAGCCGATTGAAGCCGCGGCCGATGGCGTGACCGCTGGCGGTCAGGTCCAGCGGCGCGCAGACCGAGGCCACGGCGTTGACCACGCGGGCCGCCTGCTGCTCCTGCTCCTCGGCCCAGCGCAGTAGCGCGTTGCCCCCGAGCGAGACGCCTACGGCCAAAATGGTGCCGGCGTGCCGAGCCCGAAAGCGCTGCAGGATCCAGCCCACTTCCTCATGGTCGCCACAGTGGTAGGCGCGCGGCGCCAGATTGAGTTCGCCGCTGCAGCCGCGAAAGTGAGGCACGGCAAAGGCCCATTGCCGTGCTTGCGCAAAGTCGGCAAAGGCCTGGGCGTAGTGGCTCGAGGACGAGCCCTCGAGACCGTGAAACAGCACCAGCAGGGTGGCTTGCTCAGGCCCGGCCAGCCAGTCGACGTCGATGAAATCGGCGTCCGGTGTGGTCCAGCGTTCGCGCCGCAGTGCCGGCGGGGCGCTCAGCGTGCGGCGCGCGTAGAGCGCCGACCACAGGGTCTGCACATTGCCGCCGGGAAGCCAACGCGGCGCCTGATAGTTCATGACCGACGCCGTGCGAACCGACGGTGTGGGCAGGCCATGTCAGTGCAGGACCTGGGGCGTGTCATTCGCTTCGTGCACTTCGGTCAGCGTACCGGGGCTGGCGTGGTGCGCCACCAGGCGCCAGCCTTGCGCGGTCTTGTGATAAACGTTGGTGGCGATCACGTAGGCCTGCTGCGGCCCCTGGGGCGTCATGACCTCGATGCGCTCCACGACGCTGTGCACCGAACTGGCCAGGGAGTCCACGCAACGCACGCGCTGCGGGGTGGCGCGGATGTGGCCATTGCTGAACAAGGCCTCGAATGCGGCGCGGATGGCGCCGAGCCCCACCAGGCGCGTGCCGCCGGGATGCACGCAAACGACCTCGTCCTCATCGGCCCAGCAGGCCATGAGCTTTTCGATGTCGGCGGATTGCAGTGCGTCGTAAAAGGCCGCCTCCAAATCGTTGGCGCTGCCGCCCACCGTGGCGGCCTGGAGTTTGGCTTTGGTCATGGGGTCGCTACGTGAAACAAGTTGCTGATTCTGCCTTGAACCATGTCCAAGCGCATTCAATTGTGATAATGTTGTCAAAGAGATAATTCAATTAACCAGGAGATGATCATGCAACGCTGGCTACTTGCGCTGATCGCCGCATGCGCCTTGACGGGCTGCGGCTACAACGATTTTCAACGTCTTGACGAAGAGTCCAAGGCCGCCTGGAGCGAGGTTCTGAACCAGTACCAGCGCCGCGCCGACCTGGTTCCCAACATCGTCGCCACGGTCAAGGGCGAGTCCAACTTCGAGCAGGAGACGCTGACCAAGGTGGTGGAAGCGCGTGCCAAAGCCACGTCCATCCAGGTGACGCCAGAGACCTTGAACAACCCCGAAGCGTTCAAGAGGTTTCAGGCCGCGCAGGGTGAGTTGGGCAGCGCCCTGAGCCGTCTGATGGCGGTGAGCGAGGCCTACCCCAACCTCAAATCGAACCAGGGTTTCAGCGACCTGAGGGTGCAACTCGAAGGCACGGAGAACCGTATTGCGGTTGCGCGCAACCGCTACATCAAGTCCGTGCAGGAGTACAACATCAAGGTGCGCAGTTTGCCCACCAACCTCACCGCGATGGCCTTCAGCTACACGACCAAGGCGGAATTCACGGTGGAAAACGAGGCCGCGCTGGCCAAGCCGCCAGCGGTGGACTTCAACAAGAAGTAGGCCGTGATGCGTCACGCCACGCTGAGCCGGTCGTGCTGGCTGCGCGCCCTGAGCGCTGCCCTGGTCTTGCTGTGCTGGGCTGCAGCAGCGCAGCCGCTTCAGGCCGTGCCCGCCTTGACGGCGCACGTGATCGACCGCACTGGCACGTTGGGCCCGGCGCAAATCGCGGCGCTAGAGTCCAAGCTGGTGGCACTGGAGGCGGCCAAGGGCTCGCAGGTGGTGGTCTTGCTGGTCCCGAGCGCGCACCCCGAGGACGTCGCCAGCTTCGCCAACCGCGTGGGCAACGAATGGAAGATCGGCCGCAAAGGCGTGGGCGACGGCCTGCTGGTGTTGATCGCCAAGGAAGACCGCGACCTCCGCATCGAAGTGAGCAAAACACTCGAGGGTGCCATTCCGGACCTGCTGGCCAAGCGCATCATCGAGCAGGCGATGCTGCCGCGCTTCAAACTGGGCGACTACGCGGGCGGGATTGACGCGGGATTGGACCAGATCGGCGCCGCGATCAGGGGCGAGCCCCTGCCGGAAGTGGCCGCGCGAGCGCCCGGCCGCGTTGCAGTGGACTGGATGAACCTCGGGATCTTGATGTTCGTTCTGGTGCCCATCGTTGGCGCCATGGCACGGGGAATTTTTGGCCGTGGCCGGGGCGCGCTGCTGACCGGTGGCGGCGTCGCCGCGCTGGTGTTTTTCATCACCGCCAGCCTGTGGCTTGGCTTGTTTGTCGGCCTGATGGCGCTGCTCTTTTCTCTGCTGTCCGGTGTGGCCGCGCCGAGCGGCCGCAGTGGGCCCTGGGGCGGTGGCGGCTTCGGCTCAGGCGGATCGGGCGGCGGCGGTGGTTTTAGTTCCGGTGGTGGCGGCGATTTTGGCGGCGGCGGTGCGTCGGGAAAGTGGTGAGGCCTTCATGCTGATCAGACTCTGGAACCTCCTTCGGCACCTCTGGCTCGATGGCGCGTCTGCGCGCCGCGTGCTCAAGCCTGCGGCCGTGAAGCGGCTCGAGCAGCACGTGACCGCTGGAGAGCAGCGGCACACCGGGCAAGTGCGCGTTTGCGCTGAGGCCAGCCTGCCCTTGCCGGCGCTCTGGCGCCACGTCTGGCACGGCCAGAGCATGGCCACGCTGGTGCGTGCGCGTGCGTTGGCGCTGTTCGGTGACTTGGGAGTCTGGGACACCGAGCACAACAACGGCGTCTTGATCTATTTGCTGTTGGCGCAGCACTCGATCGAACTGGTGGCGGATCGTGGGCTGAACCGCTTTCTTGCGCCAGCGCAGTGGGAGGCCATGCTCGTGAGCTTGGCGGCGGACTTGCAGGCACAGCGCTTTGAGCAGGGACTCATGCACGCCATGGATGAGGTCACAGCGCATTTGGAAAGGCATTTTCCGGTGGGCGCCGACCAGCGTAGCAACGAACTGCCCGACGCCGTGGTGCTGCTGTAGGCAAAAAAAATCCTCCGACAAGGCGGAGGATTTTTCTGTTCGGGCTGGGCCCGAAAAACTACTTGACTTGGCGATACTTGCGCAGCGCCGACAGCTGGGCCGCCAACACGGCCAGCTCCGACTGAGCGCGGGCCAGATCGATGTCGCTCTTGGCGCTCTTGAGCGCTTCCTCGGCCGCAGCGCGAGCCGCGTTGGCCTTCTCTTCGTCCAAGTCCTTGCCGCGGATGGCGGTGTCGGACAGGACGGTGACACAGTGGGGTTGCACTTCCAGAATGCCGCCGGCGACAAAGACAAACTCTTCGCTGCCGTCGGCCATTTCAATGCGTACCGAGCCCGGCTTGATGCGGGTGATCAGGGGTGTGTGGCGCGGATAGATGCCGAGCTCGCCGGCTTCGCCGGGCAAAGCGACAAAGCGCGCTTCTCCGGAGAAGATGGACTCTTCGGCACTGACAACGTCAACGTGAATGGTCGACATAGGGTTCCTTTGCGTGCGTGGTCAGGGGCGTGACGCTCAGACCTTCTTGGCCTTCTCGAAAGCCTCGTCGATCGTTCCGACCATGTAGAAGGCCTGCTCTGGCAGATGATCACACTCGCCGTTCACGATCATCTTGAAGCCGCGAATGGTCTCGGCCAGCGTGACGTACTTGCCCGAGGTTCCGGTGAACACTTCGGCCACGTGGAAAGGCTGGCTCAAGAAACGCTGGATCTTGCGCGCGCGTGCCACCGTCAGCTTGTCTTCCGGTGCCAGTTCGTCCATGCCCAGAATGGCGATGATGTCGCGCAGTTCCTTGTAGCGCTGCAGCGTCCCTTGCACGGCACGGGCCGTGTTGTAGTGGTCTTCGCCCACGACGCTCGGGGAGAGCTGACGGCTGGTCGAGTCCAGCGGATCGACCGCAGGGTAGATCCCCAGCGAGGCGATGTCGCGGCTCAGCACCACGGTGGAGTCCAGGTGGGCGAAAGTCGTTGCAGGCGAGGGATCGGTCAAGTCATCCGCAGGCACATACACGGCCTGAATCGAGGTGATCGAGCCGACCTTGGTCGAGGTGATGCGCTCTTGCAGACGACCCATTTCCTCGGCCAGCGTGGGCTGGTAGCCCACGGCCGAAGGCATGCGGCCCAACAGTGCGGACACTTCGGTTCCGGCCAGCGTGAAGCGGTAGATGTTGTCCACGAAGAACAGCACGTCCTTGCCTTCGTCACGGAAGGATTCGGCGATCGTCAGACCGGTCAGCGCCACGCGCAGACGGTTGCCTGGAGGCTCGTTCATCTGGCCGTAGACCATGGCCACTTTGGATTCGCTCAGGTTGTCGCTGTTCACGACGCCCGACTCCATCATCTCGTGATAGAAGTCGTTGCCTTCGCGAGTGCGCTCACCGACACCGGCGAACACGGACAGGCCGCTGTGCGCCTTGGCGATGTTGTTGATCAACTCCATCATGTTCACGGTCTTGCCCACGCCGGCGCCGCCGAACAGGCCGACCTTGCCGCCCTTGGCAAACGGGCACACCAGGTCAATCACCTTGATGCCGGTCTCGAGCAATTCCTGCGACGGGCTGAGCTCGTCATAGGCGGGCGCCTTGCGGTGGATGGAAGCGGTCAGCTCGGCCGTCACCGGACCGCGCTCGTCGATGGGCGCGCCGAGCACGTCCATGATGCGACCCAGCGTGGCCTTGCCCACGGGCACCATGATCGGGTGTGCGGTGTTCGACACCATCAAGCCGCGACGCAGGCCGTCGCTGGAGCCCAATGCGATCGTGCGCACCACGCCGTCGCCGAGCTGCTGCTGCACTTCCAGCGTCAGTGTCGAGCCTTCAAGCTTGAGGGCGTCATAAATCTTGGGCATCTGGTCACGCGGAAACTCCACGTCGACGACAGCGCCAATGCACTGAACAATTTTTCCCTGAACGCTTGCGTTCACTTTTGCGGTCTCGAGGGTCATTACATTTGCTCCAATGGGTTGAATCTTGCTGGCTGCTGTTTGGGCCTAGGCCCCGATCGCTGCAGCTCCGGAGACGATCTCGGACAGTTCTTTGGTGATCGCGGCTTGACGGGTCTTGTTGTAGATCAGTTTGAGCTCGCCAATCACGCTGCCGGCGTTGTCGGTCGCGGCCTTCATAGCCACCATGCGCGCCGCATGTTCAGACGCCATGTTCTCGGCGACGGATTGGTAGACCAGCGCTTCGACATAGCGCAGCAACAGGTCATCGATCACCGTCTGGGCATCGGGTTCATAGATGTAATCCCAGCTGTGCTTGGCGCCTGCGGCGACTTCGCTGGCCTGGGTCTGCGCCTGCATCTGTGCCGCCGACAGGGGCAGCAACTGCTCCATCACCACTTCCTGCTTCATGGTGTTGATGAAGCGGGTGTAGGACAGATAGACGGCATTGACCTCGCCCTTGGCGTACGCGTCCAGCAGCACTTTGACCGGACCGATCAGGCGCTCCAGATGCGGCCGGTCACCCAACTGCGTCACATGTGACACGACCTTGGCGCCAATGCGGTTCAGAAAGCCCAAGCCCTTGTTGCCGATGGCCACGGCTTGCACCGTGTTGCCGCTCGCCTGCAGCTCGCGCAGCTTGTTGGTCACGCTGCGCAGCACGTTGGTGTTCAAGCCACCGCACAGACCCTTGTCGGTCGTGACGACGATCATGCCGGCGATCTTGGCGTCGTTGGCCTTCATGAAGGCGTGGACGTACTCGGGATTGGCCCGGCCCAGATTGGCCGCGATGTTGCGCACCTTCTCGGCATAGGGCCGCGCTGCACGCATACGCTCCTGCGCCTTACGCATCTTGGACACGGAGATCATCTCCATGGCCTTGGTGATCTTCTTCGTACTCTCGAAGTTCTTGATCTTGCCGCGTATTTCCTTGCTGGTTGCCATAAGAAGAGTCCTTCGCTTGAATCTGTGAAGGGAACCTTAGGCGAACGACTTCTTGAAGGCCGCGATGGCGCTGTTCAATTCCGCCTCAGCATCCTTGTCCATGGCCTTGGCGGCTTCGAGCTTGGCCAGCAGCGCGGCATGCTTGTCCTTGAGGTAAGCGTGCAGGCCGTGTTCGAACGGCAGCATCTTGCTGACTTCGATGTCGTCCAGAAACCCCTTGTTCACGGCAAACAGCGTCGCACCCATCAGGGAAATCGGCAGCGGGCTGTACTGTGGCTGCTTGAGCAGTTCGGTGACGCGGGCGCCGCGATCGAGCTGCTTGCGTGTGGCTTCGTCCAGGTCGGATGCGAACTGCGCGAAAGCGGCCAACTCACGGTACTGCGCCAAGTCGGTACGAATACCGCCAGAGAGGTTCTTGATGAGCTTGGTCTGAGCCGCACCACCGACGCGCGACACGGAAATGCCGGCGTTGATGGCCGGGCGAATGCCGGCGTTGAAGAGCGAGGTCTCCAAGAAGATCTGACCGTCGGTGATCGAGATCACGTTCGTGGGCACGAAGGCAGACACGTCGCCGGCCTGGGTTTCAATGATGGGCAGGGCCGTCAAGGAACCGGTTTGGCCTTTGACCGCACCCTTGGTGAAGTCTTCAACGTACTTTTCGTTCACACGGGCGGCGCGTTCGAGCAAGCGGCTGTGGAGATAGAACACGTCGCCGGGGTAGGCTTCGCGGCCTGGCGGACGGCGCAGCAGCAGCGACAACTGGCGATAAGCCACGGCCTGCTTGGACAGATCGTCATACACGATCAGCGCGTCTTCGCCGCGGTCACGGAAGTATTCGCCCATGGTGCAGCCAGAGTAGGCGCTGACGTACTGCATGGCGGCGGATTCGGACGCGGTGGCAGCCACCACGATGGTGTACTCCATGGCGCCGGCTTGCTCCAGCGAGCGCACCACGTTCTTGACGGAACTGGCCTTCTGGCCAATCGCGACATAAACGCAGGTCATGTTCTGACCCTTTTGGTTGATGATGGCGTCAATGGCCACGGCGGTCTTGCCGGTCTGACGGTCGCCGATGATGAGCTCGCGTTGACCGCGGCCCACCGGCACCATCGAGTCGATGGACTTCAGTCCGGTCTGCATTGGCTGGCTCACCGATTGACGAGCGATCACGCCGGGCGCAACCTTTTCAATCACGTCGGTCATCTTGGCGTTGATCGGACCCTTGCCGTCGATCGGCTGGCCCAGGGCATTTACCACGCGGCCCTTGAGTTCGGGGCCCACGGGCACTTCCAGAATGCGGCCCGTGCACTTGACGGTGTCGCCTTCGGAGATGTGCTCGTATTCGCCCAAAATCACGGAGCCGACCGAGTCGCGCTCCAGATTCAAGGCCAGGCCGTAGGTGGGCAGGCCATCGCTGCCGGCCGGGAATTCCAGCATTTCGCCCTGCATCACGTCGGACAGGCCGTGGATGCGGCAAATGCCGTCGCTCACCGAAATCACGGTGCCTTGGTTGCGAATGTTGGCGCTGGCGGACAGGCCCTCAATGCGACTCTTGATCAGTTCAGAAATCTCTGCGGAATTGAGTTGCATGACTCTTTCCTTCTTTCATGGTTGGCTGTGCGGCGAGAGCGAAAGGCTCAAGCTGACAGCGCGACTTTCATTTGTTCCAGGCGGGCTTTGATCGAAGTGTCCAGCACCTCATCACCCACCACGACGCGAATGCCCCCGATCAACTCGGGTTCGAGCTGAACGCTGACGTTGAGCTTTTTGCCAAAGCGCTGTTCCAGCGTTTCGGCCACGGACGCCAGAGCGGCCCCATCGATCGCGAAGGCGCTGTACACGACCGCATCCGACGAGCCTGACTGCGCGTTCTTCAGCGTGCGAAACTGCGTGGCGATCTCGGGCATGGCAGCCAGGCGGCCATTCTCGATCACGGTACGCAGAAAGTTCTTGGCCTGTTCCGGCAGCGTTGTTTTGGCAATGCTGGAGATCAGTTCAAAAACCTGCGCCGTCGTCGCCTTGGGGCTGTCCGCAAATTGCTGCAGCTGCGGGTTTCCCGCTATCGCAGCCAATTCGTCCAGCCAGACCGCGCTTGCGGCCAGATCGGACGCAGCGGCCTTGAACAGCGCTTCGGCGTAAGGGCGGGCGATGGTTGCGATTTCAGCCATGGTGCGCTCTTACAGTTCGGTCTTCAGGCGGCCCAGCAAATCGGCGTGCACGCTGGCGTTGACTTCCTTGCGGAGAATCTGCTCGGCACCCTTGACTGCCAATGCGGCGACCTGCTCACGCAGGGCTTCGCGCGCCTTGACAGTTTGCTGTTCAGCTTCGACCTTGGCGGCAGCAATGATCTTGTTGCCCTCCTCGGTCGCTTTGGCTTTGGCTTCTTCCACCAGGGCCTGACCACGACGCTCGGCATCCGCCAGGCGGGCCGTGGACTCGGTGCGTGACTTGGCCAACTCGGCTTCCACGCGCTGATTGGCGGAGGAAAGCTCGGACTTGGCTTTGTCCGCAGCGGCGAGGCCGGCGGCAATTTTGCTGGCACGTTCGTCCAATGCAGCCGCGAGTGGCGGCCAAATGGCTTTCATCGAGAACAGCACCAGCAACGCCAGCACGATCATTGACGCCAGCAGGGTTCCATTAATGCTCACAGTAGTCTCCCTTAGACGGGTATGCGAACGGTGCTTACTTGACCAATTTCGCGATTTGAGCCAGGAACGGGTTGGCCGTGGCGAACCACAGGGCAATACCGGTACCGATAATGAAAGCCGCGTCGATCAGACCAGCCAGCACGAACATCTTGGTCTGCAGTTCGCCCATGAGCTCGGGCTGACGTGCAGCCGCTTCGAGGTACTTGCTACCCATGATGCCGATGCCGATACAAGCGCCCAAAGCGCCCAAGCCAATGATCAAACCAGCAGCCAACGCAGCAAAACTAATAACTTCCATGATTCACTCCTAGATTAACGAAAAAACAAAAACAAAACGAAAACAACAAACCAAAATCAATGCGCGTCATGCGCCTGTCCGATGTAGACCAGGGTCAACATCATGAACACGAAAGCCTGCAGCGTGATGATCAATATGTGGAACACCGCCCACGCCCAACCCGCCACCACGTGCAGTAACAAAAGCATCAAACTCGCGGGCTCAAAGGAAAATGCCCAGGCACCTCCCAACAAGCCGATCAACATGAACACCAGTTCGCCCGCATACATGTTGCCAAACAATCGCATGCCATGCGACACCGTCTTGGCGACAAAGGAAATCAGTTGTTCGGCGATATTCACGACACCCAAAATCACGGCAAACACCGGGTTCTTGCTGGTGCCAAAGGGTGCAGACACCAGCTCGTGCGCCCAGCCGCCGATGCCCTTGATCTTGACGTTGTACACCAGGCAAATCAGCAGCACCGAGACCGACAGCCCCATGGTCACCGACAGGTCGGCGGTGGGCACGACGCGCAAATAGGCGTGGTGCGGATCGTGCCCGGCGGCGCCATAAATCCAGCCCCAGATGGTCGGCAGCAGGTCCAGCGGCAACAAGTCCATGGCGTTGAGCAGGAAGATCCAGACAAACACGGTGAGGGCCAATGGCGCCACCATCTTGCGGCTCTTGGCGTTGTGCACGATCGCCTTGGCCTGGTTGTCCACCATTTCAAGAAGAATTTCCACCGCCGATTGAAAGCGGCCGGGAACGCCCGAAGTCGCGTGACGTGCCGCCTTCCAAAGCAGCAGGCTGCCCACCACGCCGATCAAGGTCAGGAAGAAGATCGAGTCGATATTGAACACGCCGAAATCGACGATCTCGGTCTGCGGCTTGTTTTGCCAATGCGTCAGGTGGTGAACAATGTATTCACTGGCTGTCGGAGCGTTTGCTTCTGCGGACATGTTTACAACTCTTGGTTCGTCAAGTGACAGTTAATTCGTCTCAGGCCTTGGGCGCCAAGCGCCAGGCCAGCCAATACATCTTCATGGTGATGATCAGGCCCGCCAGCAAAGCCAGCCAGTCCAGATCGGCAATCAGCCGTGGCGCAATCGCCAGCATTCCCACGCTTGCGGCAATCTTCACCGCTTCCCACACAAAAAATCCAAATCCTGCAGTCGCTGCGTTCAGCGACGAAAACCGGCTCATCAAGCCACGCGCAAACAAAGCCGCTGGCAGCACCACGCTCAGGGCGCCATAGGCTGCCGACCACGCCGCGCTGCTCTTGCCCGTCAGACCCCAGGTGGCCAAGGCCACGAGCAGCCCCACCGCCGATTGCACCGCAATCACCTTCCAGGGCGACACGCTGCGCAGTTCGCGGCTGAGCTGCTGCGCTTGCTGGCGCGTCAATGGTTTGAATTCAGATCCAAAACCATTCGCGTCCTCATCGTCTTTTTCGCGCAGCGTCATTGTCGCCATTAAAAATTACAGCCAAGTTACGGTTTGAAACGACTGCAAAGCCTTCGATTATACGTAGAAACCCGCGTCATTCCCAGTGATTCGCTGCGGTTTTGCGCCAGCGCAACCCGCCGTCGTGGTCGCGTTGGCCTGCTATGTCGCTTTCGCAGCCCCGCGTCGGTCGGGCGTCGGCGAAGCGGAGTATCCTTCGCGTCACGTCTTGTTCCAAGCGTGCGTGGCGCCAAGCGCTGCCCCAATTGTCTAAAGGAGTGCCATGAGCGATTCACAGAATTCGGGTTTTGGAAAATTTGTCCCCGGCTTTGATTTCCTGCAAAACCTGGCCAAAGGCGCGACGCAAACCGTTCCGCAGATGCCTAATCTGGCGAACTGGGTGGCGCCCACGCTGAATGTGGAAGAACTTGACAAGCGCATTGACGAACTCAAGGCCGTGCATTTTTGGCTCGAACAAAATTCCCGGGCGCTGGGCGCGACGGTGCAGGCGCTGGAAGTTCAGAAGATGACGCTGGCCACGCTCAAGGGAATGAACTTCAACATGGGCGACGTGGCCAATGCGCTCAAGCTCAAGGCCGCCGACACCGTGGCTTCGGGCATGCAAAAGATGACCGAGACCGCCAGCGGAACGGCGCGCACCCTATCCAGTGTCGCGGCTGCCGTGACCTCTTCGCCAAAGAAAGAGCCCGCAGCCACGTCAGAGTCGGCTGCAGCGGGCGTCGCCGATCCGATGCAGTGGTGGGGTGCGCTGACGCAGCAGTTCCAGCAGATCGCTGCGGGCGCCATGAAAGATGCCGCCAAGCAAACGGCGGTGAATGCCACCAAACACGTGGCCAAGCAGGCCGTGAAAGCCGCAGTCAAGAAAGCATCGGGTGCGCCCGCGAAGAAGGCCGCACCACGCAAGCGCGCGAGCTGAAGGGCATTTTGGGTCGCCGCCCCATAGCCCCTGTCCCGCAATTTCAATCAGTCGAGGACCGAGCAAAGTTCACTTCGCGTCACGCTTGGTCGGTCCCGCAAAGTGAACATCCAACAGCTACGATCTGTTGGGGACCGAGCAAAGTTCACTGCGTGTAACTTGGGTCCGTCCCGCAAAGTTTAGAGATTCGGGGCCAGCAAGCGCTGCAATTGCTGCGGGCTTTCGCCTCGGCGTCGCGCCAGATCCTGCAACTGGTCGTCGCCAATTCTTCCCACATTGAAGTAGCTGCTTTGCGGGTGGCTGAAGTAAAAGCCACTCACGCTCGCTGCCGGCGTCATGGCCAGACTCTCGGTCAGGGCCATGCCGATGTCTGCGCACTGCAACTGTTTGAACAGCTCGCGCTTGACGCTGTGGTCCGGGCACGCCGGGTAACCCGGCGCCGGACGGATGCCCCGGTACTTCTCTGCGACCAGGTCTTGCGTGCTCAAGGCCTCGTCGGCAGCGTAACCCCACAAGTCGGTGCGCACGCGCCGGTGCAGGGCTTCGGCAAAGGCTTCGGCCAGACGGTCGGCGAGCGCCTTGAATAGGATCGCCGAGTAGTCGTCGTGCGCCGCGATGAAGGCCTGATCCTTCTTCTCCACGCCCAGGCCGGAGGTGACAGCGAACAGGCCCACATAGTCCTTGATGCCGCTGGCCTTGGGTGCGACAAAGTCCGCCAGGCAGCGGCTGGGCAACTGCACGCCATCAACGACCGGCTTTTCGCTTTGCTGACGCAGGCCATACCAGGTGAAGGCGACCTGGCTGCGGGTTTCGTCGGTGTAGAACTCGATGTCGTCGTCGTTCACCGAGTTGGCGGGATAGAAGCCGAGCACGGCGCTGGCCGTGAGCCACTGGCCGCCGATCAACTTCTTGAGCATGGCCTGGGCGTCCG
Source organism: uncultured beta proteobacterium (assembly GCA_903844215.1). Lineage (GTDB taxonomy): Bacteria > Pseudomonadota > Gammaproteobacteria > Burkholderiales > Burkholderiaceae_C > CAIKVZ01. Next base: position 31,332 of record CAIMSP010000154.1, on the reverse strand, counting down.
CGAAGACGCGCTGCGCCTCCACGCCAACCACCTCGTCCTGCAGTATTTGCGGATAGCGACCGGCCAGATCCCAGGTCTGAAAGAACGGCCCCCAATCGATGCAAGCGGCGAGTTCCGTCAGATCAAAATTCTTGAACACGCGGCGCCCGACAAACTTCGGCAGCGGTGGCTGGTACGCGCTCCAGTCCATGACGGCCTTGTTGCTGCGCGCCTTCGCCAGCGGCCACAAGGGCGTTTGCTTCTTGTTGGCGTGCTGCTCGCGCACCTTGTCGTCATCGGCCTGAAGTTCTTCCAGGTATTGCGCGCCATGCTCACCCAGCAGGCGCTGGGCCACACCCACGCTGCGCGAGGCATCGGGCACGTAGACCACGGGCCCCTCGTAGTGCGGAGAAATCTTCACGGCGGTGTGCACGCGACTGGTGGTGGCGCCGCCGATGAGCAAGGGAATCTTGCGGGTGCGGAAATAGTCGTCCTTTTGCATTTCTGCGGCCACGACTTGCATCTCTTCCAGGCTGGGTGTGATGAGCCCGGACAGGCCCACGATGTCCACGCCTTCGACCTTGGCGCGCGCCAGGATCTCGTGGCAGGGCACCATCACGCCCAGGTTGATGACCTCGAAGTTGTTGCATTGCAGGACCACGGTGACGATGTTCTTGCCGATGTCGTGCACGTCGCCCTTGACGGTGGCGATGATGATCTTGCCCTTGGCCTTGACGGACTCTCCGGCCGCCGCCTGCTGCAGCTTTTCTTCCTCGATGTAGGGCAGCAGATGGGCCACGGCCTGCTTCATCACGCGCGCCGATTTCACCACCTGCGGCAAGAACATCTTGCCCTGGCCAAAGCGATCGCCCACGACGTTCATGCCGTCCATGAGCGGGCCTTCGATCACGTGCAGCGGGCGTCCGCCCTTGGCCAGAATCTCGCGGTAGGCCTCTTCCGTGTCCTGGGTGATGAAGTCGGTGATGCCGTGCACCAGAGCGTGTGACAGACGCTGCCCCACCGTCACGGGCTGCGCGGGCGTGCCGCGCCATTCGTTCTTCTTGCTCTCGTCCTTGGCCGCACCCTTGGCGCTGTCGGCGATCTCCACCAGGCGTTCACCCGCGGACAGCGACGGCTCGCCCGGTTTGTAGACGGGTGTCCTATTCAGCACCACGTCTTCCACACGTTCGCGCAAGCTCGGATCAAGGTCGTCATACACACCGACCATGCCGGCATTGACGATGCCCATGTCCATGCCCGCCTTGATCGCGTGGTACAGGAACACGGTGTGGATCGCTTCGCGTACCGGGTCGTTGCCGCGAAAGCTGAACGACACATTGGAGACGCCGCCCGACACCTTGGCGCCCGGCAGGTGCTGCTTGATCCAGCGCGTGGCTTCGATGAAATCCACGGCGTAGTTGTTGTGCTCTTCGATGCCGGTGGCGATGGCGAAGATGTTTGGATCAAAGATGATGTCTTCCGGCGGGAAGTCCACCTCGTCCACCAGGATGCGATACGCGCGCTGGCAAATGTCGATCTTGCGCTGGTAGCTGTCGGCCTGGCCCTGCTCGTCAAATGCCATCACCACGGCGGCCGCGCCGTAGCGCCGCAGCAGCCGGGCCTGCTGCTTGAACTCCTCCACGCCGGCCTTCATGCTGATCGAGTTCACCACCGCCTTGCCCTGCACGCAGCGCAATCCGGCTTCAATCACAGCCCACTTGGACGAGTCGATCATGATGGGCACGCGCGCGATGTCGGGCTCGCTGGCGATCAGGTTCAGGAAGCGCACCATGGCGGCCTGGCTGTCGAGCATCGCCTCGTCCATGTTGATGTCGATGATCTGCGCGCCGTTTTCCACCTGCTGGCGCGCCACGGCCAAGGCCTGTTCGTATTCGCCGTTAAGGATCATGCGGGCGAAGGCCTTGGAGCCGGTGACGTTGGTGCGCTCGCCGATGTTCACGAACAGCGTGCGCTCGTCGATGATCACAGGCTCCAGGCCGGACAGCAAGAGCGGGGGAGTAGCGGTAGCTTGGGACATGGGTCTCACCTTGGGGTTACAGGTGAGCGTGGTTGATGCATCCAAGCCTGGCGGGTCAGGCACATACCGATCCCGCTGCAACGCTCCTTGGAGTGGGGAGATTCTATGTCAGCGCCCGGCCGCCCGAAGCTGGCCCAAGCCCCCCTGGGGGGCAGAGAACCACACGAAGTGGGGAACGTGGGGGCACCATCTAAACGCCGCGCGCTCGATCCGCCTTGAACTGCGCCCGGAACTCGGTAAAGCGTCCCGCGTCCAGCGCCGCGCGCACTTCGCGCATCAGGTTCAGGTAGTAGTGCAGGTTGTGCACGCTGGCCAGCATGGGCCCGAGCATTTCGCCGCAGCGGTCCAGATGGTGCAAGTAGGCGCGGCTGAAACCACCCGAGCCAGCGGCACCCGCGCAGGTGTAGCAACTGCAGGTCTCATCCACGGGATGAGCGTCGGTTTTGTGTCGGGCGTTGCGTATCTTCAGGTCGCCAAAGCGCGTGAACCAGTGGCCGTTGCGCGCGTTGCGCGTGGGCATGACGCAGTCGAACATGTCCACCCCGCAGGCCACGCCCTCGACCAGGTCTTCCGGCGTGCCCACGCCCATCAGATAGCGCGGCTTGTGCGCAGGCAAGAGGTGCGGCGTGTGCGCCATGATGCGCAGCATCTCGTCCTTGGGTTCGCCCACGCTGACGCCGCCCACGGCGTAGCCCGGCAGGTCCATCTCCACCAGCGCGGCCAGCGACTCCTCGCGCAGGTTCTCGAACATGCCGCCCTGCACGATGCCAAAGAGCGCGTTCGGGTTTTCCAGCCGGTCGAACTCGGTGATGCAGCGCTGCGCCCAGCGCCGGCTCAGCTCCATGGAGTAGCGCGCCTCGCGCTCGGTGGTGAGCTTGCCCTTGGTTTCGTAGGGCGTGCATTCGTCGAACTGCATCACGATGTCGGAGTTCAGCACGGTCTGGATCTGCATCGAGACTTCGGGCGTGAGAAACAGCTTGTCGCCGTTCACCGGCGACGAAAAGCGCACCCCCTCTTCGCTGATCTTGCGCATCTCGCCCAGCGACCAGACCTGAAATCCGCCCGAGTCGGTGAGGATCGGACGGCTCCAGTTCTCGAACGCGTGGAGACCGCCGAACTGCTGCATCACGTCCTGCCCCGGGCGCATCCACAAATGAAAGGTGTTGCCCAGAATGATCTGCGCGCCCATTTCTTCCAGCGAGCGCGGCGTCACGCCCTTGACCGTGCCGTAGGTGCCCACCGGCATGAAGATCGGCGTTTGCACCTCGCCGTGGTTCAGCGTGAGGCGCCCGCGCCGGGCGTGGGAGGTGGTATCGGTGGAGAGGAGTTCAAACTTCAGCATGCGGCGATTGTCGTGCAAGCAGCATCGCGTCGCCGTAGCTGAAGAAGCGGTAGCCCTGTGCCATCGCGTGGCTGTACAGCGCCATCACGCGTTCGTAACCCGCGAAAGCCGCCACCAGCATCATCAGGCTGCTCTTGGGCAGGTGGAAATTGGTGATCAGCACGTCCACCCACTGGAACTCGAAACCCGGCGTGATGAAGATGCGCGTGTCGCCGCTGGCCTGGCCCGATTGCGCCCACGACTCCAGCGTGCGCACGGTGGTGGTGCCCACCGCCACCACGCGCCCGCCGCGAGCGCGGCAGGCATGAATCGCCTGCTGCGTGGCGACCGGCACGTCATACCATTCGCTGTGCATCTGGTGCTCGGACAGGTTCTGCGTCTTCACCGGCTGGAATGTGCCCGCACCCACGTGCAGGGTGACGTTGGCGTGCTGCACGCCGCGCGCGGCGATCTGCGCCAACAGCGCTTCGTCAAAATGCAGCGCCGCCGTGGGTGCCGCCACCGCGCCAGGGTGTTTGGCAAAAACCGTCTGGTAGCGGCGTGCGTCCTCTTCGGAATCCGCATGCGTGATGTAGGGCGGCAGCGGCACATGGCCGTGCCGTTCCATCAGCGTGTGCGGGTCGTCGCCCGCGTCGTTGCTCAGCACAAAGCGAAACAACGCGCCCTGGGCGTCGGGCCAGCGGCCCAGCAAGGTGGCGCTCAGATTCCCGCTGCCGACCAGGCGCAGCGTGGTGCCCACCTCGGGCTTCTTGCTCACGCGCATGTGCGCCGCCACCTGGTTGCCGCCCAGCACGCGCTCGATCAGCAACTCCACTTTGCCGCCACTGGGCTTTTCGCCGAACAGGCGCGCTTTGAGCACTTTGGTGTCGTTGAAGACCAGCAGATCACCCGGGTTCAACAGCGCCGCCAAGTCGTGAAAGATGCGGTCCACGGGCGTCGTCTGTGTGCCGTCGAGCAGGCGCGCCGCACTGCGCTGGGCCGCCGGGTGTTGCGCGATCAGCTCGGGTGGCAGGGCGAAATCAAAATCGCTCAGAAAAAAGGTGCGCATGGGTTTCTTCGTCGGTTGAGGACAGGTCAAAGTTCGCTGCGCGTCACTCTTGGTCTGTCCCGCAAGGTTTCAGGACTTGCCGGACCATAGCTCATTCAGATCCGGGAAATGCCATTTGTCGGGATCTTCGCGCGCCACAATTTTTTCCGTGCTGCCGGGGCGCGACAGGTCGATGATTTCAGGCAGGATGCGCATGTCGATCTTGGTGGAATAGAACACCTTGACTATGGGCGCGAGCAGGGACTTTGCGGTTTGCTCGGTCACGATGCCGATGCGCCCCGAGCTCAGCCGCACCAGCGAACCAATCGGGTAGATGCCCAGGCTGCGCACGAACGCTTGAAACACCTGCGGGTCGAAATGGCCCTGCGTCCATTCCATCATCTTCCTTAGCGATTCGGCCGGATCCCAGCCGGCCTTGTACGGTCGGTTAGAAGTGATGGCGTCGTACACGTCGCACACCGCGCCCATCTTGGCGTACAGGCTGATCTCATGGCCATTGAGGTGTTTGGGATAGCCCGAGCCATCCATTTTTTCATGGTGATGCAGGCAGACGTCCAGCGTGATGTCTTCCACATTCGCTCCACCCAGCAGCATCTCATAGCCCTTTTGCGGATGGCTCTTGATGATGTCGAATTCCGCGTCGGTGAGCTTGCCGGGCTTGTTCAGAACCTCCATCGGCATGGCGGCTTTGCCGAGGTCATGCAGCAAACCGGCGACGCCCAATGACCGAGTCAGTTTCTCGTCGATCTGGAGTTGCTTGGCCAGCGCGATCATCAAGGCGCAAACCGCAACCGAGTGCATGTAGGTGTAGTCGTCGGCCGTTTTCAAACGCGCCAGACTGATGAGCGCGCCCGGGTTGCGCGCAATCGAGTCCGAGATCTCGTCCACCATGCGCTGGGCCCCGGTGGTGTTGATGGCCTGCCCCATGCGCGCTTCATTGAACATGGATGCCACGGCCAGTTTGGAGCGCGACACAATCAGGCTGGCGCGGCTCATTTCTTCGGACAGCGAGACCGGCGAAATTCTTTTTTCGATGGCCGCCATGCGCCGCAAATCGGCCTCCACCTGCTGCGCCGAGTCGGTCTCGGAAAGGGCCACCACACCGACGGCGATGTCCAGACCCAAGGAGGAGTCGATCCACACTTCCTTGATGCTGCTGGCCAGAATGCTGGCAATGTCCTTGTGGTCGTTGATCACAAAGCCGTTGCGCCAGAAGGGGTGCTCCATCCAGGACCCACAAAACTCCTTCAGATGCATACCGAGGGTGAGTTGATCGACGCTGATTTTCTTGAGCATCGAATGAGTGTATGTCAATCGCTTGCCACGACGCTTTCGCCGCAGGGCAAAATCCCTCCATGCCATCCGCTCTGAGCTATCCGCAAAAGGCCATGCACAAACTGGGCTTGGTGCGCGATATCGACCTGGCGCTGCATTTGCCGCTGCGCTATGAAGACGAAACCCGCATCTCACGTTTGTGCGACGCACGCGAAGGCGAACTGTTGCAGATTGAAGCCACGGTCACACACAGTCAGGTCAGCTTGGGCGCGCGCCGCCAGTTGCTGGTGAGCGTCGACGATGGATCAGACGGCTGCAGCTTGCGCTTCTTCACCTTTTACCCGGCCATGCAAAAGGCGCTGGCCGTGGGTGCGCGGTTGCGCATCCGTGGTGAAGTCAGGGGCGGGCCGATGGGCTGGACCATGATGCACCCCAGCTTCCAAAGCGCTGGCGGCGCACTGCCGAGCGCCTTGACGCCGGTCTATCCCACGGTGGCCGGTCTGCCGCAGTCCTATTTGCGCAAAGCCATCCTTGGCGGACTGGCGCGGGCCGACCTGTCGGACACGTTGGCAGGGGCTGCGGCCGTCGAGAATCAGCGCTGGGCCGCCTGGGGCCTGCGCGAGGCGCTCTCGTTCCTGCATCAACCTGCGTCCGACGTGGCGCTTGGCGCCTTGGAGGATCGCAGCCACCCCGCCTGGCAACGACTCAAGGCCGAGGAATTGTTGGCGCAGCAGCTTTCGCAATTGCAGGCCAAGCGCGGACGCGACGCGCTGCAGGCGCCGCCACTGGTCGCGCCGTTTCGTGCGGCGGCCGAGCCGGGACTGGCGCAGCGACTGCTGGCGGCCTTGCCCTTTTCCCTGACGGCGGCGCAGCAGCGGGTCAGCGCCGAAATCGCCAGCGACCTGGCCCGGCCCGTGCCCATGCACCGGCTGTTGCAAGGGGATGTCGGCTCCGGCAAGACCGTGGTGGCCGCGCTGGCAGCGGCGCTGTGCATCGACGCGGGCTGGCAGTGCGCGCTCATGGCGCCCACGGAAATCTTGGCGCAACAGCACTTCACCAAGCTCCTCGCCTGGTTGGAACCGCTGGGCATTCGCACGGCCTGGCTCACCGGCAGCCAAAAGACCAAGGAGCGCCGCGCGATGCTGGCGTTGATCGCCAGCGGTGAAGCCGCGCTGGTGGTGGGCACGCATGCCGTGATTCAGGACAAGGTGCAGTTCAAGAATCTGGCGCTGGCCATCATCGACGAGCAACACCGTTTTGGCGTGGCGCAGCGATTGGCGCTGCGCAACAAGATGAACGGGGCGCCGAACCCCGACGTGGAGGCGCTTGCGGTGCAACGCGAGCCGCATTTGCTGATGATGACGGCCACGCCCATTCCGCGCACGCTGGCCATGAGCTATTACGCCGATCTGGAGGTCTCCACGCTGGATGAACTGCCGCCCGGGCGCACGCCCATCATCACCAAGCTGGTGCACGACTCCCGCCGCGACCAGGTGATCGAGCGCATCCGGGCGCAGATTGCCCAGGGTCGGCAGGTCTATTGGGTCTGTCCCCTGATTGAGGAAAGTGCCAAGGGCGATGCGGTGCAGGCTCATGCCGCTGGCGGCGTGCAGGGGCGAAGCCCCGGCCGTAGCCACAGCGAATCACTGGACCTGGCCAACGCCACGCAAACCCATGCCGATTTGAGCGCCGCGCTGCATGACGCTGCGGCGCCCGTGATGGTGGGGCTGCTGCATTCGCGCATGCCGGTGGCGCAAAAGAGGGCCGTCATGGCGCTCTTCACGTCCGGGCAGATGCAGGTGCTGGTGAGCACCACGGTGATCGAGGTCGGCGTTGACGTTCCCAATGCGTCGCTGATGGTGGTCGAGCACGCCGAGCGTTTCGGTCTGAGCCAGTTGCACCAGTTGCGCGGCCGTGTCGGGCGCGGCGCGGCGGCCTCGGCCTGCGTGCTGCTGTACTCCACAGGAGACGCGCCGCGCCTGGGGGAAACGGCGCGCCAGCGCCTCAAAGCCATGGCCGAGACCGCAGACGGGTTCGAGATCGCGCGGCGCGACCTGGAGATTCGCGGCCCGGGGGAATTCCTGGGTGCGCGCCAGTCCGGCGCTGCGCTGCTGCGCTTTGCTGATCTGAGCACCGACTTGGCCTTGCTGGAATGGGCGCGTCGGCTGGCGCCCCAACTGCTGGATCAGTATCCGGAGTTGGCGGGGCGCCACATCGATCGCTGGCTTGGCGGCAAAGCCGAATACCTCAAGGCCTGAGAGGGTCGATTTACCAGTTCGCTTCGCGCTCGGCGGTCGCGCCGATCTTGTGAATCGTCAAATCCGCGCCGTCGAATTCTTCTTCCTGGCTCAGGCGCAGGCCGATCGTGGCCTTGATCGCACCGTACACCACGTAGCCGCCGACAAGCGCCCAGACCACGCCCAGCGCGGTTCCGAGAAATTGCGCCCAGAAGCTCACGCCGCCCATGCCACCGAGAAATTTGCAGCCGAAAATTCCCGCAGCCAAGCCACCCCAGGTGCCGCACAGGCCATGCAGCGGCCACACACCCAGCACGTCGTCGATCTTCCATTTGTTCTGCGTGAGCGTGAACATGCGCACAAAGATGGCGCCGGCAATCGCGCCCGTGACCAAGGCGCCCAAGGGGTGCATCAGGTCCGATCCGGCGCAGACCGCGACCAGTCCGGCCAGCGGCCCGTTGTAAACGAAGCCCGGGTCGTTCTTGCCCAGCAGCAGTGCGGCCAGCGTGCCGCCCACCATCGCCATGAGCGAGTTCACCGCCACCAGGCCGGAGATCTTGTCGATGGTTTGCGCACTCATGACGTTGAAGCCGAACCAACCCACCGTCAGGATCCACGCGCCCAGGGCCAGGAAGGGGATGCTCGAGGGCGGGTGCGCCGAGATCGATCCGTCCTTGCGGTAGCGGTTGCTGCGCGCGCCCAGCAGCAACACCGCCGGGAGCGCCAGCCAACCGCCCACGGCGTGCACCACCACCGAGCCGGCGAAGTCATGAAACGCCTGCCCGGTCAGGGCCTTGATCCCGGCCTGGATGCCAAAAGCCTGATTCCAGACCACCCCCTCGTACAGCGGATAGATCAAGCCGACGATCACGGCCGTGGCCAGCAACTGGGGCCAAAAACGCGCGCGCTCGGCGATGCCGCCGGAAATGATCGCGGGAATGGCGGCAGCAAAGGTCAGGAGGAAGAAGAACTTCACCAACTCGTAGCCGTTCTTCGCTGCCAACTGCTCGGCGCCAACGAAGAAGTTGGTGCCATAGGCGACGGCATAACCGAGCATGAAATACACCACGGTGGAGACGGAAAAATCGACCAGGATTTTCACCAGGGCGTTGACCTGGTTCTTCTTGCGTACCGTGCCCAGCTCCAGAAACGCAAAGCCGGCATGCATGGCCAGCACCATGACGCCGCCCAACAAGATGAAGAGGGCGTCAGAGCCCTGTTTTAGTGCTTCCATTGATCAGTTCCGGGAAAAATTGCATTGAATTGGTGCGAAACAGCGGTCTCGCAGGGGCGCACCAATAGCAAGCAATAAGCAAGCCAAAACGGTGCCTTGTGCGGTGCCTCACGGCCGAATTTTGTGCGAGGTTGGCGTTACGGCGCCAGGCTTGCGCTCCAGCGCTCGTCAACAAAATCCCCGTTGTCCTGGCTAAAACGCAAACGCACCGGCAGGTAGGACATGGCCGGCGCCAGCCACAGGTCCAGCTTCTGGTCGTAGCTGCTGCGCGGAGCGCGGGTCAGCTTGACGCCGCTGAGATTGCCGCCAGGGAGCTTCAAGACCTCGGTCTCACCGACGATGAACTGCCAGTCTTCTGCGTCGCGCGGGCCCACCACCTGCAGCGCAATCGTCGTGCCTGGTGGGAAGCGCGCCGGCGCGCCAGCGAGCAGCGCGCTCAACTGCATCGTCACGCTCAAACGGTCCTGGGCGCCGGGCTGCAATACCGCGCTGGGGGCGTTTGAGCTGAAGACGACCAGGCCCTTGTCACGCTCAAAATGCGCCGCCTGCTCGTTGCGCACCTTGTCCGAAAAGCGCGTCGGCTCCAGCCCGCCGGCGCCGATGCGGCCCACGCTGGATTGCGAGCGCGTGCCAAAACCCATGACGCTGACTTGCATCTTGGCACTGTATTGTTGACCGTCCTGCGTCCAGAGCAGCTCCGAGTGCGCGCCGTAGGGAAAGCCCTTGATCTCGCCCTTGACGTCGTACACCAGCCGAACCGAGGCCGCAACGATGGCGCTTGGAGCTGGCGCCTCATGCTTGTGCGCGCTCGGGTCCGGGGCGGACTTGGGCGCACCAGAGTCGGAGGCGTTCAGCGCCAACAGCGTGGATTCACGCGCCTGGGCTGCCGCAACGGGCGCTCTTTCTGGCGCGGCACGCTGGGGCAATGGGCGCGCCATTGGCGCGGGCTGGCGCGGTGGCGTTGGGACCGCTGGCGGGACGGCGTCGCCAAGGCTAGGGCGGCTCAGCTCCAGCGCGCGCACGACCCATGCCCGGTTGGGCGCCGGCGTGGATCGGTCCAAGCCAGTGGACAGCTCGGTCAGCACGGCCCAATGGCCCAGCGCAACGAAAGCGCTCAGCAGCCCGAGCATGGGAACGCGCGCCAAGCCTGTTTGAAAAATCATGTTCACTAGAATCGAACGCTGGTCAAGATACAAGCTCATTCTTCGACGCACCCGCCGGGCCGGATCGGACTGCGGGGAGATCAAACCATGAAACGAGCCACTTACAAAGACGGTTCACGCGACGGCCAGCTATTGCTGCGCGCGCGACCCGGCTTACGCACATTATGCGACCGGCATCGCCCAGCGTCTGCAGCAGGCGCTGGACGACTGGAACTTTGCTGGACTGCCGCTGCGGGCTTGGTGCAATCTCGGCCAAGTCATCGCCCAATGGCCGACCTACTTGGCGTAGGACTTGCGGGAGCCGTCGTCAAACACCTCGTCATCGCGCTCCAGCGTGCCCTGCGCGTCCCAACTTCGCTCGCGATTCAAGTGGCCCTTTTCATCGTGGCTCGACTCCGAGCGGAGTTGCCCCTGTTCGTCAAAAATTTTGTGCGCGCCTACCGGCACGTCACGGTAGAGTGAAAGGCTCCGGCTGCGGCCGACGCTGGCGAGCTTCCCGTTGTCATGGTATTGGCTGAGCTGCTTCAGGCGCGCACCCTGCTCGGTGCTGTAAAGGGTCTCCTGTCTGAGTTGGCCATTCATGTAATAGCTGCGATCGCTCGTCGGCTCGCCGGCCTGCCAACGCTTCTCCTGAATCAGCTTGCCGGTCTCTGCATAGCGCTGCTCCAACTCGAGCAGGCTGCCGTGCTCGCCCACGGCGAAACGCTCCTCGCGCAACTTCACGCCAGCGGGGGAAAAGTTTTGCTCAATGCGTTGTGCGCCCTGTAGTTGCGTCACGCGCTGCGGCACACCGCTGGCGTACAGGGTTTCCTGGCGCACGGCTTTGCCCTTGTCCATGCGCAGCCGCGCGCGCAGCAGCCCCTGGTCCGAAAAAAAATCCAACTCCGACACGCTGTTGAAACCGCACAGCTGCGCGTCATCCACATCGGGTGCCAGGCGCGGTGCGCCAGCGCAGTGCAGTTCGCGCAATTGTCCGCTGGGGTTGAACTCGGCGTAGGCCTGCTCTCCTTGGGGGCGTGCATAAAACGCCACGCGCCGCAGTCGTCCATTGTCAAAGTACTGCCGCGCCAAAGCCACCAGATTGCCGTTGTCGTAGTTGTCATCGCGCAGCACCTGCCCGGACGGCGCAAACTCGCGCGCCTGTCCCTGTTTGTTGCCGCGCTCGTTGACACGGTGCTCTTTGACCAGCTTGCCGTTTTGATAGAAGCGCTCCAAGCCCAGGTGTTTTCCGTCGCGCAATTCCTGCTCGCGCATCAGCAGCCCGCTATCGCGGTCCACACAGCGCATCAGGCCGGACTTGCCCTCGGTGCTGCTGCCGTTGTCGGGATTCACCGCGACCCCGCCCAGCACGCAATCCTGTAGCGCGTGCGCTGCACCTGGCATCAGCAGAGCGGTCATCGTGCTGCAGATCGCGGTCGCAGCGCGCAGTCTGCGCAACCGGCCCTGGTGGTGCTTGTTCATCTTGAATTCCCTCAAGTGTGACGCCGCTTGGCAGTGTAGGGGGTGTCGTGGCTACTGGACCTGACCCGCGTCCACCCGCACCTGGCGCTGTGCCGACCACAGGGCCAGCACCGCCACGACGCTCACCGCCAGCAGCAGCCACAGGCCGGTGCGGTAGCCCGACTCGGGGTTCCATAGCAGGCCCAGCAGCAGCGGTGCACCGGCGCGCGCCAGCGCCATCGGAACACCCAGGGCGCCATTGAGCGAAGCCATGTGCTCGCGGCTCACGTACTGGGCCATCGCCGTGCCCTTGACGATGGTCAGCATGCCGTTGCCCAGCCCGTACAAGAAAACAAAAAGCAGTGCCGCCCAAGGGTGGCCCGTGCCCAGGAGCAGGGCCAGCAGGCCCAGGGGAATCAGGCTGGGGATGACGCGATTGGCAACATGGATATCGAAGCGATGTTCAAAGAAGTACAAAACGAGGCGCCCGAGCACCTGTATCAGTCCGATGCTGGCCGGAATCGCTATGACCCAGGACTCGCTCAAACCGGTTTCTCGCAGCAGGCTCACCATGTGGGCCGGCAGCGCGGCCGCCACGCCCATCATCAACACAACGAACACGCCAATCAGCACAAAGGCCGGACTCAGCAGATAGGGTTTCAGGGGTTCTCGTGCGCGCGGCGCGGCTGGCCGCAGCGGGGCGCTGGCAGGACCACGCAAGATGACGGCGTGGATCGGAACGCACAGCGCCAGGTTCAGCGCCGCCAGGAACAGCAGCGCGTGACGCCAGCCAAACTGCGCAATCAGCCAGGCGCTCAAGGGCGTGAACACGGTGCTGGCCAGGCCACCCAAAAAGGTCAGGGTGATGATGGCACGTCGAAAATCACTCGGAAAACGCCGGGTGACGACGGCAAAGGCGGGCGTGTACAGCGTACCCGCCAGCGCCGCGCCCAGGCCGACCCACACGGCATAGAAGCTCGCCACGCTGTGCACCTGGCTGTGCAGCGCCAGACACAGTGCGACCAGCGTGGAGCCGCCGGTCATGACGGCGCGTTCGTGGCCGCGCTCGATCAAGCGCCCCACGGGGTAGGCCAGCAGACCTTCCGTCAGCAGCGCCAGGCTGAACGCGAGCGAGGTTTGCGCCCGGCTCAATCCGAGTTCCGCCTCCAGCGGCTCCATCAGCACAGCGAAGGCATAGAACACGCTGCCCCAGGTGACCAGTTGCGCCAAAGACAACCAGCCTACAAAGTGACGGTTCTGGCCAGGTAGGTGCGACATCGGCCCATTATGGCAAGCGCCTGCGGGCGCACCTCAGGCCACGGGCTGTAGCGCGCGCCGGTATTGCACGGCTTCGGCGACATGGGCGCTCTGCGTGGCTTCAGCGCCCGCCAAGTCCGCAATGGTGCGCGCCACCTTCAGCGTGCGATGCACGCCGCGCGCCGACCAACCCAGCCGCGCCGCCGCCTGCCTGAGGAAATTGACGGCGGCAGGGTCGAGTCCACTGTGCTGGTCCAAGTCCTTTCCCTGCAGTGCTTGATTCGGCTTTCCCTGGCGCAGCAAGGCGCGCTCACGCGCTGCGGCGCAGCGCTCGCGGATGCAGGCCGTGGCCTCGCCCGCTGGCGCTTGCAGCAGTTCCTGCGGCGCCAGCGCGCCGACCTCGACGTGCAGGTCAATGCGATCGAGCAAGGGGCCGCTGAGCCTGCCCTGGTAGCGTGCCACCTGATCCGGCGTGCAGCGACAGGCCTTGAGGCGCGAGCCGAGGTAGCCGCAGGGGCAGGGGTTCATGGCGGCGATCAATTGAAAGCGCGCCGGGAACTCGGCGCGCCTTGCTGCGCGCGAAATCGTGATGTGGCCCGACTCGAGCGGCTCGCGCAGTGCTTCCAGAGCGGCGCGTGGAAACTCGGGCAATTCGTCAAGGAACAGCACGCCGTGATGCGCCAGCGATATCTCGCCGGGGCGCGGCGGCGACCCGCCACCCACCAGCGCCACGGCGCTGGCCGAATGGTGCGGGCTGCAGGTCGGGCGCATGGCCCAGTGCTCCAGAGAAAAACGCCCCGCCAGGCTGGCCAGGGCGGCGCTCTCCAGCGCTTCCTCGACGCTCATCGGCGGCAGCAATCCGGCAAAGCGCTGCGCCAGCATGGACTTTCCCGAGCCGGGTGGGCCCAGCAACAGCAGGCTGTGTCCGCCGGCCGCAGCAATCTCCAGCGCCCGCTTGGCCCCGGCCTGACCTTTCACATCAGACAGATCGGCGTAAACCGGAGTCGTGGCCGCTTTGGCGGGTGCGATGCGGGTCCAGGCGGGCGCGTCGTCCTGAGCTTCGGCCTGGGGCAGGAACTGCCGCACCACGTCCAGCAGATGCTGCGCGGCATAGACCTGTGCCTCGGGGACCAGGGCTGCCTCTTGGGCGCTGGCCAAGGGGAGCACCAGTTTGGTGACGACCCGCTCCGCGTGCAAGGCCAGGCTCATGGCCAATGCACCCCGCACGGGACGCAGATCGCCCGAAAGCGACAGCTCGCCCGCAAATTCATGGCCGAGCAAGCGTGCGCCGTCAATCTGCCCGCTCGCTGCCAGCAGACCGAGCGCGATCGGCAGGTCGAAACGCCCGGAATCCTTGGGCAAATCGGCGGGCGCCAGATTCACCGTGATGCGCTTGTTGTGCGGAAATTCAAGGCCTGAATTCAGGATCGCCGAGCGCACCCGTTCGCGTGCCTCCTTGACCTCGACATCGGCCAGGCCCACCAGGGTAAAGCTGGGCAGTCCATTTGCCAGGTGCACTTCCACGGTCACGGCACTGGCCTGCAAACCCAGCAAGGCACGGCTTTGCACCAAAGACAGGCTCATGCTCGATTCCCCCCAAAGTGGTGCGCGATCCGGTGGTTGTTTCGGTCGAGTATGCGTCAAATACATAACAACATCCAGCGTCAATTCAGTTGCCAACACAGCAGGGCAGGCGGGTAGAAATTTTGCTTCGAGGGCGTCGCTGTTAGGCACTGGCACGGTCCGTGCTTTATGACTCTGTCTCAACCTCTTCAACTCTGGCCAAGGTACTCAATGAAACATCCGATCCAATCCGCTCTTGTTCTGGCTTGCCTGATGGCAGCTTCCATGGCTTCGGCGCAAACCGCAGCCCCTGCTGCCCCGGCGGCGCCCGAGCCCGACTACAGCTTGTCGTACAACGTGGGCGCGGTCACCGACTACCGCTACCGTGGCATTTCCCAGTCGCGCCTAGGTGCTGCAGCACAGGCGGGTGTGGACTTTGCGGCCAAGAATGGCATCTACCTCGGTGCATGGACATCGACCATTCAGTGGATCAAGGATGCCGGCGGCAATGCCAATCTTGAACTGGACCTCTACGGTGGCTACAAGGGCGAAATCGCCAAAGACATCAGCTACGACGTCGGTGTGCTGGCCTACCAATACCCGAGCAACCATCTGGCCGTCAGCGCCAACACGACCGAGCTGTATGGCGCGCTGACGTACGGCGTGGTGACGGCCAAGTACTCGCACAGCGTGACCAACCTGTTTGGTTTTGCCAGCAGCAAGAACAGCGGCTACTTGGACCTGAGCGCCTCGTTTGATGCCGGCTCCGGGTTCACCCTGGTGCCGCACCTCGGGCATCAGAAGGTCGCGGGTTCGGGCAACGACGTGTATTCCTACACCGACTATTCGCTGGCTGCAACCAAGGACTACGGCAACGGACTGGCACTCAGCGCCACCGTGCTCGGTACCGACGCCAAGGGGGCCTTGTACGTCACCCCCGCGGGCAAGTTCACCGGCAAGACCGGCGTGCAACTGGGCCTGAAGTACTCGTTCTGAGTCGAGTGCCGCAGCGCGCGCTGCGCCATCCTGATTTTCGTTCGCTAGGAGAAAACATGAAACTTGTCACCGCCATCATCAAACCCTTCAAGCTCGACGAGGTGCGCGAAGCCCTCTCCGGCATTGGAGTCCAAGGCATCACCGTCACCGAAGTCAAGGGCTTCGGGCGCCAAAAGGGCCACACCGAGCTGTATCGGGGAGCCGAATACGTGGTCGACTTCCTGCCCAAGGTGAAGATCGAAGCGGCCGTTTCCGACGAACTGTTGGAGCGCGTGATCGAGACCATCGAGGCCGCAGCCCGCACCGGAAAGATCGGTGACGGGAAAATCTTTGTTTACAACCTCGAACAGGTCGTTCGCATCCGCACCGGTGAAACCGGCAAGGAAGCCCTGTAACGCCCACCCTGAAGAAAGCGAATACCCCATGAAAAATCGACTTCTCTCCCTCGCGTTGGCCTTTGGCCTGACGCTCAGCAGCGCCCTGGCGCTGGCACAGCCGGCGCCAGCGGCATCCGCAGCGGTGCCCAGTGCCGCCGCCTCGGCCATGGCAGCTGCGGCACCGGCGACGACGGCTGCGGCACCCGCGGCTGCAGCCTCTGCCGCAGCACCGACCCCGGTGCCAAACAAGGGCGACACGGCCTGGATGATCGTCGCCACCGTGCTCGTGATCCTCATGACCATTCCCGGTCTGGCGCTGTTCTACGGCGGTCTGGTGCGCAGCAAGAACATGCTGTCGGTGCTGATGCAGGTGTTCGTCGTGACGTCGCTGATCTACGTGTTGTGGGTCATCTACGGCTACACGCTGGCCTTCTCCGGCGGCAGCGGCATCACCAGCCCGTTCATCGGATCCTTTGACAAGCTGTTCCTCAAGGGCGTGACGCCGGACTCCGTGGCGGCCACCTTCAGCAAGGGCGTGGTCATTCCCGAGTTGATCTTCATCGCCTTCCAGGCGACCTTCGCGGCCATCACCTGTGGCCTGATCGTGGGTTCCTTTGCCGAGCGCGCCAAGTTCTCTGCGGTGCTGCTGTTCTGCGCCCTGTGGTTCACCTTCAGCTACCTGCCGGTGGCGCACATGGTCTGGTACTGGGACGGCCCGGATGGCATCACGGACGCGGCTTCGCTGGACAAGGTCACTGCCGCAGGCGGCTGGCTCTGGGCCAAGGGTGCGCTGGACTTTGCCGGCGGCACGGTGGTGCACATCAACGCGGCCATGGCCGGCCTGGTGGGCGCCTATGTGATCGGCAAGCGTGTCGGTTACGGCAAGGAATCGATGGCGCCTCACAGCCTGACACTGACCATGGTTGGCGCGGCCTTGCTGTGGGTGGGCTGGTTCGGCTTCAACGCCGGCTCCAATCTGGAAGCCAACGGTAGCGCGGCCCTGGCCTTTGTCAACACCTTGGTGGCGACCGCTGCGGCAACGCTTTCCTGGATCGGCGGCGAAGCGCTGCACAAGGGCAAGGCATCGATGCTGGGCGGCGCTTCTGGCGCGGTGGCTGGCCTGGTGGCCATCACCCCGGCCTGCGGCTTTGTCGGTCCGATGGGCGCGATCGTGATCGGCCTGCTGGCTGGCTTGATTTGCCTGTGGGGCGTGAACGGACTCAAGCGCCTGCTGGGTGCGGACGACTCGCTGGACGTGTTTGGCGTGCACGGTGTGGGCGGCATCCTGGGCTCCTTGCTGACGGGCGTGTTTGCCTCCCCGTCGCTGGGTGGCACGGGCGTCTATGACTATGTGGCCAACAAGGTGACCCCGGACTATTCGATCGTGACCCAACTCGGGATTCAGGCGCAAGGCGTGATCACCACGGTGGTTTGGTCGGGCGTGGTGGCCTTCATGGCCTACAAGTTGGTGGACCTGGTGATCGGTCTGCGCGTGAGCGAAGAAAGCGAACGCGAAGGACTGGACATCACGTCGCACGGCGAAACCGCCTACGGCCGATAAGCCCGCGTCTGCATCCTTCCACTAGCACCCCCGTCGCGCCCACGCCCAAAGTCCGACAGGCTGCTGGGGAGGATGGGCGGGGCAGCAGCGCCATCCTGTTGCATGTGAGAGTCTCCTAAGATCTTCGGCCCGCCCGAGCGCAAGCTCGCAGCGGGCCCTTTTTTTTGCGCGTCACAATCTGGGCTTGCCAGGGCAGACCGCCGGGCCCCCCTTCACCTGAAACCCAAAGATCTCAATGACCTGGAACACCGTCACCACCGAACCCAACCAGTTGGGTGAATCACCGTTCTGGCATCCGCTGGAGCGCCGGCTTTACTGGGTGGACATCGCGGCTCGTTTGCTTTGCCGCTGCGAGGTGGGCGCGGGCTCGGTGCAAACCTGGCTCATGCCGAGCGAGCCCGGTTGCATCGCCCCGGCGCAGGGCGGCGCCCTGGTGATCGCGCTGCGCGACGGCATCTATCTGGCTAGGGCCTGGGGTGGCGAGTTGCAAAAGCTCGCGCAGCTTGATTACCCGACGGCCACGACGCGTGCCAATGACGGCAAGTGCGACGCTCTGGGACGCTTTTGGGTCGGCACCTACTATGAACCGCGCGACCAGGCGCTGGCCGCGCTGTACTGCATCGATGCGCGCGGACCCGAGGGCGTGCAGCTGCGCCAGATGGCGAATGACTCGCAGGTGGCCAACGGACTGGCCTGGTCGCCCGACGCCGGCACGCTGTACTGGGCCGACACCGGAGCCGGTCGGGTGCACGCCTGGGACTGGGACGCCCGGAGCAACGTCCTGAGCGGCCAGCGCACATTCGCACAGTTTCCCGCCAAGCCGCCCGGCTGGCACAGCGGCCAATCGGGCTACTGCGGTCGTCCCGACGGCGCCGCCGTGGACAGCGCGGGCAACTACTGGGTCGCGATGTACGAAGGCGCCAGGGTGTTGCAAATCGCAGCCAACGGCGACCTCCTCGCCGACATCGCCACGCCGGCGCAATGCCCGACCATGGTCTGCTTTGGCGGCGATGATTTGAAAACGCTGTTCCTGAGCACGGCGCGGCAAAAACGCCCTGCGTTAGAACTGGCGATGTATCCGCAATCCGGCTGCGTGTTCTCCATGCGGGTGGCCGTGGCCGGTTTGCCGGTGAACTCGTTCCAGTGCGACGCAAACCTAAAATAGCGCCACCGATGGCAAAGACTCCAAGCGCATGACCCTGACCGAACTCAAATACATCGTCGCGGTCGCGCGCGAAAAGCATTTCGGCAAGGCCGCCGAAGCCTGCCATGTGTCGCAGCCGACCTTGTCGGTGGCGGTGAAAAAGCTGGAAGAAGAGCTGGAGCTCAAGCTGTTCGAGCGCAGCGCCAACGAAGTCACGGTGACGGCGCTGGGCGAGGAAATCGTGCGCCAGGCACAGGGTGTGCTGGAGCAGGCGGCGCACATCAAGGAAATCGCGCGCCGCGGCAAGGACCCGCTCGCCGGCGCCCTCAAGCTGGGCGTGATCTACACCATCGGCCCGTATCTGCTGCCGGACCTGGTGCGTCAAACCATCGCCCGCACGCCGCAGATGCCGCTCATGCTGCAGGAAAATTTCACGGTGAAACTGCTGGAGATGCTGCGCACCGGCGAGATCGATTGCGCAATTTTGGCCGAGCCTTTTGCGGATGCCGGTCTGGCCATCGCGCCGCTGTACGACGAGCCCTTTCTGGCCGCCGTGCCAGTGACGCACACGCTGGCGGCACGCGATTTCATCACCGCCGAACAGCTCAAGAACGAGACCATGCTGCTGCTGGGAACAGGCCACTGCTTTCGCGATCACGTGCTCGAAGTGTGCCCCGAGTTTGCGCGCTTCTCCAGTCACGCCGAGGGGATTCGCAAAAGCTTTGAAGGCTCGTCGCTGGAGACCATCAAGCACATGGTGGCCGCAGGCATGGGCGTGACGCTGGTGCCGCGCTTGAGCGTGCCGGCCGAAGCCCTGGCGCTCAAGCGCAAGCGGCACGAAGACGCCCACGTCAAGTACCTGCCGTTTGACGGCGACCCGCCCACGCGCCGCGTGGTCCTGGCCTGGCGGCGCAGCTTCACGCGCTACGAGGCCATCGCGGCGCTGCGCAACTCGATTTACGCCTGCGAGCTGCCCGGCGTGAAGCGCCTGTCCTGAGCGCCGTTGCATGAGGCGCCTGCAGCTTTATATGGACCTGATTCGCTGGGATCGTCCTGCGGGCTGGCTGCTGTTGCTGTGGCCCACGCTGAGCGCGCTCTGGCTGGCGGCGGGCGGCTTTCCCGGCTGGCATCGCTTGGCCGTCTTTACGCTGGGAACGATGCTGATGCGCAGCGCGGGTTGCTGCATCAACGATGTGGCCGACCGTGAATTCGACGCCCATGTCAAGCGCACGGCGCAGCGCCCGGTGACCCGAGGTGCGGTCTCGGTCCCAGAGGCGCTGGCCCTGGGCGCCGCGCTGGCGTTGGCCGCCTTCGCCCTGGTGTTGACGCTCAATGCCACGACCGTGGCCTGCTCCTTTGTCGCCCTGGCCGTGACGCTGATCTACCCCTATGCCAAGCGCTTTGTCTCGATGCCGCAGGCGGTGCTGGGCGTGGCCTTCAGCATGGGCATCCCCATGGCCTTTTGCGCCGTGCACGGTGGCCAAGCATGGAGTCTGGCGGCGCTGCAAGCCAGCGTGCCGCCCTTGGCCTGGCTGCTGCTGCTGGGCAATCTGTTCTGGGTGCTGGCCTACGACACGGAATACGCCATGGTGGATCGCGATGACGATTTGCTGATCGGCATGAAGACCTCGGCCATCACGCTGGGCCGCTGGGACCGGGTCGTGGTGCTGCTGTGCTACCTGGCCTTTTTGTCGATCTGGCTGCTGGCGCTCGCCGGCCGTGTTGCGACGGTCCCGCTCAGCCTCGCCTTGGGGCTGGCCCTGGCCCAGGTGGTCTGGCACGGTGTGCTGATCCGCAGCCGATCCAGAGCGTCCTGCTTCAAGGCCTTTCGGGTGAATCACTGGCTGGGCTTGACCCTGTTTCTCGGCATCGTCCTGGGCCTGTAGCGCCTAGCAGCCGCCGCGCTATTTCTTGGGCGCCGCGTTCGGGTTGTGCTTTTTGCTCTTTTTCGATTTCTTCGCGTGCTTGGCGTGTTTCGCCTTGCTCTGGTGCTTGGCCTTGGACGCAGCCTTGTGGTCCTGGCTTGCGCCCTGCGCCTGGGTCGCGACGCTGACGGGCGCTGCAGCCAGGGCCATGGAAGTCGCCAGAATACCGGCGCCGAGGAACAGGGAGAGAATCTTATTCATGACCGTATTTTGTGTAGAGAGTGATTGAAAGTGGCGGGCGCGGGCGCCTGGCTCAGGGGGCGCCGAACTCATCGCCGAGTTCGGCGGCGCGTGCGCCCGCCGCCCGCATGGCCTGGACGAACAGCGGCTTGATGCCGTCGCGTTCCATGGCGCAGAGTGCGGCGTAAGTGGTTCCGCCCTTGGAGGTGACGCGCTCACGCAGCAGCTCGATCGGCTCAATCGACTGGCGCGCGAGCTCGGCCGCGCCGGAAAAGGTGCTGATGGCGAGCTGGCGCGCCGCTTCGGGCGGCAAACCCATGCCGGCACCGGCCTGCACCATGGCTTCGAGAAAATAGAAAACGTAGGCCGGGCCCGAGCCGGACAAGGCGGTGACGGCATCGAGTTGCGCCTCAGCGTCCACCCACAGGTGCTCGCCGGTGGTCGCGATCACGCTTTGCACCAGCGCCTTGTCCTGGGCGCTGACGGCGGCGCGGGCGAACAGGCCAGAAATGCCGCGCCCCACCAGCGCCGGCGTGTTCGGCATGGCGCGCACCACGCGCTCGCTTGCGAGCCAGCGCGCGATGCTGTCGCTGCGAATGCCGGCGGCCACGCTCAGGTGCAGGGCCTGCGTCGTGAAGTGCCCGGTCAGGGCGGCGGCGTCACGAAATGTTTGCGGCTTCACCGCCCAGATCACCAGCGTTGCGTCTTGCAGCGTCGCGTCGGCGTGTTCCTGCGCCGACACGCCGTACTGGGTCAGCAACCGGGCGCGGGCCTCGGCAAAGGGCTCGACCACAGCCATGTGGCTGGGGCTCAAACCCTGTTTGATCAGGCCGCCGATGATGGCGCTGGCCATGTTGCCCCCGCCGATGAAGGCGAGTTTTTGCGCTTGCAGCGCGGTGGGGGGCGAGGAATCCGGGCGTGTGCTCATGGGGCTGGAGTTTAGTGCCTTGCGCTGGCGCCGCCGGGCGTTCACATGCGCCACGATGCAGCAGCAAGCCGCCCAGAACCTGCGCTTGGACGAATTCAAGGCGTCCGCGCAGCACGATTTCCTCTGCTGAAGACCGGGGCGTGGCGGGTTTCTCAACATTTAGGCGAAAAAGGTGTTGACGGGGCCGGGAATCTTTGACATAATCGTGGGCTTCGCTGCAGAAAAGCACGAAGTATCTGCCCAGCAAAGCGTCATGAATGGTTCGTGGCGTGGACGACGGGCCCAAGACTGATTGGGTGTTTTGAAGGTTCAAGGACCTTTGGCGCACCTGGTGCAAGTTGGGAATATTTGAAATGATCCAGACTGAAACACGGTTAGAAGTTGCCGACAATACCGGTGCTAAATCCGTCCTATGCATCAAGGTGCTGGGCGGCTCCAAGCGTCGTTACGCCAGCGTTGGCGACGTCATCAAAGTGAGCATCAAGGAGTGCGCTCCGCGCGGCCGCGTCAAAAAAGGCGAGGTCTATAGCGCCGTTGTCGTGCGTACCGCCAAGGGCATTCGTCGCCCTGATGGTTCACTCGTCAAATTCGATGGCAATGCAGCAGTGTTGCTCAATGCCAAGTTGGAGCCTATCGGCACCCGCATCTTCGGCCCAGTGACGCGTGAACTGCGCACTGAGAAGTTCATGAAGATCGTGTCTTTGGCTCCTGAAGTTCTTTAAGGACACGCCATGAACAAGATTCGCAAAGGCGATGAAGTGATCGTGCTCGCAGGGCGCGACAAGGGTAAGCGCGGCAAAGTCACGCTGCGCAAGGATGACAGCTATCTGTTGCTCGACGGAATCAACTTGGTGAAGAAACACACCAAGCCCAATCCGCTCAAGGGCACGGTCGGCGGTATCGTCGAAAAAGCCATGCCGATTCACCAGTCCAATGTTGCTATTTTCAATAGCGCCACGGGCAAGGCTGACCGCGTGGGTATCAAGGTGTCGGCGGATGGCAAACGCTTTCGCGTTTTCAAGTCCAGCGGCGAAGAAATCAAGGTGGCATAAGCATGGCACGTCTACAACAACACTATCGCGAAAAACTCGTGCCGGAACTGATAGCCAAGTTTGGCTACAAGTCGCCGATGCAAGTGCCGCGCCTGTCCAAGATCACGCTCAACATGGGTGTGAGTGAGGCCGTCGCCGACAAGAAGGTCATGGACAACGCCGTTGCCGATCTGACCAAGATTGCGGGCCAGCGTCCGGTTGTCACGAAGTCGAAGAAGGCAATCGCCGGCTTCAAGATTCGTGAAAACCAGGCCATTGGCTGCATGGTCACGCTGCGTGGCGTGAAGATGTACGAATTCCTGGACCGTTTCGTGACTGTGGCTCTGCCCCGCGTACGTGACTTCCGCGGCATTTCGGGTCGCGCATTTGATGGCCGCGGTAACTACAACATCGGCGTCAAGGAACAGATTATTTTCCCTGAAATCGAGTACGACAAGGTTGACGCCTTGCGCGGCCTCAATATCAGTATCACCACAACGGCCAAGAACGATGAAGAGTGCAAGGCGCTCCTCACCGGCTTCCGTTTCCCTTTCAAGAACTGAGGTGACGCGTGGCTAAGATGGCTTTGATCGAGCGCGAGCTCAAACGAGATAAATTGGTTGCCAAGTACGCGAAGAAACACGCGGAACTCAAAGGCATTGCAAGTGATATTAAGCGTAGCGACGAAGAGCGTGCTGCAGCCCGTCTGGGCCTGCAGAAGCTGCCGCGCAACGCCAACCCGACGCGCCAACGCAACCGTTGCGCGATCACGGGTCGTCCGCGTGGAACATTCCGTCAGTTCGGATTGGCACGCGCCAAGATTCGCGAAATGGCTTTTGCTGGGGATATTCCCGGCATGGTCAAGGCCAGCTGGTAAGCAAGGTAGGAGAGATTAAACATGAGCATGAGTGATCCCATTGCCGACTTGCTGACGCGAATCCGCAATGCGCAAATGGTGGCCAAAGCCACCGTATCGTTGCCATCTTCCAAAGTGAAGGCGGCTATTGCGCAGGTGCTGAAGGACGAAGGTTATATCGATGGCTTCCAGGTCAAAACCGAAGGCGGCAAGTCCGAACTCGAAATCACCTTGAAGTACTACGCGGGTCGCCCCGTGATCGAACGTATCGAGCGCGTGAGCCGTCCCGGCTTGCGTGTGTACAAAGGCCGCGACGCCATTCCACAAGTCAAGAATGGCTTGGGCGTCGCCATTGTCACCACGCCCCAGGGTGTGATGACCGATCGCAAAGCGCGCGCTACCGGTGTCGGTGGTGAAGTTCTTTGCTACGTGGCGTAAGCGGCAGACGTGAGGAGAAACTGAAATGTCCCGAGTAGGAAAAATGCCTGTCACCATCCCCGCTGGCGTGGATGTGTCGATCAAGGAAGATCAGATCAGTGTCAAGGGAACGGGCGGCGCCCTGCACCTGACGCAGAACAAACTGGTGACCATCACCAACGACGCTGGCAAGCTGAGCTTTGCACCCGCAAACGACTCCCGCGAAGCCGACGCAATGAGCGGCACCATGCGCCAACTGGTGAACAACATGGTGGTCGGCGTGACCAAGGGTTTCGAGAAGAAGCTCAGTCTGGTCGGCGTGGGCTACAAGGCGCAAGCCGTGGGCTCCAAGCTGAACCTGACCGTGGGTTACTCGCATCCCGTTGACAAGGAAATGCCTGCAGGGATCACGGTGGCAACACCGACCCCGACAGAAATCCTGATCAAGGGTGCTGACCGCCAACGCGTTGGCCAGGTTGCCGCCGAGATCCGTGCGATTCGACCACCGGAGCCCTACAAGGGCAAGGGTATTCGTTATTCGGACGAGAAGATCACGATCAAAGAAACCAAGAAGAAGTAAGGGGCAGCATCATGTTGACCAAAAAAGAGCAGCGTCTGCGTCGTTCACGCCAAACCCGTATTCGCATCGCGATCCAGGGTGTGGCCCGTTTGACCGTGAACCGCACCAACTTACACATTTACGCCAGCGTCATCTCTGGCGACGGCTCCAAGGTGCTGGCAGCAGCATCGACCGCCGACGCGACCATTCGTGCGTCGCTGGGCGGATCAGGCAAGGGTGGCAACACCGCTGCTGCAACGGCCATTGGCACGCTTATCGCTGAAAAAGCGAAGGCCGCTGGTGTAGAGAAAGTGGCATTTGATCGCTCAGGTTTTGCGTACCACGGTCGCGTCAAGGCTTTGGCCGACGCAGCCCGTGCGGGCGGCTTGCAGTTCTAAGCGGAACGGAAAACAAAATGGCAAAAGTTCAAGCAAAAATGCAGGGTAAAGCCGCTGCAGGTCCTGAAGACGGCATGCGCGAAAAGATGATCGCGATCAACCGCGTGACCAAGGTGGTCAAGGGTGGTCGTATTCTCGGTTTCGCGGCACTCACCGTGGTGGGTGACGGCGACGGGCGCGTCGGCATGGGCAAGGGCAAATCCAAGGAAGTGCCAGCTGCTGTGCAGAAGGCCATGGAAGAAGCACGCCGCAATCTGATCAAGGTCAATTTGCGCAATGGTTCCATTCACCACCAGGTGATGGGTCATCACGGTGCTGCGAATGTCATGATGGCGCCGGCCCCCAAGGGCACGGGCATCATTGCTGGCGGTCCCATGCGCGCTGTCTTTGAAGTCATCGGCATCACCGATATCGTGGCCAAAAGCCATGGATCGAGCAACCCCTACAACATGGTTCGCGCCACGCTCGACGCATTGCGTCACTCCACAACTCCAGCGGATGTGGCGGCCAAGCGCGGCAAGACCGTTGAAGAACTCTTCGTTTAACCGGGAGCTTCACCATGACGACACAACAAACCGTAAAAGTTCAACTGGTTCGTAGCCCCATTGGCTGCAAGGAATCGCACCGGGCAACCGTGCGTGGACTGGGTCTGCGCAAGATCAACAGCACCAAGGAATTGGTGGATACGCCTGACGTGCGCGGCATGATCAACAAGATCAGCTACCTGGTCAAAGTGCTCTGATAAAAATTGATTGTGGGACCGGCCAGCGCCTTGCGCAAAGCGGCAGGCCCCTCAACTAAAAAGGAAGATGATGGAACTCAATAGCATCCAGCCGGCTGATGGCGCCAAGCACTACAAGCGTCGTGTGGGACGCGGTATCGGCTCGGGCATCGGCAAGACCGCAGGTCGTGGTCACAAGGGTCAGAAGTCACGTGCCGGTGGTTACCACAAGGTCGGTTTCGAAGGCGGTCAGATGCCTTTGCAACGCCGTTTGCCAAAGCGCGGTTTCAAGTCCACCACGCTCAAGTACAACGCCGAAGTCACGCTCACCTCGCTGGAAAAGCTCGGCGCAGCTGAAGTCGACATGTTGACGCTCAAAGCGGCCGGTCTCGTCAAAGAGATGGCCCGCGTGGTCAAGGTCATCAACACCGGCAAGATCACGATCGCGATCAAGCTCACCGGTGTGGGTGCAACAGCAGGTGCCAAGGCGGCACTGGAAGCTGTTGGCGGAAGCGTCGCTTAATTTTTCCTTTTGAAAGAAAAACGCGTGGCAACTGGTTCAGCTCAAATCGCAAAAACAGGCAAGTATGGCGACCTGAGTCGTCGGCTCGTCTTCTTGTTGTTGGCGCTGGTCGTGTACCGCGTGGGGGCGCACATTCCTGTTCCTGGCATCAACCCGGATCAGCTCCAGCAGCTGTTCAAGGGCCAGCAAGGCGGCATATTGAGTTTGTTCAATATGTTCTCTGGCGGCGCGCTGTCGCGCTTCACGGTGTTTGCCCTGGGAATCATGCCCTACATTTCCGCATCCATCGTGATGCAGCTGCTGACCTACGTCGTGCCGACGATGGAGCAGATGAAGAAAGAGGGCGAAGCAGGTCGTCGCAAGATCACCCAATACACCCGCTACGGCACGCTGGGCTTGGCCATGTTTCAGTCGCTGGGCATTGCCTTTGCGCTGGAAAGCGCCGCCGGTCTGGTGATGGCTCCCGGTTTTGGCTTTCGCGTTACCGCAATGGTGAGCCTGACCGCCGGAACCATGTTCCTGATGTGGCTGGGGGAACAAATCACCGAACGCGGCTTGGGTAACGGCATCTCCATCATCATCTTTGCCGGTATCGCTGCGGGCTTGCCCAATGCCATCGGCGGACTGCTCGAACTGGTGAGCACCGGAGCCATGAGCATCCTGGTGGCGATCCTGGTGGTCGCCATCGTGATGGGTGTGACGTATTTCGTGGTCTTTGTAGAGCGCGGTCAGCGCAAGATTTTGGTCAACTATGCACGCCGTCAGGTGGGCAACAAGGTTTACGGTGGACAGGCTTCGCACCTGCCGCTCAAACTGAACATGGCTGGCGTGATTCCTCCTATCTTTGCCTCCTCCATCATCCTGCTGCCGGCCACGGCTGCTGGTTGGTTTGGCAGTGGCGACAGTGCCAGCTGGGTGATGCGCTTCCTGAAGGATGTCGCCGCCACCGTGGCGCCTGGTCAGCCCGTGTACACGCTGCTCTATGCCAGCGCCATTATTTTCTTCTGCTTCTTCTATACGGCCTTGGTGTTCAATAGCCGCGAGACGGCGGACAATCTGAAGAAGAGCGGCGCTTTTGTTCCCGGCATTCGTCCTGGTGAGCAGACCGCCAAGTACATTGACAAGATTCTTACCCGCTTGACCTTGGCCGGCGCGATCTATGTGACCTTCGTCTGCCTGGTGCCGGAATTTCTGACGCTGCGCTACAACGTGCCGTTCTACTTTGGCGGTACCTCGCTGCTGATCATCGTGGTGGTCACGATGGACTTTATGGCGCAGGTGCAAAACTACATGATGTCTCAGCAGTACGAGTCTCTGCTGAAGAAGGCGAATTTCAAGACTTCACTGGGTAACTGATCGACATGTCCAAAGATGATGTCATTCAGATGCAGGGCGAGGTAGTTGAAAATCTACCGAACGCGACGTTTCGTGTGAAGCTGGAAAATGGACACGTTGTCCTGGGTCATATCTCTGGAAAAATGCGCATGCATTACATCCGGATTCTCCCAGGCGACAAGGTCACGGTGGAATTGACGCCCTACGACCTGTCTCGGGCGCGTATTGTGTTCCGGGCCAAGTAGGTCTGGAATCGAGTTTGAGTTTTTAGGAGAATGAAATGAAAGTTTCGGCTTCGGTAAAGAAAATTTGCCGCAACTGCAAGATCATCCGTCGCAAGGGCGTTGTCCGCGTGATCTGTACAGACCCACGTCACAAACAGCGCCAAGGCTGATTGCAAGAGTTTTAGAGGACCATCATGGCACGTATCGCTGGTATTAATATTCCACCACAAAAGCATTCGGAGATTGGCTTGACCGCCATTTTCGGTATTGGACGTACACGCGCTCGCAAGATTTGCGAAGCATGCGGTATTGAGTACTCCAAGAAGATCAAAGATCTGACGGATGGTGATCTGGAAAAAATTCGCGACCAGATCGCGCAGTTCACGATCGAGGGCGATTTGCGCCGTGAAACCACCATGAACATCAAGCGTTTGATGGACATCGGCTGTTATCGTGGCTTTCGCCACCGTCGTGGTCTGCCCATGCGCGGCCAGCGTACCCGCACGAATGCCCGCACCCGCAAGGGACCGCGCAAGGCAGCACAGTCGTTGAAGAAATAAATCGGATTGAGAGACCCCCATGGCAAAAGCACCCGCAAATAACGCCGCACAGCGCGTTCGCAAGAAAGTTCGCAAGAATGTGGCTGACGGAGTGGCACACGTGCACGCTTCCTTCAACAACACCATCATCACGATCACCGACCGCCAGGGCAACGCGCTGTCCTGGGCATCGTCGGGTGGCCAGGGTTTCAAGGGCTCACGCAAGTCCACACCGTTTGCTGCTCAGGTGGCATCCGAGGTGGCCGGTCGCGCTGCCATGGAACAAGGCATCAAGAACCTGGACGTCGAAATCAAGGGCCCCGGCCCGGGACGCGATTCCTCCGTGCGTGCCCTGGGTGCCCTGGGCATCCGCATCACGTCGATTGCCGACGTGACGCCTGTGCCGCACAACGGCTGCCGCCCGCAAAAGCGTCGTCGCATCTAATTTTCTCAACCAAGCCCACCGCCAGCGACTGTGCGTTGCTGGCTCCCGCAAGCAATCCTTGCGGCAGATGAAACTATGGAGACATTCAAGTGGCACGTTACCTAGGCCCTAAGGCCAAACTATCCCGCCGTGAAGGCACCGACCTGTTCCTCAAGAGCGCCCGCCGCTCGATCAGCGACAAGGTCAAGTTCGATTCCAAGCCCGGTCAACATGGCCGCACTTCTGGTGCGCGTACATCTGACTACGGCATTCACCTGCGCGAAAAGCAAAAGGTCAAGCGCATGTACGGCGTGCTGGAACGTCAGTTCCGCCGCTACTTTGAAGAGGCCGACAAGCGCAAGGGCAATACCGGTGCAAACCTGTTGTTCTTGTTGGAATCGCGCCTGGACAATGTGGTGTACCGCATGGGATTCGGCTCGACGCGCGCCGAAGCACGTCAGCTCGTGTCGCACAAGGCGATCACTGTCAACGGCGGCAGCGTGAACATTCCTTCCTACCTGGTCAAGGTGGGCGACGTGGTGTCGGTGCGCGAGAAGTCGAAGAACCAGGTTCGCATTGCCGAAGCCCTGCAATTGGCCACCCAAGTGGGCTTGCCAGCCTGGGTTGAAGTCAATCTGGCCAAGTCTGAAGGCGTGTTCAAGAAGGTTCCTGATCGGGACGAATTCGCCGCTGACATCAATGAATCGCTGATCGTCGAGTTGTATTCGCGCTGATAGTCTTTAGTTTCATTTGAACTCGTACCTGATTCGCGGGGCACTGCGCGTCAGGCACTTCATTTGCCTTACTGGTGTAACGAGCCGGGGGTATTGATAGGAATTCTGCATGCAAACAAATTTGTTGAAACCCAAAGCCATCAACGTCGAGCAACTCGCTCTGAACCGGGCGAAAGTGACTCTGGAACCGTTCGAGCGCGGCTATGGCCACACGCTGGGCAATGCCCTGCGCCGGGTCTTGCTGTCGTCCATGGTTGGACACGCCGCCACCGAAGTCACGATTGCCGGCGTGCTCCACGAGTACTCGTCCATCGATGGCGTGCAAGAAGACGTCGTCAACATCTTGTTGAACCTCAAGGGTGTGGTTTTCAAACTGCACAACCGCGACGAAGTCACGCTGAGCCTGCGCAAAGATGGCGAAGGCGTTGTCACGGCAGCTGATATTCAGACACCGCACGACGTCGAGATCATCAATCCTGAGCACGTGATTGCCACCCTGTCTGCAGGCGGCAAACTCGACATGCGCATCAAGATTGAAAAGGGCCGGGGCTATGTTCCCGGTACCATGCGCCGCTATGGCGACGAGCCAAGCAAGTCCATCGGCCGCATCGTGCTGGACGCCTCGTTCTCCCCCGTCAAGCGCGTGAGCTACACGGTGGAAAGCGCCCGCGTTGAGCAGCGTACCGACCTGGACAAGCTGGTGATCGAAATCGAGACCAACGGCGCCATCAGCGCTGAAGATGCCGTGCGTTCTTCGGCCAAGATTTTGGTGGAACAACTGGCCGTCTTCGCCCAGCTCGAAGGCAGTGAACTGGCTGCGTTTGATGCACCGAGCCCACGTGGCAGCACGCAGTTTGATCCGATTCTGCTGCGTCCAGTGGACGAGCTCGAACTCACGGTTCGCTCGGCCAACTGCCTTAAGGCGGAAAACATCTATTACATCGGCGACCTGATTCAGCGCACCGAAAACGAGTTGCTCAAGACCCCGAATCTGGGTCGCAAGTCGCTCAACGAAATCAAGGAAGTCTTGGCTTCGCGCGGTCTGACCTTGGGCCTGAAGGTGGAAAACTGGCCGCCAGCCGGCTTGGATAAGCGTTGATAGAATAAGAGCCCCGATGAATCGGGCTCAGTGCAAGGGCAGTACCTGATACGGCTGCCTTTTTTAATAAATAAAGGAAAGCACCATGCGTCACGGACACGGACTACGTAAACTCAATCGCACCAGCGAGCACCGCCTGGCGATGCTGCGCAACATGATGAACTCGCTCATCGAGCACGAAGTCATCAAGACCACCTTGCCCAAGGCGAAGGAACTTCGCCGCGTGGTTGAACCCATGATTACCCTGGCCAAAGAGGCCACGCTCGCCAACCGCCGTCTGGCGTTTGACCGCCTGCGTGACCGCGACAGCGTCGTCAAGTTGTTCAACGACCTCGGGCCACGTTTCAAGGCCCGTCCCGGCGGCTACACCCGCATTTTGAAGATGGGTTACCGCGTCGGTGACAATGCACCCATGGCCTTGGTCGAACTGGTTGATCGTCCTGCTGCCGTCGCGACGGACGCAGTCGAAGAAGCCAAATAAGGTATAATTCAAGCTTACCGCGCGATGGAGCAGTCTGGTAGCTCGTTGGGCTCATAACCCAAAGGTCGGAGGTTCAAATCCTTCTCGCGCAACCAATAAAATCAAGGACTTACTTGATCTCAACGCCCACTACATGCGGGCGTTTTGCTTTCTGGCCCAGATTTGGCCCATTTCTGGCCCACTTTTGGCCCACGGTCTTTTAGGACGTCATCATTTGACCATTGGGGGCTGGCCCATAAAGGAGCGGGCCTCCGGCTGGAAAATATATCCAATGAACTCAAAGACTCGGAACCAGGTACGCTTG